>JAFEGE010000125.1 GCA_018240105.1 Verrucomicrobiota bacterium | reverse complement strand
TGAAAATAGGAGGCAAACATACGCTTTATGTAGGGCTGTAGGTTCCCTTTTTGATAGGAGGGGTAGCTTAAGTATTCACTATAAATGAGCCAAATATTCTCTCCACTATTGTAGGCTTGGTTTAGAAGCGAGAGGACATTTTCGTGGGCAAGCCAATCTGTCACAGAGAGTTGGACAATCACCTCTTCGTTTTTACAGCTCTCGACAGCTTTGCGTAAAATGTCGATCGTTGGGAGTGGGCTTGAGAGTTGCACAAAGGAGATGGCCTCCCTTTTACCCGTTGCAATAGAGATAAGCTGGAGTTTTTCTATCAGAGCCTCTTCGGTTTTAGGCAGAAAGTAGACGATGCGATATCTGTCATACTTTTGGCTTAAAATGGAGTGTAAATTGTGCTCATAAGTTGCCCCATCCCCTTCTCCGTAAAGGAGAAAGACAAAGCTCTTCTCTTGCAATTCATTGTTTGTAGAGAAGCAGTCCCCAGAGATTTGGCAGGAGAGGTCCCGTCTGGAACGAAGAAGAGAGAAGTGGCTAAGAATGAAGAGCGGAACCACCATAATAAAAAATACGGTGAGTATCCGGTGTAAAATAGTTTCTGAAGATCCTTTGTACTTCATATTTTTCAAATACTAGTTTTGCCTTTTGAAGAGCAAGAAAATCTGTTGCCACCTAAGCGATGTTTTTATAATTGCATCCTCTTTTCCTTTTGCAAATAAAACAATTTCATCATCTTGCAAGCATTCAAGAACTTTTTCAGCTTTTATAAAGCTCTTTTGTAAATTTTGGTAGGCTCTTTTATAAATATATTGGTTTTGCATAAGTCTTAATAAAAGAAGAGTAAGATAAAGAGCTGGGATAGAGTAAAACCAGGCGGAAAAAAATGGTGGTAAAAGAAGAAGTAAAAAGAGGGTCGATTCCTTGTTTGTCTGGAAAAGAGGACCTAAAAAGCGGCGCCATGTAGAAGAGGAGGTGTGGTAAGCCAAAATCTCCTCAAAGCGCCTCTCATTAAAAAGGGCGCGCCTTGCATGGACCTCTTCATGGCGAACGATCTCCTCTTCCGAGAGCCAGGGTATTCTTCTCTTGGTCGGAAGTTGTAAAACGGGAATAGCTACATCCTTTTCGGGCTCTAAAACCCACGTCATAGCGCCGATCCAAAAGGGAAGTTTCTTATCGCTACGAAAGGTTAAAAGAGAGGCGCTTTTTCTTTCAAAAGAGGGGATAGGGAAGGGGAATTTATCCTGTAAAAGAGAGGGGTTTTCTAAGAGGTCCTTTACCGCGGTAAGGCGGCGTTGTAAAGCAGTTTTACACTCCCTTGGTCCAACGACAAGCCCTTCGTAATAAATCTCTTTTAAATCCATAAAAACAATGATAGAAAAAGCGCTAGAAGAAGAAAAGCAGAAAGAGCCACTGCAATGCATAGTCTTTTTTTGACTTTTTCTAGGCGAAGCTCTAAGTAAGCAATCTTAGCTCTTTCATCCGGATGCCAAGAGCGCGCAATATCTTCTCGAGCGAAGAGGCCGAATTTTTTCCCCTCCATTAAAAAATAGCTAGGAGGCAGGATGATGCCATCAAAGCTCTCTTTTTTTGCCTCTTCTAGAATTGCCTTGTGAAAAGAGAAAAAAGACTGCTTGAGAGTTCGGTCTGTAGAGAGGGGGACTTTAGGATCGAAGCGACTCTTAATTTCTTGTAGAATACGCTCTAGAGTTGGATGAGAGGCTCTTGCTCCAAGAAGGCTATTTTTAACTAAGATAGAGCGGTCTAGAAGGTGGTCTTTTTGTGCAAAGAGAAGGCTTGTAAAGAAAGGATAACGCTCACAAAGGGTATCAAAAGCCCCGCGGCATTCGATGTCGTGATCGGCATAAAGGCCCCCCTCTTTCTTAAGAATAGAGACTCTTAAGAGATCGGATTTGGCACCTAAGCAAGTCATCTGTTCATAGAGGTCATGATAAGGTTCTAAAAGCTCTTTTGTAATAAGTCTTACAGTTACAAAAGAGGGGAGCTCCTCTCTTTCTCGATCGCTCCATAGGTTTATGGGCCAGGTAGGATGAAAGCCTTGCCAGCTTTTTAAGTAGCTAAGCGATTGTTCGGGATAAGGATTTGGCCCTACCCAGACAAGATGAATCTTTTTAGGCGTCTCTTCTTTTTGGGGTTTAGCTTTGTTCTTCTCATAGAGCGCCTCAAAGGTGCGATAAGCCTCCTCATCCTCTTTTGTGGCAAAGAAGAGGTTTTTCCCCATCCCTTTTTGAAACTCTTGGCGTTCTAAGATCATAGCCCTTCCGGATATATACCCAACTGAACTCAAAAATTGGTTTTTGGCTTCACTGGTACTTCGTAAATTTCAACCCGCCTCAACTCGCCCTGTGTACCACAGCGGCTCGCTTCAGCGCCAACGAAGTTTGGTTAAAATTTACGGGTACCATTTTGCCAAAATTCCAATTTTTGAATCCACTTGGGTATATTCATTAAGAATCGTATCATGACGAGTGAGATTGCGAGGAGAAAAATATGGCAAAACGGCTCGAATTCAAAAACGAGGCGAAGGCTAAGATGCAAAAAGGGGTGACTCTTCTCTCTAATGTCGTAAAAGCGACGATGGGTCCCTGTGGAAGAAGTGTTCTTATCGTTCGTAAGAATAGAGCTCTGCATACGACAAAAGATGGCGCAACTGTAGCTGAAGCCGTAAAGCTAGAAGAGAGCTTTGCCAATATGGGAGCCTCTATTGTAAAAGAGGCAGCCTTTAAGATGAGACAAAAGAGAGGCGATGGGACAAC
>JAFEGE010000124.1 GCA_018240105.1 Verrucomicrobiota bacterium | reverse complement strand
ACAGCGGGGGCCTCTCTTACCTTAACGGCAGGTTCTGGAAGTGCCGGCCCTATAACCCTTAACAATAGCATTACCACAAGAGGTGGTGCTATTACCCTTGTGGGGGCTGTTACTCTAGGAGCTGATGTCACTTTAGATACAACAAATGCTGGAGGGACAGCCACTGGCGCAAATATCAGTTTTTCTAGGACTGTCAATGGTGCTTTTGCTCTTAACTTAAATGGAGGTACGGCAGGGGTCGTCACTATGACAGGAGTTGTTGGTGGTACAACCGCTTTAGCAAGCCTTAGTGCAACCGGCGCTACTATTACACAGACTTCTAGCTCTAGAGCAACTGGCGGTATTACTTTCACAGCGCCGACAGCTATTAACCTGGGGGGTAACGTCACAACTGCCGGTGGTATTATTACTATTACGGGGCCTGTTACTTTAACGGGGACCGTAAGTATTGATACAACAAATGCTGGTGGTACGGCAGCTGGCGCTAATGCTAGTTTCTCTAGCACTATAAACGGTGCCTTTGCTTTGACCCTTCGAGAGGGGACAGCTGGTAGCATAACATTTTCAGGTGCTATCGGCAATACAACGCCACTTACAAATATGGTCTTTACGAGCGCAAGCCTTGTTCAAATAGGTAGCAATATTAGAGTGTCAGGGGCGAACGCCTTTTCTTGTGCAAGGCCGGTAAGCCTTACAGGTAATTGTACCCTTACTTCGAATAACGCAAACGTTACCTTCAGTGGTGGGATCAATGGCGCTCAAAATCTTATTTTTGTGGCAGGTACAGGAACAGTTGCTCTTACAGGGGCTGTAGGCGGTACGACACCTCTCGCAGATTTGGAGTTTACAAGTGCTAATCTTATACAGGTCGCCGCCAATATCACACTAAATGGTACGAATCCTCTTACTTTTACAGCACCTCTTAGTTTAACGGGCGCAAGTACGATTACTTCAAACAGCGCAAATGTTACCTTTAATAACACGCTTAACGGAGCGCAAGTCTTTAGCGTAGTCGCGGGTACTGGTACTGTTACCTTTACAGGTACAGTTGGCGCTACGACTTCTCCGACAAGTTTAACGGTAAGTGGTGCTACGATTACACAAAGTAGCACGGCAAAATCTACAGGGGCTCTTAGCTATACTGGAACTACTGCTATCAATATTGCTGGTAATGTGACAACAAGTGGTGGTGTTATCACGATGACAGGCCCCACCACTATCTCTAATACACCGACCTTTGATAGTACGAACGCTGGGGGGACAGCTGCTGGCGCTAACATCAATTTTACAAACACAGTAAATGGAGCAACAACGTTAACCCTTAGAGCAGGAACAGGGGGCACAATTACTCTTACAGGTGCTGTTGGTGGTACAGCTGCTCCTACCAATATTACCTTTACAAGCGCTGTTCTTATTCAAATAGGAAATAATATAACCGTTACAGGTGCAAATCCTCTTACATTTCCAAGCGCTGTAACTTTGACAGGTACCAGCACGATTACATCAAATAACGCTAACGTGACCTTCAGTAGTACATTAAATGGAGCGCAAGCTCTTACGATTGCAGGTGGCAGCGGTACCACTACCTTTACCGGTGCTGTAGGTAGTACAACTGCTCTTGCAAGTCTTGCTGTGACGGCTGCTACAATTACCCAAAGTTCGACAGCAAGAACAACGGGCGCTTTTACCTATACAGGCTCTACGGCGATTACTTTGACGGGTGGTGTGACTACCAATACGGGTGTCGTTACGATGACAGGGCCGGTAACTCTTGCTGCCATTTTAACGGTCGATACAACAAATGCTGGGGGTACAGCAGCTGGTGGTAACATTAGTTTTTCTAATACGATCAATGGCGCCTTTGCTCTTACCTTGCGTGCCGGAACGGCCGGTGTTGTTACATTTTCAGGAGCAGTAGGTGGTACCGGAGCTTTAACGAACCTTGTCTTTACGAGCGCTCTTCGTACTGATGTTGCAAGCAATATTACGGTAACGGGTGCGAATGCGCTTGCTTTTGCTGTCCCTGTTAATCTTACAGGTGCGAGCACGATTACATCAAATAACGCTAACGTCACCTTCACCAGTACATTAAACGGAGCGCAAGTTCTTACTTTAGCTCCGGGCACAGGGACTGTTACCTTTACAGGGGCTGTTGGTGGTACAACACCGCCGACAAATCTTGTCTTTGGTACCCCGACTCTAATCCAAGTAGGCAATAATATTACTGTTAGCGGCGCCAATCCTCTTGTCTTTACAAGCCCTGTCACTTTGACAGGCGCAAGCACGATTACATCAAATAATGCCAATATTACCTTCAATAGCACGTTAAATGGTGGCTTTGCTCTTATTTTGGCAGGGGGCAGTGGGACGCTTACTTTTACAGGTGCGGTAGGTGGGACAACTGCTCTTACAAGCCTAAACGCTACTTCTGCTACTATCAACCAAAGCTCGACAGCAAAGACTACAGGGGCGATCACTTATACGGGTGCTACAGATATTAATATAGCAGCAGGTATCACAACCTCTGGTGGTGTGATCACGATAGCAGGTCCTTGTGATATTACAGGGGCGCCAACTTTTGATAGTACGAATGCAGGTGGTACGGTTGCTGGTGCTAATATTGCCTTTTCAAGCACCTTAAATGGAGCGACGACCTTTACAGCGAGAGCGGGAACAGGTGGTGTGGTCACTTTTACAGGGGCCATCGGTAATGTTAACCCTTTAGTCAATATCTCTTTTACAAGCGCCAGCAGTATCCAGGTGGGAAGTAGTGTTACCGTTACAGGGGCAAATCCTCTAGTATTCCCCCTAGCTACAACCCTAACGGGTACAAGCACCATGACTTCGAATAACGCTAACATCACCTTTAGTAGTACTCTTAACGGTGCCCAACAGTTAACTCTTGTTGCTGGAACAGGTACGATTACCTTTACAGGGATTGTTGGTGGAACAACTCCTTTAACAGCTCTTGCTTTTACAAGTAGCACTCTGATTCAGATTAATGCGAACATTACGGTGAGTGGTGCAAATCCCCTTGTCTTTACAAACCCTGTCTCTCTTACAGCCGCTAGTACAATCAATTCTAATAATGCTAACATTACTTTTAGTAGTACCTTGAATGGAACCTTTGCCTTAATCATAACAGGTGGCAGTGGTACGCTTACTTTTACAGGAGCTGTTGGTGGTACAACCCCTCTTACAAGCATAAGTGCTACGTCTACAAATATTGTCCAAAGCTCTACGGCAAAAACAAACAGTACTTTTACCTATGTGGGCGCTACAGGTATCTCTATAGGCGGTAACATCACAACTTCTGGTGGTGTTATCACTATGACGGGCCCTGTAACTATGACTGTTTCACCGACTTTAGACAGTACAAATGCAGGTGGTACCGCAGCTGGCGCTAATATTGCTTTTTCAAATACAGTCAATGGTGCTTTTGACCTTACGGTGCGAGCAGGAACCGGAGGTATTGTGACCTTTACTGGCGCCGTTGGAGGGACAGCTGCGCTAACAAATCTTATTTTTGTCAGCGCTCTCCGTACCGATATCGGTAATAGTATTACGGTAAGCGGCGCCAATACGCTTACCTTTGCTGTCCCGGTTAATTTGACCGGTGCAAGCACCATGACATCGAACAGTGCTAACATCACTTTTAGTAGTACGTTAAATGGGGCGCAAGCTCTTACCCTTGTGGCAGGCACAGGGACTATTAGTTTTGTAGGTATTGTTGGAGGAACAGCCGCTCCAACAAATCTTATTTTTACGAGTAGCGCTCTTATCCAAATAGGGGCGAGTATGACAGTAAGTGGTGCGAATCCTCTTATCTTTACAAGCCCCGTAACGCTAACAGGTGCGAGCACCATCACATCAAACAATGCGAGTATTACGTTTAGCAGCACTCTAAACGGCGGCTTTGCTCTCACAATTGCAGGTGGCAGCGGCACTCTTACCTTTGCCAGCGCGGTTGGTGCAACAACTGCTTTGACAAGTATTGCAGCTACCTCAGCTACGATTACACAAAGCTCTACAGCAAAGACAACCGGTAACCTTACCTATACCGGTGCAACAAATATTAATTTAGCCTCTGGTATTACGACATCTGGTGGTGTTATCACTATGACAGGACCTGTAAATCTTACAGGATCTTTGACCTTAGATAGTACGAATGCTGGTGGTACAGCAGCTGGTGCTAATATCACTTTCTCTACTACAGTCAATGGAGCTTTTGATTT
>JAFEGE010000123.1 GCA_018240105.1 Verrucomicrobiota bacterium | reverse complement strand
TCTCATATTTTAAAGTCATTTCCATCGCTAAACTTTTTAAGTTTAGGGGCAAAAATGACGCTGCGCTACTTTAAACTCCGAGCGCTGAGATTGAAATTTCTGGGCCTTTGAAGTGGAAGAGGTATAGTTCTCGATGTAGGCTTTGTCGATCGAAATATTTTTGCAAGAAATGGCTATCCCATTCCTTGAGATAGCAAAGACTCTTCAACGGAAAATTGGCTATTTAGAGGATTCTAAGAGAAGATGTCTCTTAGTAAACTCTATGGTGGCATAGAAAAGAAAATCTACATTTTCTTTTTTTGAAAAGCCGTGACCTTCATTTGTAGCTGTTAAAAACCAGACAGGAGTCTTGATCTCTTTTAAAGTCTCGACCATCTGTGCGCTTTCAGAATAGGGGACGCGGGGATCCATAAGGCCTTGGACAACGAATATAGGTTTAGTGATCGCCTTTGCATGGTTAATAGGGGCAATGGAGGTTAAAAAATCGCGTACAACAGGAACTCTTTCATCGCCGTAGATAATGCGGCGTAGGTCTTGCCTACGCGGTTCTGTGTTTTCTAAAAAAGTGACGAGATTCGACATCCCTACGATGGAAAGGGAGCAGGCAATCTTTTCATTATAACGAGTAGCCACGGCTAAAGTCGCATGGCCACCATAGCTGCCGCCAGATACCATGATACGGTCACCATCTAAGTCGCTTTGTGCTTTAATCCAATCTAAAAGGGCGTTTAAATCTTCATAGGCATCGACGCGGTTCATGCCGTTTGGTAACTTTAGAAAGGTTTTTCCATAGCCTGTAGAGCCTCTGATATTAGGAAGTAATAAGGCAATACCGAGCTCATCAAGATAGTAGTTGAGTTGGCCAAGAAACTCAGGTCTAAATTGCGCTTCAGGCCCACCATGGATGATAATACGGACAGGGGTTTTAGCTTGCTTTGGTGTATGCGGGCGATAGAGAAATCCGCTAATCTCTTTGCCATCAAAGGATTTCCATTTTACGAGCTCAGGTTCTACAAAATGGTCTGTCTCCATGGACGATCTATTTTTTGTTAACCTTTGTAAGGAGCCATTAGGTACTTCTAGTGTGTAGATGTCACTGATTGCTTTTGCGCTACTAAGATTAAAGCGTACGCCTTTACCATTTTGTTCCCAGAGGAGTCTGCCGATCACCCCTACAGGTATTTGGTGAAGTAGCTCTTTTGTATGCTTACTTTCTTTTAAGCTTAAGAGGTGTGTCCGGCTTATCCCATCTTCATTGCTTACGCACACGATATCTTTGCCGCTCGGAGAGATCTCATATAAGTCGATATCCCACTCTATAGAGGGGGTTAAATATTTTAATTCTCTCGTTTTTAGGTCTAAACTCACAAGGGTCTTAAATTCAAAATCTTTATCGGTTAGAAAGAAAAGAGTATCCCCATCATGACTATAGCGTGGTTGGAAATAGGCAACTTCCTCTTTCGTATTTTTAGGAGTAAGGAGCGTCAGATCACCTTTATCAAGATTAAGAGACCAAATGTTCGTATCATTTACGGAGAGATACTCAGAGAGTAAGAGCGTTTTGCCATCTTTTGACCAATCCTCAATATACCAGCTATCGCCACTAGAAAACTCCCTTATTAACTTTTTGGATTCTGGGTGCAGGGGATCGATAGTATAGATATCTTGGTCTTTACCGTTCCGCTCATTAGAAGTAAAAGCCATCTTATCCCCTTTAGGAGACCAGATGCCTAAGGAGTTGCGTGATGTGCCATTGGTTAAGAGGGTGATCGAACCAGTTTCAAAGTCGTAGCGGTAATTTTGATGTTTTTCGTTTCCGTTGATATCCTTACTAAAAACACAATAGACTCCGTTAATCGGTTGATAAAGAGCATCTGCAACAGCATCTGGAAAGGTGGTCAAGCATACAAGCTTGCTATCGAGATCACTTACCATATGAAGTTGCATTACTTGTCCCTCTTCGGGACGCATCTTGACTAACATTTCTCTCTTCGTAGGGTGGAGATCTAAAAGTAAAGTGGGACGGAAATGGGTGTATTTTTCGACAAGGCCGACTATATCTCTCGAAATACCAGGAAGGCCATCAGCTACTAGATTAGGATTGGGTTCTATAAGATCACCATAAGCAATAGAGCTAAAACTGAGTATTGCAAGTAAGCTGTTTTTAAAATTCGTAGCCAAGGCCGCCTCCAAAAGTAAAGCCGCCCACTTGCATATTTTTTGTATAAATGGAGAGATTTTCGCTATAAAAATCTATATTAGCATAGGAGTACTCGCCAAAAACATCAACCACGAAATGATCATAGAAAAGGCAATTAAAACCGGTATTTACAAAAAAACCAAGATCGCTTCCCGATTGGTTTTTGTAGACATACGAGGAGTTATTGTGTTGGTGGAGGTAAAAGTAGCGAGGGCCGATAGCAAAATAATAATCGATACTGTCAGTGATTGCGTAGACTGGCTTAAGACCAATATTTACTGGAATGGACCATAAGGAGGTACTTTGACCCTCATTAAGCGATTTACCGGATCGGCTCAAATATTCTACAGCGGCGTATAGAGCAAGATCCCATTTAGGGGTGAAGCTTCGTAGAGGGTAGGAGCCGCATAATTGGATATCCAACCCACCTTTGTCATAGATTTTACGCATGGTAGAGTTAGAGAAAAAGAAATAGCCCGCTTTGAACTCTAAGATTGGTTTAGAGAAGCAATAAGATCTTTGGGTAGCTCCCAAGCTTGCTGATATACCTAGTAAAATAGATAAAAATATTTTTAATTTAAGCGGTGGTTTTATCATTTTATACACTTCCTTCAAGGTGTGATGACGATATTAATGGGAGAGCTTTCAATGCCTTTTGTGTTGCTTGCTGTAATGGCATAGGTGTAGGAGACTCCTTTTTTTCTACCGTGATCTTGATAGGTATAGGTGGAACTATTTACTTCTGCAATCTTTTTACCATCACGGTAAATAAAATAACTAGTGACTCCGGCTGATGGGCTTGCTGTCCATGTGAGCTGATTATAGAATTCATATTGGAGGCCAAAGTCATTTTTACTCTGCTTACCTTGTAGATTGGATGGTGGCAGGGGGGCGGGGTTTAAAAAAGCAATTTCGACAAATGTCGGAGCTCCCAGAGGAAGGTAAGAGAGTTCGTAGGCTTGTTCTTCTCCCGTAAAGACCACTGAATCAAAAGCCCCTGTAATACCACCGGATGAAGTTAGAATAGTGTATGTCCCGGGTACAGCGCTTGGGTCTACAGCGATTTCTAAAGCGCCTCTTAGCGAAGCAGCTCCATTAACTGCGACTAAAGATGTTGCGGTAGGGCTGATCTCAATGTGGACAAGGCTACCAAGGGTGCCGTTAAGGGTGTCTTCCGGATTTAGAGTAAGGCTACCAAGGGTGAGAGTCTCTCCGGTATCTGGAGAGATGGCTCCAGAGTTGGCAAAGACATCTCCTGTCAAAGTGCCTCTCCCGCTTAGGGTGCCCCTTTGTGGGCTAAAGCCTACGTTTCTACAGACAAGGATGGCTGTTTGATCTATCAGTCCGTTGACTTTAAAGTTTGCATTGTTAATAAGAATGGTGCCTTGGTAATCGGTTGTGCCGTTGTAAACAACGGTGCCATTGCCTGTCACATTGACGTTTGTTCCTCCGCCTCCAAAAGAGGTGTCATCGGCAAATGAGACTTCATCGCCAAGAGTTAAAAGATCGTTACTATCTTCTGCAAGAAGTGTGAGAGAGGCCCCTGTGCGAAGGAAGATGCTATTTCCGAATGCTGAGCCGTTTGCGCCATCTAGCGCTCCAGGGCCTCCAACACCACCAACCCCAGCTTGCGTTGTGTTATTCAATGTATTGAAGGTGGTTGGAACTCCTGGAAATGCTTTTATTGTGAAATTCAAGTTCAGATCTATAAAGATAGCAGCGCCAATACCGCTTCCACCACCACCGCCACCTCCGCCAGAGCCGGACCCAGTTGTATTTGCTCCCGGACCTCCAAAGCCACCACCTAGGCCTCCGGCATCGGAGCCACCTGGAGCAATTACGCCATCAGAGGGTCCACCCCCGCCACCACCACCGCCGCCTTGTGAACGGCCGCCTCTAGCAGAAGTTGTGCCAGAAAAATTTACACCACCACCGCCACCACCACCACCAACGCCCCCAAGCCCACCTTCTACCGTGTAACCGGGATCATAATTTCCTACCCCTGCACCACCACCGCCACCGCCGCCATAACCACCGCTTCCAGCTTTACCATCAATGCTGTTTGTGGGATTGGATGCTACAACACCAGCGCCACCACCACCGCCACCATCGCCACCAAAACCCCCAGAAGGAGCCGCGCCGCCGCCAGGGGGTGTATTGCCTTGGGGCAGTTGTCCATCCAAACCGTTACTACCACCACCACCGCCACCCGAAGTAAAGCCTCCCATGCTGTCGCCACCGCCACCGCCGCCGCCCGCATTGTTTCCTCCAAGAAAACCGCCGCCGCCAGAGCCTGCTGTGATAGAGAGATCGTAACCACTGCCATCGGATCCAGGAGATTGGTCTGAGCCTCCATTTCCAAGATTGAGAGGAGAGCCTGTATTGGCGCGCGAGCCTATACCGCCACCCCCACCACCGCCACCCCCACCAAGATCGGTTGTTGTAAGAGTGACATCGCCGCCATTACCACCAAAACCGCCGCCCCCAGCACCTCCCGTAGTACCAGTGGTTGTAATAGAGCCTCCATTTCCGCTAAAACCACCCCCACCGCCGCCGCCCTCATTGCCTGTAGGAGAGGGCAGGCTTAGGTAACTGCCGCCGTTACCACCGATAGCAGAGCAGCTATCGATCGTCACATTCATCAGAGTAACGTTAGGGTTTGAACCATTTAAAAAAGTCTTCGGCACATAAATAGCTCCCCCAGCCCCCATACCGCCACCACCGCCTGCAATACCATCGCCACCATTACCGCCTTTTGCGGTCAGGTTTTGAAAGTGTATGTTTTGGATGGTGACATTTCCCATGGGGATAAAAAATCCGCTGTAAGAGCCCGCATTACCATCGATTGTCACTGGAAAATCAGGATTGCCAATCGTGATATTTACTGGAGTTGAAGAGCTGTTAATAAGCGGCAGAATACCATTGAGCTGAATCGTCATAGGCGAGGCAAAAACGATGGCGTAATCATCGAACATACTATTATTTAAATCTTGATTCATGCTGTTCAAGTAATACCTTAGATCGCCTGGATCTCCGATGCCACCGGGGTTATTGTCGGTGTTTGCCGTTACAATAAGAGTTGTTAGAGCAAATAAAGGAAAGGGGGTGAATAGAAAAAGCCATTTCTTGGACATGAAAATTCTACGGTTTAAGTTCTTATTCTTATCCTAGGATGTAAAAAAGAAATATTCAATCGTTAAAGTATGGAAGAGGGGTGAATGTCGTTTTTTGATGGCTATAATTAGGCCTCATACCGAAGGCAATCGTTGCGTATCTAATGTTACCGCTTTGTGTGACAATATGAGGGGTTGGGTAGATCGCAAACTCTTTTAAGAGGGTCCCCGGAATGAGTAGATTAGAGTTTTGCTCTTCCTCTCGAGAAAAAGCTCGTGTAGGTGAGGAAAAATCTTCAGTTGTAAAGGAGGATTTGTAAGGAGAGAGAAGAAGAGAGGCGTTGTCTGTGCTATCGAGGAAAAGAGAGAAGGCTGTCCCATCGTAATGAGGTCTTAAAGCGCTGTAAGTCGGAAGATACTTGATTACTTTTAAAAGGATAGGGGGATAGCTATATGTCGAAGAGAAAATCTCATCTAAGCCGAGATTAGCTGCTGTATCATTAAATAGATCTCTGTAGGCTGTTTCGATGGCAAGGCAAGCTTCAAAAAAGCGCTTTATTTCAGGAATCTCTTGCAATTGTTTGTAATGTAAGAAAATAAATTCATGAAAGTGGCTGGCATAGTAAAAAGAGATTTGGCTTCTTTCGGGTTCATCGTAAAAGCCAAAAAAATCGGTCCCATAGAAATCTCTACTCTTTGAGCGTATAAAGCGCTCTTTTGCCATCTGTAGTTTTTCTGCCCACATGGGATTTTTTTGTAAAAAGTCGATGAGGTCATCAAAATGTAGATAGAGAGATTCGAAAGTCTCTCTCCCGTGGGTTTTGTTGCAAATCTCTACATAGCCTGTTTTTTGAAACTCTTCTCTAAGAGAGGAGGCTGAAAGCGATTGCCATATAGATAAAAGGAGAATCCATTTTACGAACATGGTACACCTTTTTATGGGCAGGCTGTTCCTGAGCAATCGGTACTTGGCGTCACACCTAAAAGGTTAAAGCCGCCTGTATTTTCTCCTTCATAATCACAGGGGACAATAAAGCATAACCCAGAGCCTTGCTGTTGAAATGTGTAGGTGCCTGTTGCTGTGCTAGTATTGCCTGAGATCGTAAGGCATCCTGTCTCTGGCGTATTGCCATAAAAATCAAAGGTGAAGGTGTCGTTTCCTGTTAGCTCGTTATTCATGAAGTTCACGCTAGAGGTCTCTGGTGTATAGGTAAAAGAGCTACCATAGATTCCGATAGTGTTTCCTTGCTGGTTATTGCTGAAGCTGTTTTTTTCGATCACAGCTTCTAAGCTAAGGAATCCGTCGAATGCAATACCACCCGAGGCATTAAAATTCGCAATATTTAGATTGTTTGCAATCGTATTGTTGCTAATGAAGAGAGATGCTCTTGGGCCTGGCTCGTTAAAAAAGGAGACAAAGGCTGTGCCTTGGTTATTCTGGATTGAATTGTTTGTAAGCGTGACAGAGAGAGTCTCTCCAGCGGGGTTGATTGTGATCGCATCACCTCCAGAGCCTCCTTGGTTAATCTTATTAGAATCGATCACAATTGATCCATTCTTAACGAGTGTGCTACCCGAAGCTCCATTTGATACAACAAGGCTTCCTTCGGTGTTATTAGAGAGGTCATTATTTTGGATGAAGAGTATAGCATTATCTGCGTTTGTAGCAAAGGCAATGCCTTGCCTATTCCCCGTAAGCTTATTGCCAATAAAATTCCCTGTAAAGTTTGTAAAAGAGCCGTCGTGTGGTGAGTCTAGATCTATAATGTTGATGGTTCCGCAATCATTATTTTCGTAGATATTATCCTTTGCAAGTAGTGTGCAAGTCCCGACGGGCCCACGGGCTTCAATATTCAATATTGCCGCCATACCGCTTGTGGCTTGGTTGTTATAGGCTTGGTTTTCGCTCATTGTAATCTCAGTTAAAGAAGCGCCTGGCAGAAGCTTAATAAGAACGCCCGCATTTGTGTTATCTACAAAGGTGTTATCAGTGATTGTCGCTGTAAAAGGGGAGCTAGCTTCGATTCTAACCGCAAAGATACCAAGGTCTCCTAGACCACAGCCAGAAAAGGTAGAGGAGGTAAGGCTTACTGTTAACGGATCAACACCAGAGATCCCTTCGCCACTTGTTTGTGTAAAGGTAATGCCACTGATCTCATTATTTGTTGAAAGGGTAGCACCAGACCCCAGTAAATCAATGTTGGTGATTTGTGGGGAGGAGGTGCTCATGTTTGGGATCACTACGGAGCCTTGTGTAGTTGGCAGTGTATAAGAGAGAAGAGAGCCCCAAAGCTTCTGATTTGGTTTTAAAACAAGGCCGTGGTCCATGTTTTTTGTTGTCCCATCACCTGGAAAAACATAGATGATATCGTAAGGATTACTGTTTGTTTCTGCCGTTACAAGAGCGTGGTAGGGGCTTTCATAAGTCCCAAGAGAGGCACTTGTATTGTCTACAAAGACAAAATGATAAGGGAGCCCTGTGGAGGGATCTATGGCAGAAGATATTGTGTGTTTTTTAGCTACCGGAATGATTTCAAAGCGATCAACTGGTTGGTAGTTTCTCTCTCTAAGAGTTAAGGAAGGTGGGCAGCATCTTTTTTGCTCTTTGCATCTTCTCTTTTTCTCACCAAAGTAGAGGCTTACACCAAGCTCTCCTTGGCCAATCCATTTGAAAAGGTGGTCGTAAGATACATTGCCATCGACCTTTACATAATCGAAAATACGAAGAGAGGCTCTTGCTTTTCCACCCCAGGTTGTATTGCCTTTACCTGTAAGGTAGTAGGGCCCTCCTGCAAAATAGAGAGAAAAATTATTCCAATAGCCTACATGAGCGCCTCCTTCGGCATTGAAACCGCCAAGGGCATACTCATATCTTTGTCTGACAAGCGCGCTATTGCCTTGGAATTGATAAAATTGTAGATCGTATTTAGGACTCTCTTTTTTTCCAAAAGGCAGGTAGCCGTTTATTCGAAAATCCCATAGCTCTCCGAGCGATTCAAGGCCGAGCGCTACCTGGTTGTAATCTTGGCGCTTTGTGCTGCGATAGTCGTAGTAACCATTTAGCCCTAAAATTCGCGTATCTCCTAGATAGCGCGCGCCAATCCCAGCGTTCAGAGCAAATCTACCATTGTTAAATACGTGGCCTCGTAGATCTAAAAAAGGGGTCCAATCGTCCCATCGATTAGCTAAAGCAAAAAAGCCTTCAAGAGTTGTATAGCCCTCTTTATAACCTATACCTTTAGCTTCTATGTGTCTTGCTGTAACTCTATAAGGAGAATCGGTTCTACTGCATTGTCTTGCGTCAGTCGGTGTTTGGCAAAGATCGCCATACGCCAAGGTAAAGACATTAAGAGCGAGAGCGGTAAGGCCTGTTTTTAGAAGATCCATGTGGAGTAGATTCCCTTCAAAGGTTTAAAAGTTTCTCTTTTTGACATTGCTAGACGATAAGAAAAATAAATAATAAATACAAGGCGTGGTATAAAAATAGCTCTTGATCGTTCCGATTACAATAAGAGTCGATTTGAGCAGCATGAAAATGCTAATCAATAGAATCTTGAGTATGATTGCGTCTTCAAATGAAATTTTATTTTTCCTAAATCATACTATTTGTTAAATTTTTGGCGGTGGAAAAGAAGTTAGGTTAAATTTTAATTGATGGTATAATCTTTAGTTCCCATTGAACTTGGTCTTCTAGATATATGCGTACATGTTGCCCTTCATGCGGTTCTACAGCTTTTAAG
>JAFEGE010000122.1 GCA_018240105.1 Verrucomicrobiota bacterium | reverse complement strand
TGCAATTCTAGAGAGAGTTTCATAACAAAAAGAGAGTCGTTTTGCTTAATCACGATAAAAAAAGCTAAAAAAAAAGAGGCAAAGACTGTTATACTCTTAGGCCTTAGTCGTGGTTTTGATCTATGGTTTTTAAGAAAGCTCTACTGTATCTCCTACCCTTTGCTGCTCTCTTGGCAAGCGAACAAGAAGAGGAGGGATACCAGGTTAATTTTCCAAACATTCCGATGCTAGAAGTTGTAAAATTTGTCTCTCGCGTGGCAGAGGTAAATTTTGTAGGCGACTTATCTCTTTTGGATTTCCCTGTCAGCTTTTTATCAGGTAGACCCCTTAGCTCGACGCAGCTTTTAGATATAGTGCTTCATATGCTAGAAGAGCATCATTTAGAGGTTAGTGAAAAAAACAACTCCTACTTCATCAAAAAGGCCAAAGAGAAAAAAGAAGCGACCGTTGAACTTTTACCAGCTCCCCATGTTTTACCTCCCCTAGAGACGATTTGCAAAGAGGAGATTCTAAAGCCGGCCCTCTCTTTTCAAGTCTACAAACTGCAATACCACCAAGGCTCCGAAATTCTTGCAGCTCTTAAACAAGTCTCCCCTGAACTCTTTGAAAATTTAAGAGCGACTATTGAATCGATCCAGTGGATCTCTTCGACAAATTCACTCTTCTTCTCTGGCACCGAACATTCGATTGCGAAAATGATCGAGCTCATCCAGAGTTTAGATACCCCTTTAAAACAAGTCTTCATTGAGATTTTAGTTTTAGAGACGACTTTAAAAAACAGCTTGGATTTTGGCTTAAAGTGGGCGGCAGGTGCTAAAATAGAAGATCGCGTATCGTTTGGCTCTGGCAGCTTCCCACCCACACCAGGTAGAGATACTTTCAGTAACGTCATGCAAGCTATCGGATCCGAGGAGACACCCAAAGGTCTTTCTAATATCCCGATAGGGCGCGGCTTTGACTTAGGGATTATCGGCGATCTCATTTTGCACAAAGGTAAAACCTTCTTTAGTTTAGGAGCGCTTGTCTCCGCGTTACAAACAGAGAGAGACTGCTCTATCGTCCTTAATCAGAAAATCTTAACCCAAGAGAACAAAAAATCTCTTATCTTTGTTGGCGATAATATCCCCTTTACCGGCGCTGTTGTACAAACCGTTGGAAGCTCACAGCAAACAACCGCGAATATCGAATACCGCGATGTCGGTGTTACACTCCACATCACACCGCTTCTTGGTGATTCCGATGTTATTACACTCGAGATTAGCGAAGAGATTACAGAAGCGCTTCGAGAGCCCTCTTATGGAACAGGACAGCTAAGCGGTATCACAACATCTAAGACAAACATGGTGACAAGCGCCCACGTACCTAATAACCGCTTCCTTATCCTTAGCGGTATGACGCGCAATGCAAATAGCCAAGTAAACACAGGCCCTCCTTGCCTTGGGGGCATCCCTATGTTACACGCCTTCTTTAACCGCAAAGAGACTTTTCGTGAGAAAAAGAATATTCTCATCTTTGTGAAGCCACGTATCGTCCATTCGGCACAAGAGTACGAAGAGATCTCTCACGAAATCAAGCCGCTCTCTTAGCTGCGTAAAGCTCTAAGAGCGCCTAAGGTAATCTGTTCTAAGATTTCATTTAGATTCTCGAGCGATGAGAGCATCTCATAGATCTTCTCCCCATCTTCGGTTTCGCCCTGATATTCACCCTCATGGAAATTATCAAGAATCTCTTTTGCGATATCGGTCGAAAAGCTCGAGAGTACTTTTCTTTTAAAGAGCCTTTTAAGACCAGTTGCATACCCTGGAAAAGGAGAGAAGAGCGCCCATGGGTCTGGATCAGAAAAATTAAAGAGCTTATCGAGCGCATTTTCTAAAAAGGGTGCGACGATCGCTTGGGCTGTCTTTGTAGGAACAATCGGCACCTCTTCTAAAAAGCTCTTATCGATCTCTTGAGGAGCATCTATCCAGGTAATGAGGTTGGTGGAAGAGGTAGCTTGCGACATCCAATCAGTATACAGATATCTATCTTACTCTACAACTACGTGGTGTATAGGCTGACTAGAGTGTTTCTTTCTTTCGATGCCAAAAAGGACAAGAAAGCAGAGGGTAAAGCAGCAAATCGCCATCACAAAAGAAATCTCCTCAATCGTAAGAGCCGAGGCTTGCTGATCTACCAGATCGTTTAAAAGAGTAAGGCTGCTTTGCCCGCGAAGGTGATAAGACTCAATCTCATGCATGTAGGCACGCGACTGTGGATTATAGTAGTTAAAGACATCGATAAAGTCGTGGTGGTGGTGGACAGTGCGGCGATAAAATAGCGTAGTAAAAATAGAAGTACCGATAGCCCCCGAGATCCCTCGGATAAAATGAAAGACGCCAAGACCGTTTGAAAGGTCGTTATTCGGCAAAGCAATTACCGGCATCGCCAAAAGCGGCACAAAGATAAAGCTGATGCCAAGCCCTAAGTAAAAGCGCGAGAGCATGATGTTATGCATGCTCACCTCTGCATAGAAGTAGCTGGTATAGAAATTTGCTGCTGTCATGATAAGAAAGCCGATGCAGAGAGGGACTATACGGCCGAAGTTTGCCACAATCTTAGGAACAAAGGGGGTCACGAGAAGAGCGCCAACCCCAAGCGGGGCGACCGCAATCCCTGCCCTTAGAGCATCATAGCCAAGGTAAGTTTGAAGCCAGAGAGGGATCACAACGATACAGCCAAAATAGGTCGCATAGAAGAAAAACATGACAAGGCTTGCGACCGTAAAATTACGAATCCGAAAGAGGGAGAGTTTGATGAGAGGCCTCTTGGCAACCAAGCACCACATAAGTAAATAGGTAAGAGAAACTGCGGCTACCGTAAAGGTGATCTTTATCAAAGGCGATCGAAACCAGTCCCATGTTTGTCCCTTATCTAGAAAAAGCTGCAAAGCAGTAATGCCAACGAAAAGAAGCAAAAAGCCGACAAAATCCAACCTCTCTTCTGAATTTTTTCCGTTATAATTTTTAAGAGTGAGGCGATCGACAAAAAAGCAAAAGATGCCAACAGGCAGATTGATATAAAAGATCCACGGCCATGTGTAGTCAACACAAAAATAGCCCCCTACAATCGGCCCTAAAACCGGCGCTCCTAACGTAACAAAAGCAAAGGTTGCCATCACCTTATCTAAAACATGCGGGGGATGGATTCTTTTTAAAAGCGCCTGTGAGATCGGTAAGATAGGCCCTGCTGCGGCTCCTTGCAAAAAACGAAAGACGACTAATGTAAAAAGATTTTTTGAAAAGCCACAGAGCATAGAAAAAACAGTAAACCAGAAAACGGCCCATAAAAGGGTTGTCACATTACCAAATCTACTTGCTAAATAGCCTGAAGCCAAAAGGATGATAGAGTTACCGATGGTAAAAAAGGT
>JAFEGE010000121.1 GCA_018240105.1 Verrucomicrobiota bacterium | reverse complement strand
GATAATAAGATTATCCGCTTTAAAACAGTCGACATATCGATGGCAGTCTCCATTCCTGAAGGGCTCATCACACCGATTATCTTTCATGCCGATCGTAAAAATCTTGTCGAGCTCTCCGAAGAGGCTTCTATCCTTGCCAAAAAAGCTAGAAATGGTGCCCTTAAACCCGAAGAGTACCAAGGCGGCTCCTTTACCATCTCGAACATTGGTATGTATGGTATCAGCTCCTTCTCAGCCGTCATCAACCCACCGCAAGCGGCCATTCTAGCCGTTGGCGCCATCAAAGAAAAGGCCATCGTGAAAAACAGTAAAATAGAGATCGGTAATATCTTAAAGGTTACCCTCTCCTCAGACCATCGCGTCATCGATGGTGTGGATGCTGCAGAGTTTCTTGTGACGCTAAGGCGCCTTTTAGAAAACCCCGCAGCTCTGATTTTTTAGGCTTATAAATCCGTTGGTGCGTCTTCGAGAGAAGCTCCAAACTAACCAGACTTCCAAGCAGCGAAAGTGCCAGCAAGCGCAAGAAGACCGAGGGCGCATACAGCCTAGAGTGGCCCCAAAATTATATTTGGACTGTTTAAAAAAGGTTGCAATATCACTCTTGAAGTATTCGTGGAATCTCTTCATAATCGGCAGCAGCCCCTTCGCCTGGTCTATCCCAATGTACTTCAGGTGCAACTACATCGCTATCATCGCGAGGCAAGACAACACTATCGATCCAGCGTTCGAATTGTACCTCCGAGAGTTCGAATTGTATCGCACTTAGCAGAGCATCAAACTGTATGGTTACATCTAGCCATGGGTGACCTCGTCTAACCTTTTCAATTGAGCCTTTAAAGATACCACTAACTCTCTTGAATAGAGTTAGTTGTTCTGGAGTAAAAATCCTGCCTTCGATATCTCGAGATGTTTTTATGTATTCGATTTTATGGCGCAGGATTTCTATTGCTGCATTAGCCAATTCATGCTCTTCCCTATTTAATTCTCCTCTAGTCGTTTCATGATCGGCAGCAGCCCCTTCGGTTGGTCTATCCCAATGTACTTCAGGTGCAACTACATCGCTATCATCGCGAGGCAAGATACTGTCGATCCAGTCTCTGATAGGTGTAGCTCTATCACATTGTACCGTATTTAATTCTCCGTCAAATCTTGTGGGGGAGTACCCTCCAACTGCTGTCATTTTTAAACTCCTACTTATTTTATTAATAAAATTATCTGAATATTCTTCTGTTTTTGGTGACTTCTAGTGCGCCAAAGATGTTGTTATAATTATAATTGCTGTAATTAAAATTATACATTGTAATTTATTGAAATTCAATGATTTTTAATTGCTAATTAACGTAAGTGGTTTATTTTAAATAATTTACAACGATTCTGAAGATGGTGTCAAGAATCGTGTGGCACATGCATTTGCCTGCTTCAAATGCAAGGCACCTTCCTACCAGACGGCAATTTTTGGCATCGGGTCTGGTATAAGCGCTTTAAGGCCTTAAAAGGTGTAGGTAACGCTGATGATCTCGGAGAGGAAGTTAAAGGAGTTACGACCCCAGACGCTAAACCAGAGGCCTGTGAGGAAGCCGAGGTTGGGGGTAGGGTTGTATTCCAAGGCTGGCGCAAGGCTTAGCTGATCGTTGAAGGGGCCGCCAACTGTAGCGGTGGTGGTGCCACTAAAGCGGGTCTTCCAGTTATAGGTATAGGCGATATCGAGAGCTGCTACCCAGCGCTGGGTAAAGCTATACTCATAGCCAAAGTCTACAGCAATCGAGCTACCTGGTTTTACGGTGCCGTGGGTGCCAGGGCCTCCGCCGTAACTGTTAAAGCCATTTACGTGGACATGGGAGGGAAGAGTGTAGTTAAGAGAGAGGCGAAGGCCCATGGGGTGCTCTGTTAGCCACCAGACAACTTTGGAGACGTTGGCACTGAAAGTGGTTTGGTAAGATCCTGCTCCTGTACCCTCTACAGCTGCTTTGTGGGTGCTAAAATTCTGATATTTGCCTGTTGGAAAGACCTCTTTAAAAACGATCTTAAAGGCGGGATTATAGGGGGTCTCTTTTACAAGGCCAAAGCCAATGGAGACAGAGGTGTCACCCCAATTCATATAACCTTCCCCTTTTTGATGCTGCCAAAGGCCTTGGGCAACGACGGCTATATCCATCCAGTGGGTAATACCGACCTGGGCGGGGGCGAGGGCAATCTGTACCACTTCAAAGTTTGGGATGTGGTGAGAGTGGCCATGTTTGTTGAATTTTGCGTAGTTGTTAATGTAATAGATGTAGGGCTGGACGCTAAGGGTATGGTAGGGAGCGACATGGGCTGAAGGAGTAAGAAGGGGACCTGTATACCAGGGGTTAAACATCTTCTTCGCTTCATCGAACTCTTTTTGGGCATCAACGATCTCGGCTTCAATCACTTCAGGCGGTACTAGAGGCTCTTCTTCTACGGAGGGGTGGGTCGGAGGTGGGACGTTTAGAGCGTTATCTGCATAAGCTGTTGCGAATAAGATAGAAGCTGTCAGTAACCACTTTTTATGCATAGAGAGGCTCATAGTTAAAATTTGTAGTATAAAAGATAAACTAGAAAAGAATAAAGAAGATTTTCTAATAGTTAAGGGCAAGAAAGAGAGAGGAGAGGGGAAAATGGTAGATCCTGTTAACAATAAGGTAACGCCAGACCTTAAAGCTACGTATAAAGATGAGTTTGCCCGAGGCGTAAAGCTATTTCAAGATAGCTTAGGCGAGTATCAAAAAGCTGATGAGATGAATAAAAAAGCTAAGTTTAAAGATGTTATGGACAAGGCTTTAGTTATTATGAATCAGGCGGCAAGAGGCTTTATTACAAGTAGCTCTGAAAAAGAGAAGGCAGAGGCTTTTAAAGGCAAGATGATGGAGGATTATCAAAACTTCATCGCGAGTGGTGATAGCGATGCCTACTCTAAGCTACAAAGCGATGTAAACACTTTAAAAAGGTTTACGTAAGAATCTTTTGCCGGATTCTGTGGATTAAAAGAGCAAAAGCGCCATTACCGGTGATGTTTGCTGCTGTAATCACAGGATCAAAAAAGATGTAGAGCGCTGTGATAAGAGAGCTCATGCTGCTGTGAAAGCCAAGGACGCTCTCTAAAATCGGCAGCATCACGATAATCCCGCCACCTGGGATAGCCGCAACAGAGAATTTCGCAATCACAAAATAGAACGCAAAGACGCAGTAAGTCAAAAATGTAGGCTCTGCTAAGCCGAAGGTTTTTAAGACAGCAAAGGCAAAGATTGGAATCGCTAAACAGTCTCCGATAAGATGAACGTTTACAGTTGCTGGGATCACAAGGCGCGCTAAATTCTCTTCTGTATTTTTTTCTGTGGCTATAAGCGTTAAGGGAAGAGCTGCGGCGGATGACATGCTCCCAAAGCCAGAGATGGTCGCAGGGAGCATGTTTTTTATACACTCTAGCGCCCTTTTTATTTGAAAATTGTTCAAAGAGAAGTAGAGAAAGAAGATATAAGTAAACTGTGCAAGACCAACGATAGCAAAGATGCGGGCGTAAGAGACGATCATGTTCTCTAAGACCTTATCTTGTATTAGCTTCATGATAAAGCCTGCGATGAAGATCGGGATAAGAGCCATAAGAAAGCGAAGAAGCACCTTAACAAAGCCTTCGAAAGAGAGAGCCACTCTTTTGGCAACTTCAGGGCGGAAGCGAGAGAGAAGAATACCTAAAAAAAGGCCAGCAAAGAGAGCGATATCGTTACCAATCCACTTCGGTAGAGAAAAGTTCCAGAGAGGCTGTAAGCCCTCTGTCTCTCTAGGTAGAGAGAGTGAAAGGTCTAGCGTGTAGACGCCGTGGCCGACAAAGTAGCTTAAAATGGTGGAGCAAAAGTTTGAGATAACAATCGCACCTAGAAGAAGGAATATAATCTTTGTCGCTTTGCTTGTTAGCGTTGCCATAGTCTTAAAGAGAAGCATGAAAATCAAAAGAGGTAGAACAAAGATGATGACAGACTTGATCGTAAGGCTAAGGGCGTAAAAAAAAGACTTCCAGAGAAGCGGGATAAAGGGGTTGAGGAGGGCAATCACAAGGATCACTAAAAGGAGTAGAATGGGCATCTTACGAAACATAGCTTAACCTAATATAAAGAGGGTCAACCATTTTACAAATCGACCCTCTCAAAGTCAAGCCTTCTGTCTTGGGTGAAACATTTTTTTAAAAAAATCTTTACTAGCAAAGAAGAGGGGGATGATAGCCGCTGCTAAAAGATTGCAGATACCAGCCACCCAAAAGGCGCTTGTGGGATAGGTTCCTACAAGAGATCCGCAGAAAAGACTGCAGACAAGCGCTAGTGCGTTAACAGAAGAGAGGACGCCAAGAATCTCTCCCTGCATCTCTGGGGAGCTTTTGTCTGATATAATGGTTGTATAGCTTGGTGCGACAAAGGCAACAACATAGGAGACAAAGATAATGAGAGGCCAAAGCACATAGATAGAAGGTAAGATGGGAATTAAAAGGAAAGAAGTTCCCGTTAAACCCAGTCCTAAAAAGAGGAGAACAGAGGCTTTGATTCTCTTTGTAAAAGCTCGTATGAGAACGCCTGCGCTAAAGGCGTACATAGCTCCAACAACCCCGTAGAAAATCGTGAGATGCATAGGTCTAAAGCCGTATTCTGAGACGAGATAGATAGGGGAGAGGCCATAGAAAAAGGACCAGCCAAAGTTGTGGATAAAAGAGCAGAGAAAGAGAGGGCGAATTTTTTTCATATAAAACGCCTTCTGAAAGGTTAAAAAACTCTGGTTTAGCTGAATTTTTTTAGCAGTCGGGGCAAGATTTGTCTCTTTAAAGAAGAACATAAGGATAAGAGCTGTCACTGTAAAGCCTAGGCCAAAGAGAAAAGGAAAGTAGTGGCCTTGGCTACTAAGGAGAGCGCCAAAAAAAGGACCAATCGCAAAGCCTCCTCCAAGAGCCATACTAAAGAAACCAAAGTTTGTAATCCTTGTTTTATCAGTGCTGACATCTGCTAAAACAGCTTGTACTGTAGACATATTGCCTGCCGAAATGCCGACAATCGCCCTTGATAAAAGGAGAATGTCGAGATTACGGGAGGAAATCGCTAAAAGAGAGATACAGTAACCGATAGTTGCGCAACAAAGAGAGATAGTAAGCGGTTTTTTTCTGCCTATGTTGTCAGATATGGAGCCCCATATAGGTGCTGTGATGAATTGACCAAGAGGCATAATGGCGAGTAGCAGCCCAAGAAGAATGCTTCGCATGGTTGTGGAGACTTCTAAAAATAAGAAGGTAAAAGATGGATCATAGACGAGAGGGGGAAGCATCGTAAAGACAAGACCGATTCCTAAATTGTCTAGAAATACGATCAGCAAAGCGATGATACGGCTCATAAAAGACCTCCAAAAAAAACTATGTTATAACCAGCGGCGTCTTTGAAAGAAGAAAAAGGTTGCCACGGAAACGAGTACGATGATGCACATGATAAAGAGGAAGGCTAGCCTGCTATGTTCGAAGGGCAGGGGAATGTTCATACCGAAGATACTCGAAATCGTTGTTGGAAAATTTAAAATGATCGTTAAAGCAGTAAGAAGGCGAATTGTCTTATTAAATTGGTTGGTGATGATGACTTGGACAGAGTTTCTAAGAGAGGAGAGGATTCTAAGGCTCAAGCGGCACATCTCTTCGACCTGCTCTGTAGCTAGGAGTAAGTCTTCTAAGAGGTCTTGGTCGCGCTCATAGAGGACTGTGTATTTGCCAGATAGAATCTTTTCAATCACCTCTTTAAGTGGTTGCAGAGAGGTGTGGCACTGGTTTAGCTTCTCTTCTTTACGGGTAAGCTCTGTAATCTCAGCATCGGCCATCTTGCTGATGTCTTTTTCTTGGTGGATTACCTCAGCTCTCGTTTTTTTGATGACCTTGTTATACTCATAGACGATCTTAAGTAAGATACGGATAAGAATTTTTACCTTCATCTTTGTCAAAAGATCGGAGGGTTCTGCTAGCATCTTTTGGATGATATGACACTGTGTAGGACAGATTGTCACAAGGTAGTCTTTAGCAAAGACGATACTTAAAGTGGCTGTATAGAGACCCGCCTCTTGCATGTGGGGAAAACGCACGAAGACCACAAAGACATCATTTTCTAGCCTTTCGATACGGGGAATTTCGTTTAAATCGAGAGAGTCTGCAATATCTTCTGGATCGATATGGAG
>JAFEGE010000120.1 GCA_018240105.1 Verrucomicrobiota bacterium | reverse complement strand
TTGTTTAAAATAGAAGCGTAGAGGGGATTAGAGCTATTAGAGCTTATATTGATTGCAAAACCTGCAATGTTTGTAAGAGTATTGTTTTCTATAATACCTCGTGTAGCGCCAATCGTTGCTGTAGGTCCTGTAGTTCCAGGTCTAATCCCTCCTCCCATTGGATTTGTAATATTAACCAGATTATTGCTAACAAGATAATCTGGAATAGAGGAGTTGCCTTGCGCCTCTACATTTATGCCGCCAAGGCCATCTAAGCACCTATTATTAGTAACAATTGCTTGTGTGATGGAGGAATTATTGCTGGCAACCAGAGTGATATTAAGCCCTTCTGAAGAGGTGACATTCTCTGTTATAGTTGTTGCTATAGTACTATTAGAGCCTCTAGAGGAGAGAGCGATTTCCCCATCCGTATGTCCGATAGAGTAGTTGTTGCTAATCGTGTTGGTTATTACACCTGTATCATCGGCATCAAATTGTATTCCGTAGGGGCTAAGTGATCCAGGGCTTCCGATCGTTGTGTTGCGAGAGGCTGTTGCTACAATATGGGAGTTTGTTCGAGCATTTGTATATAGATCAGCCTGCGTAAAGTTTTGGCATGTATTATTTGTTATGGTGAGAGTTGAGAAAGAGGTCCCATTTGAGGTAAAAGATAAACCTTTGAAGCTATCGCCAAGAACTCCTTGGAGACTATTGCCAGCTATGTTGGAAAAGAAATTGCTGTACTGATCACAAAACATATTGATGAGAAGGCCATAGTTTTTGATCACGTTTGACACAACATCAAAATGCAAGGGGTTTGTGTTTGAGCTATTGACACTTAGACGAATCCCATCGTTAGCGCCTCCAAGAGGTGCCGATGTCATCGTATTAGAGGCGATAGTTGTTTGTAGAAGGGCGACACCTTGGATAGAGACAGTGATGGCTGCCGCCTTATGATCTACAAAGGTGTTGTTATAAACGGTAGTTGTTCCGATCGCATTCGTATCAAAGGTAATATCTACCCCTTTAGTAGAGCCGCTCGAGAGGGCTCCTTGGAAGCTATTCTTAAAGATGTTTACAGTTGCCGTTGTATCATCTGTAGAGAGAAAAGCAAGGTCTGGAGCGGTGTGATTTGTAAAGTTATTATTTGAAGTTAAAAGATCTAGATTTGTTGTATCTTCTGCTCTACAAGAGAGTCCTGTAGAGTTTGTAAAAGAGGGGTCTGAAATAAAGCTATTTCCTGTAACGGATGCGGTAAGATTTGTCGTGCCATTTGCGAATATCGTAACATCATTTGTTTGATTTTGCGTAAAAAGATTGCTGTTTAGAGAGACATTGCCAATAGAATCGGTTGCTGTGATAAAAATAGCGTTAGAGGCGGTAGCGCCTGGGGGTGCTGTAAAACTATTACTTGTTGCAGTTAAAGTCTGTGTGCTACCAGAGAGCGCTTCAAAACGAGCCCCGTTTACTGTGTAGTTAGTAAAGCTATTTTCTGTGACAGTTGTAACCGATGCACTACTCGAAGAGAGATAGATCCCTGTCTGGCTACCTACGATCTGATTTTGATTAATAGCAATACTACCATCATAGCCCAGAAGTTCTATAGCTCTATCATCACTTACAATCTGGTTTTGAACGATCGTTGTGTTTTGGATGTTATTACCACTAATACCAAGGGTAGAGTCTCCTAAATGAAGACCTAAGATACGGTTACTGTTTGCTAACGTAACATCTGTCGATCCCGTATTTGTCAATAGAGGAAGGATAGATGTTTGTGCTGGGATTGTTATCAAGCCTTCTGTTGTAGGGAGCGTAAAAGTTGTACTAGAGCCAAGTAGCTGTTGGTAATCTTTAAGAGTAATCCCTGTATAGCTACTACCGTCACCGGGGTAGATATAGATTAGATCGTGCGGTAGAGAAATTGCTTCTGCATCGGCAAGAAGGGGAAAGGGGCTCTCAAAAGTGCCAAGAGAGTTACTTGTGTTATTGACAAACCAAATTGTATAAGGCTGGCCTGTTAAAGGGTCTATCGCAACTGTTGTTTCACTTGCAGAAGTCGCAGCAATTGTTATGCGCTTGCTATCAAGAACGATCATCTCATTTCTATTGGCTCCTTCAGCAAGTTTTAAATTCCAGAAGGAGGGGATAGCACAGCGATTATTTCGACACTTGGTAAAGCTTTTGCCACCAAAGGGCACAGAGATCGCAAAGGTTCCATCTAAGCGGCCGCGAAAGACTGTATCGTAACTACCGCCTATTGATAACGAAGCGTAGTTTTTAAAACGGGCTGTAAAAGAGGCTTTGCCGCCGACGGCATTTTGGCTAAAGTAGCTATGGAAGTAGTAAGGGCCTAGACCGAAATCTAGAGCAAAAGTCCCTTTGTTCATATCACAAGCGCGGACCATAAAATTAATGTCGCCACCACTAAAGGCGTACTGCCGTTTTGCTGTTGTTGTAGAGCTACTAGAGCTATTTAAGAATATTTGGTTGCCTTCAAAAAAAGCAAAATTTGTTCCTGAATCACTGCTTTGTGTCTCTATAGAAAAGTTCGGTGATATTCTTCTAGATATGGGAGCGTACCCATTTATCGATAAACTCCATATAGGGCCAATAACTTCATAGCCAACCCCTATTTGGTTAAAAGAGAAGTGGTTTGTAGTTCTAAAGTCGTAGTAAAGGTTTAACCCGTAGGTATAGGTGTCAACATGGCGCATGCCAACGCCTGTATTTAGAGCCCATCTACCGTTGTTGAGGATGTGGCCTGCGACATCAAGAAAAGGGCTCCAAGTAGCGTCACAAAGAGTTGGCGATAAAAAAAGTTCTACGGTTGTATAGCTTGTATTAAAGCCGACACCTTTTCCTTGTAGATAGCGAGCTGTTACACTGTTTGAAGGATAGCCTACATCGCAGGAGGGAGTTTCAGTAAGAACAGGTTTTTTCTCTTTTGAGAAGCCAAAGGCAGCATGTGCTTTAGAAACCCCGCCAAACAAAGCAATCAATAAAAGATAGTGTCTCAAAGGCAAAACAGGCAGGTTTTTTCTTTAAATTGTCAGGAAGAGAGCTCCTTGTCAAGAAGATTTTAGGAATCCTTCCTTGCATGCTTTGCTAGAGAGGCAGTAGCCTTCTCTTTTTAACTGGCAGCAGATGTAAGAGGTTTCGTCAACCCCAAAAGCTG
>JAFEGE010000011.1 GCA_018240105.1 Verrucomicrobiota bacterium | reverse complement strand
TAAGATCCTTAGAGCTTGCATGCTTACGCCAAGCAGTTTTGCTGCTTCTCCAATCTTGATAAATCTATTTATTTGATTATATATAAGTAGATTTGTATAGATTATTGCAAGCTGTTACTAACCCTTTGCTTTTTTACAGTAATAACCAGATTACAATAGTTTACAGCCTACTGTTGCTTGCTATATTCAAACCCAGTGTACAGCTCTCGACTATAGCCTTCATGCATATATGATGAGGGAGCAAAACCTAAAGCATTGTATAGCCCCTTGGCTTCTTCATTTGCACACCTAGTGATTACAACAAATCTACCGCATTCTGAAAATTGATCAAACACGCGACGTATCATTGAAGAGGCTATACCTTGCCTTTGGTATACAGGATCAACAGCTAACTCTGCTAAATAAATTTCCTCAGGGTACTTAGCTATATCAATAATTAAACAACCTGCAACCTTATCGCCCACTTTAGCCGAAAGCCATAAGCTATTTTTAGATTTTTTATAATCAGCATAGATCTCTTCAAAAGCATCATCTAGCCATTCTACCATTTCTTCTCTTGAAGACTTTCTTAAAACATCTAATGGCACTTGATCATAGCACTTTACAAAAGCATCACAAAAAACTCTCTTAGATGCAAGATAGTTGGGCTGATTCTCCCAAACATATACAATCCCATTTTCTTGGAAATCACACTCCATTCGATAGGAAATTCCAGAAATACTCCCAAAAAGTACGATCGAAACCACCAATATGCATTTAAACATAATTTGCTCCTTGTATTCTCTTTTAGAAACTTTAGTTACGGCAAATCTCTAAGGCGTTACCTATCTTAAAAAGAAAGAGGTTTATACCGAGAGTATACCGCTCGTGATTCAAGAATCGGTCGGAAAATTCTGAATCTTGCTTTTCTCCCTGAAGTCATTATATTATAGCGACTTCTTTTTTTGGAGAGAGTAACTTACATAGATCTAAATTTCTTCTTGTTTTTTGCGCACTTGTCTTCGCTCCAAAATTGCATGCAAAACAGATGAGGCCTTATGAAAGCAGAAGTATTTATTCGAGAGTATCAAAGAGACGATGTAGAGGCTCTTGCAAACATCTTCTATAACACCGTTCATCAAGTCAATATTCAGCACTATACAAAAGAACAAGTAGATGTTTGGGCTCCAAAATCAAGTGTAGAAAACACAGAAGGCTGGGCAAAAAAATTTCCTAGAACCAAACCCATCATTGCAACTGTGGGAGATGAAATCGTTGGGTTTGCTGAGTTTGAGCCAAATGGTCATATTGACTGTTTCTATTGTCATCATGAGTGGATTGGAAAAGGTGTTGGATCAGCTCTTATGAAAGAAATCCTTCAAAGAGCAATGAACAACCACATCCACCTCATTTTTGCTGAGGTAAGCATCACGGCAAAGCCGTTTTTTGAAAAATGGGGATTTAGAACCATAACCGAACAAACGATCGTTAAAAAGGGCATTCTACTAACGAACTTCAAAATGGAGCGAACAGTCTAACTCTCTCTTATTGTAGAGAGCTATTTAGAGATAAAAAGGATGCTAGCCCATGAGGCAAGGCCAAAGCCTATGAGGATGCTACCGGCAATGCGATTTACCCAAACCATCATACGCTGGCTGATCTTACGTCGAAAGTAGTAGACACACTCTACAAGAAAGAGCCACCAGATAAGCGAGCCGACTATAACCCCAAGAATGGTTAAAATCTCCGATAGATAGGCTCCATGTTCCCTGGCAACGCCGAGACCTGCGAAGACAGCAATATAGGGTAAAATCGTCATGGGGTTCATAATGTTTAGAAGAAAAACACCTAGGCAATCGCTAAAGAAATTTTTATACCAAAGACCATCTTCTTGCGGCGATGGGGGCGTAAAAAAAGTACGAAAACCTAAAAAGAGAAGAACGCATCCGCCAAAAATCCGTAACCAAACAGCCTCTTGCGTTAGAAAATTAGAGGCTAAAGAGACGCCAAAAATAGAGATAATAGCAAGTAAGCCGGCACCGAGAGTGGCACCAGTCGCAGCAGCAAAACCGCTTATTCTGCCAAACTGGAGGGTCTTTCTAATAACGGAGAGGCCAACGGGGCCAACCGGGGCGGCAATAGAAAAACCTATCGCAATTCCGGTAAAAAATTCATTATAGCTCATAGCCCTATTGGATACTTTCTGACGAATAAAACACTATAAAAAATTAAGCGTTTTATTTCCAGGTAGATAGCTCTTCGAGAATGGCATTCTCTAAACCTGTATCCGTACCCACTAGAAGCTTAGAAAGCCTCTTTTGGTAAGCTACTTGTACAAGAATTTTTTGATGTAAAGCCTCTGAGGGGCGGAGTTTCTCTTCCATATGGCGGAGCTCTCTAAGCTCATATAACTGCTCAGCAAGGCTTATTAGCGCGGCAGAATGTGAGAGAGACGGCATCCTATCCATCTCAGCCTCACGATTTTCTATATCTGTGAGCTCGGAAGAGTCGCTATTTTCTTGCAGGATTTGTAGAATTTTTTTTCCAAAATGCGCCTCTATCTCTTTGGCTGGAACATCTCCTCTATCCAAGATATCCTCTAAAAGAGCACCTGCAAGAACGTTTGTATCCCTCTCTTTAGCCTCTGTCCACAAAATCCTTGTCACTTCAAAAGATTTTAACACATAAGGTGCCTCATCGTGGAGAGCACGGTTTTGGCCCTTGTATTTTTTAGCTGCAAAAGAGGAGGCGTATAAAACTGTTTCAAAATCAAAGTTTGGGTTTTCCTTTAAGTACTCTTCCCAAGAACGCGAAAGGGTGTCAAACGATTGGAGCACCTCTTCATTGTCAGAGACAGAGGCTGCGATCTCCGCTCTTGTTTGTAAAATTCTATCATGGACAAGCCTTTGACTATGGTCGAGCCCTTCTAATGTAGCAGCGAGAGCCTTTTCTATTCTCTTTACAGGGTGAGCCTCTTGTAATTCTAACGAGCTACCGCCAAAAGCAAGTAAACTACCTATTATCCATAGAAAGCTTTTCATAATTCCTCCGTGAGTGATTTTATGCTACCAAGTATCAATCAATAAGTCAATTAAAATTAAAAACTTATATTTTATATTTTTATTATATACTTATAATATTGCCTATCTTTTTGAAAATTTATAGTTATATACAAGTGCATATAAAAAATTTTCTAGAAGGCAGCAAAACTTGCAAGCGCACAAAGTATACCGAGAGTACTGCAAGAATCGAGATTTAGCAAGAAGGCGCCACGAATTTGAAATAGGCAAAACCGATTCTTGCATTACTCTTGACCCTGCCCCATTTTTAGGTCCAAATCTATTCAGACGTTCCCGTTTTTAGTTGCATACATTCTTTCCCCACTTCGTTGGGAGTCTTTCCACCTAGCGCTGTATGTGGCCTTTCATTGTTA
>JAFEGE010000119.1 GCA_018240105.1 Verrucomicrobiota bacterium | reverse complement strand
CCGGGTGTGTAAATAGGTAAACAGAATCTGATTGGCATCTTTGGCACTTCTCAAAAGGAAGTGCCTTTTTTCATCTTTTTTAGAAGATCTACCCCTGAAAGAGGGAGAGAAACTCCTCTTTGTCTTTGGCACTACTTAAGAGAGAGCGCCTCTTTTCATCTTTCACGAATTTTGTAAGGTCGGAGAGAAGGCGAAGGTAGTCACGCGGCTTATTTTTAGGCCCACCGATGAGAAAGACTAGCTTTACTTTAAGCGAATCGATCGCTTGCCAATCGACACCTTGCGGCAAAACAGCGATAGCAAGAAAAAACTCCTCTACCTCTTCTGTTTTCGCATGAGGGATAGCAAGCCCCATACCAATACCTGTAGAGATGACTCTTTCTCTCTCTAAGACAGCTTTAAAGAACCCCTCTGGATCTGGAACAGCACCTTGTAGATAGAGAGTGTCGACAAGAGCTTTAATCGCCTCTTCTTTACTCTTCACATCTAAAAAACAGAGATGCTCTTTTTTGATGAGATCAATAAGAGCTATCTCTTCTGTCTCTTTTCGAACGCTTACAGAAACCACAATTATAGTCCTGTGTGGCCAAAACCGCCACTGCCACGACTAGTCGTAACTAATTCCTCTGCCGTTACAAAATCTGCCATGACAACCGCTGCTAAGACAAGCTGCGCAACCCGCATCCCTGGGGTTACGATAAAAGGCTCTTCCCCATGGTTCATGAGAATAACACCAATCTCGCCTCTGTAATCGGAGTCAATAGTGCCTGGGGTATTTAGTACGGTAATTTGATGCTTAAGGGCGAGGCCGCTTCTAGGTCTTACTTGAATCTCATATCCCTGTGGGATCTCTACGCTAATCCCTGTGGGGATAAGAGCGCTCTTTTTTGGAAGGATTGTTAAAGGGGCTTCTAAAAGAGCTGTGACGTCTGCGCCACTAGCGCCTAAAGAGGCGTATAAAGGAGAGGTGGCCCCTTGTTTTAAAATAGTAGGTACTTTTTGTCGATCGTTCATGCTTTAGTTCCAACGGTTGCTTGTAAAAATTTCTTCCACTTAGAGGTATCTTTTTTCATATCTTCTTTGAAATCTTTTTGTCCCTTTTCCAAAAAAGATAGAAAAAAGACTACACTACTCTTTAATTTATCGCGAGAGACGACCTGATCGACCATCCCCTTTTTCTCTAAAAACTCAGACTTTTGCGCCCCCTCAGGGAGCTTTTGTCCCGTTGTTTGCTGGACAACACGAGGCCCTGCAAAACCAATTAAGGCACCAGGCTCTGCCAAAATAATATCGCCTAAAGAGGCAAAAGAGGCTGTAACCCCCCCTGTAGTTGGATTTGTCAAAATAGAGATATAGACAAGACCCTTCTCGTGGAGCTTAGCAAGGGCTGCCGATGTTTTAGCCATCTGCATAAGAGATAAAATCGACTCTTGCATACGCGCCCCACCGGAGGCTGATACAACGATAAGGGGTAACTCTTGCTCATAGGCAAGCTCAATAAGAGAGGTTAATCGCTCTCCTACAACAGAGCCCATAGAGCCACCCATAAAAGAAAAATCGAGAAAGCCAATAGCGATCTCGATTCCTGCAATGGTAGCTGTTCCGACAGCGATAGCTTCGTCACGCCCCGTCTTTTTTTGCACCTCTAAGAGACGATCTTTATACTTCTCCTGATCGACAAACTCTAAGGGGTCAAGACTCTTGATATTAGTAAACTTTTCTTTAAAAGTCCCTTCATCAGTTAGTAACTTAATACGCTGCGTAAGGGTCTGTCGATAGTGAAAGTTACACTTAGGACAGCAGTTGAGCCTCTCTTGGAGCTCATCTGCATGGATCATCTCCCCGCAACCAGAACACTTTAGCCAACCGCTAAAGCCGTCCTTTTTGGAGGTGAGAACTTTAATTTTAGGCCCCTTATGAAAAAGTCTTAAAAACCCCATTTCCTACCAATCAATTAAACTAACTTAATAATAATACCAAAAAAGATAGTTATTTTAGTAGGAATTGCTGTGCGGCGTAATCCCAATTAACAACTTCCCAAAAAGATTTTATATAATCAGCTCTACGATTTTGGTTTTTCAAATAATAAGCATGTTCCCAGACGTCTAAACCAAGGATAGGTGTCGCCTCTTGTAGATCAGGGTGCATCTGGTTAGGTTTTTTTATAATCTCAAGGCCGCTCTTTTTTTTCACAAGCCATGCCCAGCCAGAGCCAAATTGTGTGAGGCCTGCCTGCGTAAACTCTTTTTGAAAGTCTTCAAAGGTTTTATATTTACTCTCTATAGCCTTCAAAAGCTCGCCTGACGGCTTCTTTGCGCTGTTAGGTGTTAGCATCAGCCAAAATTGTGTATGGTTGTAGTACCCGCCACCATTGTTCTGCACGGCTGGGGCTTGTACTGTCGTTAGAAGCTCTTTGATGGACTTTGTTGGATCGAACTCCGGGGCTTTTTTTAGGTTTTCTAAATACCCAGCGTAGTGCTTGCTATAGTGCACTTCCATCGTCTCAGCATCGATGTGCGGCTCAAGCGCATCGTAAGCGTAAGGAAGCTTTATTAATTCGTAATCAACCATTAGCATAAAATCCTCTATTTTTAAGGTAATTCTCGTTGATCAGAGAGAAAATTGCAAACACTCTAAATTTCTTGTAATAAGTCTGTGTTTCTTTTCTCATGAAGAACTTTTCTAAGCGCTTCTCTAGAGTAGAAACCAATCGGATGAAAATTCAGCTCTTCGGGGATAGTTTCAAAGAGATCAAAAAAAGCCTCTATGACAGTCGGCGTTGTAAAGACTACCTCTTCAAACATCTCTAAATCTGGCAAAACGGTTGGCCTTTTCTTGTGGGCATCATAAAGGGTGCAGATCTGATGGTGAATATCGTGCTCTACTAAAAAATGGGCAAGCTGTGGACGCATAGAAGAGGACCTCGGCAGCAAGATGTTAACCTCTTCCAAATCTAAAGCAGAGAGAACTCGTACAACACCTGTCTGCGCCTCATCACTTGTCACATACGATGGGATCACACCCTCTTCTTTTAAGTAAAAAGCCGGCACCTGGCCAATAGCAATGATATAAGTATTCTTAAGCTCGCTTAAGGTGTGGCCACTCTTTTTAAAGTAATCGAAAAAGATGCGCACTGCACTCTTACTTGTAAAAACGATATGGGTAAACTTTAAGACCCGGCGAAATGTCTCTTGGATCTCTCTGGAGGCAAGAGCGCGTGGCACAATTTCCATTAAAGGCATGTGATAGATAGGTAAATGGGTCTTGTAGTGCCTAGGATCTATACCTACATATAAACAGCCTTTAGAAGACAACAATTCCCCCTTCGCTATAAAAGCGCCACTTCTTTGCTCATTGATAGATTATTACAGCTTTATACTCAAGAGTTTTTAAAGATTTCATTTAAGTTGGAAACGAGGTGATTAAAAATGCAAATTATTGATAACCAAAGAATTGAACTGTTAGAGGTAAATTTCTTTTGCTTTGAAAACTAACGGCTTACATTCTCAACCGCACAAGCCCTAACTTAATTTAAAAACCATGCTATCTGCCTCAGATAAACGAGGCTTATCCATGCTGCTCTTTCCTTTTAAGTATTTCGTTAATTCTTGATCAAAATCAGATAGATATTCTTTATCTCGCTGCACTCGATAACTTTACGAATAACTTGACGCTCTCCCTCTACCTGAACTATTTCCATTTTGGAAACAGTTCCTTCAGGACTTAGCTCTTTGCTTTTATCCGAAGGACAAAGAGAAAACTCAGTCCTTCAGAGGTACTTGCAAAAATAAAGTGATAATTAGGTTTCATTTTTCAGAAAAGGATATCCCAATTCAATCTTAAGGCTAGATTTCTTACGTAAATCCTCAAAATAGACAAAATTTGGCTACTTACGAACAGCAAGTCAGGGCTGGGATGAATCGCGCCTATTAGATTGCCGGAGAGTCTTGCTGTTCAATATACTGCCGAATGATCTCCAAAGGAGCTCCGCCGCACGCTCCAGCAAAGTAGCTTGGAGACCAAAGACTATCGCCCCACAAAGCCTGTTGAATGGTTGGATAGCCAGTTTTTCTGACTAATCTTGAAGAGACTCCCTTCAAGCTATTGACTAGCTTGGAGACAGATATTT
>JAFEGE010000118.1 GCA_018240105.1 Verrucomicrobiota bacterium | reverse complement strand
GAATCCTAATCCGATTCTTGTGACAGCACATCCTGATTGTTATGGCTGAAATACCATACGTGAATCGTCAGCAAAACTGCTTGGCTGACGTTCTGACACTCTTCTCAGTAATGAGTAGATTTGTTTAGATTTTTAGTAGCGGTAAGCTTGCGACCTACTGCGAAGCTAAAGAGCATGGGAAGGAGGTAGATCCTTCACAAGTAGTAGATGAAGTTTTGCCAGATTTGCTTATCCACGCTCTTCAAATGGCAAATTACTAGCAGGTAGATTTGGGTAAAAAGTATGAGGAAAGAATCCAATTTATCATCGATAGAGCTGCTTCACAGCAGAAAGAAAGTCGCTAAGCAGACTAATCATTTAAAGAGATTTGCATGACGGTAATCTCATGATCACGGAAAGGGCGCTTTTCTATTATTTGAGCGCCTCTATTGCAATACCATTTTACATTCGTCGGGTTAGATGTATAAAAATACAAAGTCTCACAGCCAAACTGTTTTGCTACAGATTGTGAAAATTTCAATAATTCTTCACCTATCCCTTGCATTCTCTCTTCTGGAGCCACTTGTAAACTACCCATCCAAATAGAGTCTTTAGGAAAGTCTCTAAACTCGGGGTCTTTTTCCTGTTTTAGAGAGATTAAGCCAATCGGCAGGCTGTTTTTTAAAACTACAAATGTAATCGGAATAACATCGGCGTTTAGACGTGATTGGAAGGCAGAGACCAATTTTTCTTTTGTTAAAGAAGTATCATAAGAGTGCCATTCGTTGTATAGCCACTCTGCTAAAACCGGTATTACCTCAGGGCAGTTTTTTAACAAACTGAGCTCCATAGAACGAGGGAAGAAGAAATTCTCATTCTCGATTCGAATGGTCTCTGAAACTGACAAAGGCTGCTCCATCGTAAAACTCTTTAAAGATATATTCTCACTAGCACTTGGGTATAAAGGAAGCAAAAGAAAAATAAAACAGAGCTTTTTCATATATTCTGCGATTTTACTCAAAGATTAAAAATGCGTATAGAGGGAAAGGATAATTTGACGTGATTTATAGCGATGTTCATTGAAGATCCCAGCTATAAAGCTGGGATCAGTAGAAGATAAAGGCTTAAGATAGTAATTTAACGAAGTACTGGTTCATAGAAGAGATGAAGTCGCAGTAGTCTTTAACTTTTCTGCCCACATCTATGATTTTGTATTGTATTACACCGGTATCTTCCTTTTGAACGGTACTTGCCATAATAGAGGATAGGTAGCCTTGGCAGTGTATCCCGCTGTAAAGGTACTGTCCCCATGAAGTACCATTATAGCGCCAACCATCGGCGGCCATTTCATAAACTTCATTACCAGGGCTAGTAGCCATTAATGAAATCGTGATCGTAGAGTTGATAGGTGGTGCTGTGATAGCAGAGAAATCAAAGCTAAACTCTTTTGGGGTTGTGGTGCTTAATACGCCTTCTTCAGATACTAAATATTTTCGTGTTCCCCCAACAGGGTCATAAAGAACCTTCATACTGTAATTATATGCATTCGTTAAAGATCCATCCAGTGCTGTTAATCTTAGTATTTGTTTGCCTTGCTTAGCCTTAGCCATGAATTTTCCTTGGTTATTTACAGGATTTAAAAACCTTTTAAAATCGATTAAAAAACATAATCAGATTTTTAAAGTTATTTAAAGTATATTTAGCAGGTGTAATTTCGCTTATCCTTCTTAATGTAAGATGGTTGCGTTATATCGCTAAGTCTCTAAGAATTGACATTTTGAAGAGAATGTTAAAAATTATTGGTACCGCATCTAGAGATGGAGGCAGTATGGAGCTTCTATTTGGAAAAAAACTTCTCTCTAGGTATCTTTTACAGAATGTATCACATCTTAAAAGGCTCTTTTTTATGCACGGTTGGAAGGTAAAGGGTTTATTTTTTTTACTCTCAGGTTTTGCTTTCTATAATGGACAAGTAGAGGCTAAAGAGGTCTCTATGCAACAGAAGGAGGAGGTAGTTTTGGTGAGTGAAAGGCCAGTCTATTTGTATAAAGTGCTCTCCATGGAAAATTGGGAAAAAAGTTCTAAAACGGTTCATCTATCGGATATGGATGCTGATTTTATTCATCTAGCCACAAAAGAGCAGCTTGATCAGATTCTTGAAAAGTATTGGGGCAAAGTTTCTCAATATGTCGTATTGAAGTTGGAGACGGCAAAATTATCCGGCAAGTTAGTCTTAGAGGCCAATCCAGGGGGATCGAATAAATACTACCATTTGTATAATGGATCAATTCCAAAAACTGCTATTGTAGAAGTTATAGTTCACAAAAAACAGACTTGAACAAGGAAGAGAGTTATGGTCCTTATCGAAAAAATCAATGAAGATATCAAAGATGCCATGAGAAGCAGAGATCAAATTAGACTCTCTACATTGCGGATGCTAAAGTCAAAAATATTGGCTGTTGATGCAAGGGGCATGGTTCCTGATGCTGAAGTAGTAAAACTTTTCAAAACTTACTCGGGTAACTTACAAGAAGCTTTAGAGGAGGCCGAAAAGGTGAACTCTTTAGAGAGAATAGAGCAGATAAAAAAAGAGCTTGCGATTGTACAAGAGTTTTTACCGAAGGCGCTTTCTCTTGAAGAGACAAAAAAGATCGTTCTACAAGCTATCAGCGAGTCTGGCGCTAAAACCAAAAAGGATCTTGGCCTTGTCATGAAGAGTATCATGAAGATCAATAACACGGTCGATGGTAAGGTTGCAAGAGACCTGGCAAGTCAGCTCTTAGTTGATTAGAAAAGGGAATTTACGGGCTAATAGCGATAGTGATAGGTAAACTTTCGATCTCTCCTAACCCAACTGCTATAATGGCGTAGGTGTAGGAAACACCCTTCTTTCTATTGTGATCTTGGTAGGTATAGGTTGACCCGTTTACGGACGCTATCTCTGTACCATCGCGGTAAATAAGGTAGCTTGTGATTCCGGGCGATGGGCTTTTTGTCCATGATAATTGGTTGTAGAATTCATACTGGAGGCCAAAGTCATTTTTACTTTGATAACCCTCCAGATTAGAGGGCGCTTCCGTAATTACCTTGGGCAGAGCGACAGTGCTGATCCATCCAGAGATAGCCATATCTCCTAGGAAGGTAAGGGGGGTTACTGCTCCTGTGGGGCTGATGAGCGCTGCATAAGCAGGTTGCGATCCAGTTAGATCTTGTCCGCCGATAATCGCATTGCCAAGGTCATCGATCGCAACGCTAAGGATAGTTCCGTTTATTGCCATGTTAACTCCTAAATCAAGAGGAGTAATAGCTCCAGAAGAGGAGATAAGCGCTGCGTAAGCAGGTTGCGATCCAGTTAAATCTTGCCCTCCGATAATGCTATCGCCTTTATTGTTGGTGGCAACACTGTTAATAATTCCATTTGTAGCTACACTGCCCATTAAAGAAAGGGGAGTTACCGTACCAGTCGGGTTAATAAGTGCTGCATAGGCAGGTTGTGATCCGGTTAGATCAGTCCCTCCAATAATGCCAGCTCCAGAAGAATTAATAGAAACAGAGGTGATCCGTCCTGTTGTGGCTATCCCTCCTGTTAAGGTAAGGGGATTTACGACTCCTGTAGATCCGATAAGGGCCGCATAGGCAGGTTGCGAGGCGGTCATATCACTGCCTCCCACCAGACCATTTCCAGAAGCATTCATTGACACGGATGAGATTGATCCCGTTATGGCAATACCTCCTGTCAGTGTAAGGGGAGTAAGATCTCCTGAGGGTGAGACAGAGGCTAAGTAGGCGGGTTGAAAATCGTAGAAACCTTGCCCTCCAATCAAGCCATTTTGAGATTCATTGATCGCAACGGTATTAATGATGCCGCCTGCCGATATAGGACTTGAAAATAGGAGAGGCGTAATGGGGTTTCCTGCTGGAGGAACGATTGCCGCGTAGATAGGTCCTGTGGTGTCTCGCCCTCCTATAATACCATTTCCAGAGCCGTTGATCGCAACGCTATTGATAATTCCATGCATCCCCGGCAATCCATCAATTGTAAGAGTTGTAATCTCTCCAGAGGGAGAGACAAGAGCTCCGTAGGCTGGGTTAGAGCCGGTTTGCGTCTGCCCTCCGATAAGGCTTATTTTTGAAGAGTTCATCGAAACACTAACTATAGAGCCAGATATTGCCATATCTCCTGAAAATAGGAGAGGCATAATCTCGCCTGTAGAAGAGATAAGCGCTGTATAGGCAGGCACAGATCCGACTAAATCTAGCCCGGCTATGATAGCTATAGTATCTCCAGAGGTTTCTACAGGGATCGCTGTAGTGAGAAAGATGGCTATGGCTTTGTAGATTTTCAATAGATTTCGATGAGTTTTTTGTAAAAAAAGGGGAACCATAAAAGACCTATAGAGTGACAAGGGTTTTTTTGAGTATATAGTAGTTCAAAGTCTCACAAAAGCCAAATCGCAATTTTAGGGCGATGGGGGCTCCTCAGGAGCAGGGTTTTTGTTTTAGAAATGCTTAGAGAGCAAAAGAAGTTTTTGTAAATATGCGCACATTCCTGTTATATTCGCGTAGATTTCAACCTTTAGATCGCCTTAATATAACCTTCAGGAGGAAAATATTGACCATGAAAAAAATCCTCTCTCTTTTTGTCTTTTTCTTATCAGGAGTCTACGCCCTTCATCCTGCGATTGTTTTGGAGGAGTTTGTTTTTACAAAGCCTCCCTTTGCTTCCTGTCACGCCTCTACGCTAACAGAGGCTCAGAAGGGGGAGATTCTTTGTTCCTGGTTTGCTGGAACGGAAGAGGGGGCCGATGATGTCAAAATATGGATGGCAAAAAAGAGTAAAAAAGAGTGGTCTTTACCGAGCATAGTGGCAGAAGAGGCTCGTCCTTGTTGGAACCCTGTTTTATACACGATGCCTTCAGGAGAAATTCTTCTTTTTTATAAAGCAGGTGGACATCCACAGATTTGGTCTGGCTTTATTAAGCGGTCGCTGGATGGAGGTCATACTTGGCTCTCTGGCCCTGATTTACCAGCAGGGGTTATCGGTCCTGCAAAAAATAGGCCTCTTCTCTTAGATGACGGGACTCTACTTTGCGGCTCTTCCACAGAGAGTTGGAAGCGTTGGGGCTGCTGGATAGACATTACCTCTGATAGAGGTAATACGTGGCAAAAAAGCTCACCGATAAATGTAGATGATCAATTATTTGGCATCATCCAGCCGGCTCTAGTCTTTTTTAAGGATAAAATTAAGCTCTTTGCGCGATCTCATCAGATAGGTTATATCTGCACTGCAGAATCCAATGATGCAGGCTTAACGTGGAGTTCTGCAACGCCTACAGATCTTCCTAATCCCAATTCATCCGTAGATGCTATTAATTTGTCTGATGGTCGAATCCTCCTCGTCTATAACCATTCCAAAGAAAATCGCTACCCTCTGAATGTAGCGCTTTCATGTGATGGTGGAAAGAGCTGGGATATGAAAGTTGTCTTAGAAAGCGAGCCCGGTGAATTTTCTTATCCTTGTGTTATCGAGACAAAAGACAAGCTAGTGCACATCAGCTATACATGGAATCGCACAAATATTAAGCATGTTGTTCTAGATATAGCAAAGCTGCAGTGAAAATTGCCTTTCCTTAGGGGAAAAAGCTTAAAATGGAAGCAGTTTAAATAGATGACTGCCTTGTTTTATTTCTTTTTCGGATCAGTGAGCGAATTTTGGGTTTTTTAGTGTGTAATTTCCATAAATCAAATGCCATTTGTGCATTTAACCAAAAATCAGGGCTAGTATCAAAAGCTAATCCTAATCGAATTGCCATTTCAGGAGTAACACTTGTCTGTTCGTTTACAATTCTGTTGATTACTTTATAATCACAGCCAAGATGTTCAGCAAGTTCTTTCTGCGTTAAACCCAAGGGTGCAAGAAACTCTTCATGGAGAATTTCGCCTGGGGTGGTTGGTTTTCTTTTCATCTATTACCTCTAATGGTAGTCCAGAATTTGTATATCATAGGCTCCCTTATTCCATCCGAATACGATACGCCATTGGTCATTGATGCGGATGCTGTATAACCCAGCTAAATTACCCTTTAACAGTTTTTCGTGCAATCGCTCTTATTTCCTCTAGTTGACCTTGAACATCTGTATACTCAAGTAAACTCACAAATTGGCTTTTGGATTCACTAGAATCTTAAAAATTTATACCTGCTGCAGCTTGCTCTATATCCTATTTTTTTGAAGGTGTATTATTTCCTTTTGAGATTCTCGCCTCAAGGGATGACAAGAATTTATTATATTGGAATAAAATAAGGAAGAAAAACCGTGGACACAATATGATGCTTAATTATTTGTTAAATTTGGTTATTTATGAAGTCTATGATTTTTTTTATTATGGTTCTGTTTGGAATCAATACAGTAGTTGAAGCTAGAGATGTGATTGAGCAAGAAGCTCAAGAGCGAGTTCAACTCGTTACATCCCTTAACGAATACTTGCAGCTACATGTGGGAGAATATGAACATCCTACTTACGGTACAATCCAGGTTACTTTAGATGGGAATCTGTTGAAAGCCTCCTGTGGAGACACGATTTACACAATAGAATACAAAGATAATGGAGGCTTTTTAGTTTGTTCTAATGATCAGGGGGTTGATCTTTTCTTTCGGGCTGAGTATTCCAAAGAGTTCTCTAAACTTGAGATTGCCCTAGAGCCTGGTCGGCCTCGGGCTGTTTTTATGAAGGTCCCTAAGGAATTGTTAGAAGAGAGTTACTTACGGCAATTTGTGGGAAGATATGAGGATGGCAATATAATTTTAAAAGAGGGTCGGCTCATCTGTGGGCATGATGGTACAGAACTGGTGCCGGTAGAGCCGTATTTATTTGGTTTCAGAAATTGGTGGGGCACCATTGCGTTTCTTACAGATGATAATGGGGAAATCTCTGAATTGCAATTCTCTGGATCTGGTGTAAGGCGTACATATAAAATCGTTACCTCCCATAACGAATACTTGGAGCGACACGTGGGAGAATATGAACATCCTACTTACGGTACAATCCAGGTTACTTTAGATGGAAATCTGTTGAAAGCCTCCTATGGAGAGACGATTTACACAATAGAATACAAAGATAATGGAGGCTCTTTAGTTTGTTCTAATGATCAGGGGGTTGATCTTTTTTTCCGCGCTGAGTATTCCAAAGAGTTCTCTAAACTTGAGATTGCTCTAGAACCTGGTCAGCCTCGGACTGTTTTTGTGAAGGTCCATAAGGAATTGTTAGAAGAGAGTTACTTACGGCAATTTGTGGGAAGATATGAGGAATTGTTAAAAGAGAGTTACTTATGGCAATCTGTGGGAGAACATGAGGATGTCAATATAATTTTAAAAGAGGGTCGGCTCATCTGTGCGAATGATGATACTGAACTGGTGCCGTATACTGAACTGGTGCCGGTAGAGCCGTATTTATTTGGTTTCAGAAGTTGGTGGGGTACCATTGCGTTTCTTACAGATGAGAATGGAGAAATCTCTGAATTGCAATTCTCTGGGTCTGGTGTAAGACGTATCTATAAAAAGGTTAAAGAATAGAATAAGCTTTATTGCATGGCCCTATTTAGCATAACTCAGCTGAAAACATTGAGCTATACAATCTAGTATCTAAAAGTAGGGGGCGCTTTGCCCCCTATAGTTAACGCTCTTAATTTAGTTCTTTATCCCCAGTACTGGCTATCGACAAGAAGTCCTTCACAACTACCATTAGCGTAGTAAGAGGTGAGTTGGTCAAGGCTCATCGCATCCATGATGCTGTAGAGTAAAACCATCCCTAAGACAGCTGTATCAGGCTTTGCAAACCCTTTGAGCTCTTCGGGCGATTTCCCGGCATGCAAAGTGATAGCTTGCCATAACTCTTCCTTAGTAAAGGTGTCTTTACCAACGCCTGTCGCTCCCATAGCAAAGATAAAATTCTCATTGCCAATACCAACGATTGTTTCTTGGGAATTTCCAAGTTTTTGTAAAAAAGGCTCGGTGAGAGGTGGCATTTTTGCGTGCATCATTTTCACAAGAAGTTCGGCTTCTGGTAAGGTAACGGGGGCAGGGGGTGTGTGAAGATCAAGTTTTTCTCCGCGGATTTCCATAAGCATCTCTAAACTTGGGATATAGCCGAGCTCTCCTTCAACCACTTCTAGCTCATCATTAATAAGAGTAGTAATCTGAAAGCTACCCGACCCTGAATCAACAGCGATGAGTTGTTCTTTCGGAATATTGCTTACAGCTGCGGCCGTGGTAAAGCCAAGGCGGCCCTCTTCATTTTGAGAGATGATCGTGATATCAATGCCGAGATCTTCATTGATTTTACTATACATTTCTTGAGCGTTTGTAGCTTGGCGAGAGGCGGCAGTGGCGATGCCTTTCCATTCGGTCGGGCGATGCTTGTTAAGTTCCTTTTTTAAATGCTTGAGCTTTTCAAAGGCAACTGTCTGGATTTTTTCGCTTAAAGCTGATTTACCGCCGACTTGTATGTCTCTTTTAAAAGGGATAGCATGCTCTTCTGCATAGAGAATGCGATGGATCTTATTATTCTGTGGGTCAACTTTAGCAACTGTTACTTTAATGCTGCCAGAGCCGACATCGACAGCGGCGCGTGTAATGGTTTGTGGCCAAAATTGCCATGTGAGTAAAGATGCAATCGCAACGCTTGCTACTATTATAATATAAAATTTTTTATAAAACTTAAAAGACATGATATAAAACCGAGTTAATTTTCATATAATTATAATTGCGATGATTTTTTTGGTAAATCAATAATAATTAAAAGAAATTAATATATTGAATAGTGCGCGCTATTTTTGTTTTTGTTGATATACCCAAGGAGGCTCAAAAACTGGAATTTTAGCAAAAGCAGAACTTAAAATTTGCGCCAGATGTAATCGACGTTGAAATGAGCCGCTATGGAACATAGGGTGAATTGAAACGGGTACAAATTTTCAGATTATGGCGAAGACAAAAACCAATTTTTGAGTTCACTTGGGTATATCAATTGAAAAGGCACAGGTGCTTTGAGTGCAGAGCAATGGCGCAAAATAAAAGGGAGACACTTCCCTACAGGCTCATAATCAATACTTCTTTTGGTTTACTTAAACCGAACGATATTGAAAAAATGGTCGGAGAAGGTGATCCTTTTCTGCAGATTTGCAATGTACTCGTCCCGTTCTTTGTAATAATCTAAGAGCTTTCCCGATTCATTGTAAACAAGAGCTTCTCGTGCGGCCGATTGAAGTTCTATGCCGCTTCCTACGATAACTTGATCGAGGGCGTTTGGCTCTATAATCCCTTCTTTGGAAATACGTGGCGAAAATGGCCCCTCAGAGCGTCCAATAAAACTGCTCCAAGCAATCGGAGGTGGGGCGTAGTAGTCTGTTTCTCGGAAATCTTTGCTGCCGGTAAATAGTTCTCGCAACTTTGCTACATATTTGCCTCCATCCAGCTGCTCAAAAACATTCAAGTCTCCTCCGATCACAAAGCGCTGTTCATTAGGGGTGTCTTGAAAAAATCTGGTTGCAAATTCATGAATTTTGGCTGCTGTTCTCACATAGATGTCATTTTGAATTTTATGATCTGTATGTGTCGAGAAAATAGTAAATATCTCATTTGTGTGGATATTGCGTACCCTTACGCCTAGAATCTTGCGAACGCTTCCTGATTCAGTGGGTAGATCACCCAAATCTACTTTGAGAATTTCCAGGTCACGGCTTAAGGCCACGGTTGAAGTGAATCCGGTTGCTTCTCCCAATACCTCTTCTTGTCTAGGTGCTAGAGTTATTTTTCCGGAAACATTATTAAAAGAGAGCCATTGAAGATCCCTATCTGCTAATGTCTCCTTCAAATCGCTCAATGCTTGTGGCGTAACTTCTTGCAGGGCTAGAAAATAAGGCGAATGCGGCGATAGGGAAATTACTTTCTCGATCATTTGTTTGAATACATCGGTTCTCATATCCCAAGTAAAAGGGGGGCCGATCAACTCAGATCTGTTTTCTAATAGAAATTGCAGAGCTTTCTTGGAGTTCTCTCTTATGATCTTCGTAGCCTTATCTAGAGTCTGTTCTGCCTGACTTGTACATTGGACCAATCGTGCGATTAGCACTTCAGATCGCCCTTCTAATCTGGGAATTTTTTCAACGATCTCTTGACTCCAGATCAAAGTCTCTTGGCGTGCTTTTTCTAATGAGATGTCTAAGGACTGGCCCTCTAAGAGAAGATTCTGTACGCGCATGGCGAAGTGCTTAGAGATCATCTGAGAAAATGGAAATCGTTCGAGTCTGTAAAGAGAGATGTCATTAAATTCTTCTGGAGACAGTGGAAAGGGGAGGCTTGAATCTTTTGCATAAGCTTCCATCCAGTCAAAAAGTTTCTTTTTTTGTGCTAGCTCTTGGTCTTCGGGATAAAGAATATTTCCATAAATGCCTACTACTTGATCGGAATTAGTTTCTAAAGGCAAGGGGGCGTCGATATAGTTAGTGGAAGAGGGACGGATATGAGCTGCTTGTTCTTCAAGAGCGCTTACGGAAGTGCTAAGAGGTTCGAGCACTGGCAGTACAGCTAGCATTGTGTGGGCAGAGGTCCTTTGAAAAGAGAAGGTGTCTTCAGACGAAATCGAGGATGGGCTTGCAGGAAGCGCGATGGGGCCAGAGAGTAATGACAGTGCTAGTAAAATAGAAATTTTTTGATCCAACATAAATAAATTTCTCTAATTTGTTGATTATATATTAGATAGGATGCGTTATATTTCTATTAATTTCAATTTAATTAATAGTTGAAAAACACCTATGTTAATTGTTTTTATTTTTTGGTTGATTGTATTAATATTTGTCGGATTGGATGGCTTGGGAGTAATCCCTAGAAGCCTTCGCCTTTAGGCGAGGGAGCAGTCATCACGAGCAGCATAGCAATTATCAAATAAAAAAGCCGAGGTTTTGCTCGGCCGTTTTGGAGGCGGAGAGATACATGCAGAACTTTTAATAAGAAGGTTTTTGAGATAATGAAAATATTTATAACCCTTCTCGGTACCGATCATTGTACCACTTTTTATGGTAGACTATATAAATAACAGGTCTGTCGTGACTCGAAAAATTTTCTCTGCCGCGGTGGCTGATCTTACCGTTGAAAACAATAGCGCTGCCAAGAGCAACATTGAAACGTTTATTTTCTGCTTCATCAAAAGCTTGGGCTGTTTTGCGGTGCGTGCCTATACGAAATTCTGTGGTACCATTCTCTTCGGAGAGAGGGACAAGAGGAATCAAAACGGTAAAGTAAAAATCATCCATGGTTAAGAGTTGTGAGCCATCGTTATTGCTGTCTGCTAGATTATGAGTATCACGATGCCAGTACTGCGATCCGCTCTCTGGCATGGCATTGATAATGCCCGCATAATTTGTGTATTCTTTATGCAATGTTTGCTGCATGATTTGTTCTAAAATAGGGTGGTGCAAAAGATGATCCGAAGCGAAAGATCCTTCTCTAAAGCCATAAGAGGTATCAAAACGTCCTGGTCCTGCTTGTAAAATGAAATCCTGATCTATTTTCCAATAATGAGAATAGGTTGTTACGCCATCTGTCTGAAAAATACGCTGATGGCCTTTATCTGTATCTAAGACATGTAGTATCTTCTCTTTGATCGGCTCATAATAATCATGAATTGCATCCATTTCTTCCGGACTAAAAAGTTCTGGAATGATGGTCACACCATCTTTTTCTAAGTCAGCTAAAATGGGTTTGAGATCAAATGCTTCTACCTGAGTAAAAAGCAAACAGATGACAATTGGAAAAGATGTAAGAGATAGTAAAATATTCATTTTTATTTGTTTGGTGGTTATGTTGTTTTTGTGAAGAATAGATTGTTTTTGTGAAATTAACAATAAAATGTTATTGAATCGAAGTGTAGTGTACCGAGAGTAATGCAAGAATCGGGATGTGGTAATAAGATGTATGCCATTTGAAATAGGCAAAGGCGGTGCCAAAATTAGCTAAACTTTGGCAATTTCAAAGGCGAGAACTACCGACGATGCCAAAACCGAATCGTAAATTCTTCAATAAAAAAGCCGAGCTTTTGCTCGGCCGTATTGGAGGTGGAGAGAATCGAACAGGGATGGTTATGCCGCGATTTTCCATAGACAAATCCAATAAAATTCCCCATCAATTTACGCAAATTTTACGCACTAGACGAGGCAAAACCAGTTGTCTTTTGGCCTCTTTTTCTATGGTTCCTGGTGCTGGACGTAAAGTGACTCTTGGGAATACAGCTTTCTACTCCAGCCTACCGTCACAGTGAAAAGATCGATCCAAAGCATGATTTCAAAGTATTTTTTGTATTTAGTATATCTAATTGATAATAAGTGATTTATGACGATTCAGTATTCACAAAAAGACGCTATTTTTGTGAAAATCCATTGCATGGATTCACAAAAGGATGCTATCTTTGTGAAAAATAGAGGCGATGAAAATGAGTCAAAGTATCGAAACCACTGTGAAAAATAGAATTATCGATCACGGTCGGGGATGGTGTTTTACCCCAATGCATTTTTCAGATTTGGGTAGTGATGCTTCTATTCGCAAGGCTCTCTCACAGCTTCAGAAACAAAACATCATTAGGAGGCTTGCACAAGGTGTTTATGACTATCCCAAAACGCATGATTTGTTGGGTCTAATTCCTCCAGATTTAAACGAGGTTGCGAAAGCGATTGCGGAAAAAAATGGAGTTCAAATTCAACCAGCTGGGGCTTACGCCGCAAATTTGGTTGGCCTTTCTGTACAGGTTCCTGGTCGAGTGATCTTTTTAACTGAAGGTCCTTCAAGGAAAGTTAAAATTGGTAATCAAGAAATCATTTTTAAAAAGGCCACTAAAAAAGTTATGTCTTCTGCGGGAACCAGAGAAGGTCTTCTGATTCAAGCCTTGAAAAATTTAGGAAAAGATCACATTGATCAGACAGCGCGCACGCAAATTGCAAAATTTCTCAAGGGTTCAAGCGAAAAAGACGTTAGACAAAATATGAAATTTGCTCCTGCATGGATACGAGCCCTTATCTTTGAAATTATGGAGATTAAGCCATGAATGAAATCCACCTCTTATCTAAAGAGGAACGTGCACTGTTTTTTAGGACAGCAGCAGAGATCATGCATATGCCTTTTGAAATTATCGAGAAAGACTATTGGGTTGTATGGGTTTTGGAAAGGCTGTTTTCGTTAGTGAAAATGAAATCACACCTCACCTTCAAAGGAGGGACCTCTCTTTCAAAAGTATATGGATTAATCGACCGATTTTCTGAGGATATTGATCTTTCAATTGAACTGAAATATAAAGAGGACGCAATAAGATGAATCGAACTGCTTTGATTGTGCTAGACTTCATTAATGATATTGTTGATTTGAATGGAAAATTCACAGAGACCGCGAAATTCGTCCATGAGCACCATGTGATCGATCGGGCGAATGAGGTTATCGCCTATGCGAGAAAACATGCCATTCTTCCGATCTTCGTTCGAGTCGGGTTTAGTGCAGGATATCTCGAATGCCCAGCTCAGTCTCCTTTATTTGGGAAAGCGCAAGAGTACAATGCCTTAGCTTTAAATTCCTGGGGAACGGAATTCCACAAAAAATTGAACTTTCAGCCCAATGATCTCGTCGTAACCAAACACAGAGTCAATGCTTTTTATGCGACACCTCTCGAGGCGATCCTTCGTGCCAATCAGATTCAACATCTGATCGTGATTGGAGTTTCAACTGATTTGGCGGTTCAGACGGCTGTAAGAGATGCCCACGATCGTGATTATTCAGTGACGGTCGTATCAGATGCTTGCGGCGCAGGGTCAAAAGAAGCACACTTTTCGACGATTCGCGATCTAGCTCACGTAGCCAAGATTGTTTTATCCCATGAAATACTTAAATCATGAACTTTCATTCGCACGGGCATCAGCAGCATATCGCGCTAGGGGTAGTTTTTGCTGTGATGGCCTCGATCTGCTTTACTCTCATGAGTCTATTGACGAAAGTCATCGGTACCTCAGCAAAGATAGACCTGGTGCTATTTTCTCGATTTTTTGTGAGCTTCCTCTTGCTTTTGCCACTTGCCCTTAAGCATCCACGAGAATTGATCATCGTTCAGCCATTCAAGTTAGTTTTCCGAACGATATTTACTCTGTTCGGACTGGCCTGCCTTTTTTACTCGCTTCGGTACATCTCTCTAACGGACGCGCTTCTTCTGACTAATACGTCTCCTTTGTTCATTCCTATTTTAGTCTTGATCGCTCATCAGGCAAAAACTCCTTCGAAAGTATGGGGAGGAATCATTTTAGGATTCATTGGTATCGCTTTAGTGCTCCACCCAGGAGTCCATTTGTTTCAACCAGTAGCTCTCATTGCCTTAGCCTCTGGGCTTTTTGCAGGAATTGCTTTCGTCATCATTCGTTCTTTGACGAAGAGCCTTTCCATCATACAAATCCTATTCTACAATTTTCTGTTCGCCTCGCTAGTAACAGCTTGCGTACTCCCTTTCGGTTGGGTTACTCCCAATGATCGAACTCTGTGGCTTCTTCTTGGAGTTGGCATTTTTGGTGCGGGTTATCAGTTCTTAAGCACCCTTTCTATTGCAAAAGCCCCCATTCGGATCACATCTTCTCTTCAGTTTCTTTCGATTGTCTTTGGCGCCATTGCCGATTTCCTTATCTGGAAGCAAGTGCCTGATCTATTCAGCTTCATGGGTATATGCTTAGTCATCCTTGGTGGGATTCTTGCGATCTACTTTGGCCAAAAAGAAATTAAAACTAAGTCTTAAGACAGACAATCAAAGTTGAAAAAGCAATATTTTCAATAAGTTAGATTGATAATTTGCTTTCTTATGCGAAGGTGTCCGTCCGCTGTTCAAAAAAAATCGGCAATAAAGCCTAGGCAAAGGAATGGTGGGATTCACCCTATTTATTTACGCAAATTTTACGCACTAGACTGGACAAAAGCGGCCTAAGTGAAAAGAAAAAGGACTTATCGGTTTCCCTTTAAGTCCTTGGTATTCTTAGTGTTATTTGATTTGGTTTAATCTGAATTTTGGAGGTGGAGAGAATCGAACTCTCGTCCTAAATTGACTTCGTAGAGAAGACTACATGCTTAGCCTCTCGTATTGTAAGAGCTTCCTTGCTGCAAGAGGCAACACTTTAAGAAGTTCTGCTCTAGTGGTTCTCGATAAGATACTACGAGAGCACCTCATACCTTATCATACCAAGTAAGATGACGATGGCACCATTACCCTTGGTCCAGCTTTGGGCCATCGGCAGAGTAAGACCGTTAGGTCTTAGGCTGCTAATGCAAATGCCTCTGATTGCTCAGATACAGATGCTAGACTGACGATTTTGTTATCAGGTCTGTTTTACCGGTTTTTTTAGGAGGCCAACCGATCATCCTCCGCATGCCTTATCGACGTTGTCTATCCAGTCGAAACCAAGTCACCCCCACCTTGTATTATAGCTTAGGGAGATATAATACACAAGAAAATGGCTTTTAATGTGAATTTAAGTGGTTTAATATTAGATTGTTATATAATTGCTTTTCTGGCAGGTAAAGGCTTGGAGAAGAAAAAGGAGGTTTTGTATATACTAGGACTTTTCTTTTTAGAAGGTGACTATGTTTAAAAGAGAGTTCGAAGGGTTTTCAAAGACGGAAGAGCGGATACTGGCGCTATGGAAAGAGCATAACACCTTTTTAGCCTCTATTGAGAAGCGAAGAGACTCTAAGCATTTTGCTTTCTATGACGGCCCTCCCTTTGCAACGGGGCTTCCTCATTATGGCCATATTTTGGCAGGAACCATTAAAGATGTGGTCGCGCGCTATAAGACGATGCAGGGTTTTTGTGTAGAGAGGCGCTTTGGCTGGGATTGTCACGGCCTTCCTATCGAGACAGAGATTGAGAAAGAGCACAATTTGACAGGGGCGATTGCTATTGAGCAGTATGGGATTGCGGCTTTTAATGAGGCGTGCCGTAAGATCGTTCTTCGGTATACGAAAGAGTGGGAAAAGACTGTGATCCGCATGGGACGTTGGGTCTCTTTCGATGAGACGTATCGAACTATGGATAAAAGCTTCATGGAGAGCGTCTGGTGGGTCTTTGGAGAGCTTTGGCAGAAGGGGCTAGTCTATGAAGGCTTTAAAGTTATGCACTACTCGCCAAAGCTTGGCACCCCTATCTCTAATTTTGAGGCGAACCTTAACTACCGAGAGACGGATGATCCCTCTTTAACCATCAAATGTAAAATTGTAGGGGAGGAGGGTTATCTCCTTGTTTGGACGACTACCCCTTGGACGCTGCCCTCTAACTTGGCTTTGGCTGTCCATCCGGAGCTCTCCTACCTCAAAGTCCGAGAAGAGGAGACGGGGAGTATCTACTACGTTGCCAAGGAGTGTCTCTCTTCGGTCTTTGATAAAAAGAAGTATGAGGTGCTAGCGGAAGTAAAAGGAAGAGAGTTAGTAGGCAAAGAGTATGAGCCTATATTTCCCTTTTTTAAAGACCACGCTAATAGCTTTCGAGTGCTTGCTGGTAGCTTTGTAGCGACAGGCGAGGGGACGGGGATTGTTCATATGGCGCCGGCCTTTGGTGAGGATGACTTTGCTCTTTGTAAAGAAGCTAATATCGATATCGTTTGCCCGGTTGATGCTAATTGCAAGTTTACAGAAGAGGTTCCTTTATATGCAGGCACCTTTGTAAAAGATGCCGATAAAGAGATCATGCGCCATCTAAAGGCAGAGGGTAAAGTCTTTAAACAGGCAACCCTTCGCCATAGATACCCTTTTTGCTGGCGCACCGACATGCCTCTTATCTACAGAGCTGTCTCTACGTGGTTTGTTGCTGTAGAGAAGATCAAAGATAAGATCATAGCAAACAATAAAAAGATCCATTGGGTTCCCGGTCATATTAAAGAGGGGCGCTTTGGGAAGTGGCTTGAGAATGCCAAAGATTGGGCTATTAGCCGCAATCGCTACTGGGGGACACCTCTTCCTATATGGCGCGCCGAAGATGGCACTGTAATTGTCATAACAAGTGTTGCAGAGTTAGAAAAAAGAACTAATAGTAAAGTAGAAGACCTTCACCGCCACTACATTGACGACTTAACCTTTACTGAGAATGGAAAGCTCTTTACAAGAGTAAGTGAAGTCTTTGACTGCTGGTTTGAATCGGGATCGATGCCCTATGCACAAAACCACTACCCCTTTGCAAAAAAAGAAGAGACGATGCGAGACTTTCCGGCAGACTTTATTGCGGAAGGGATCGACCAGACAAGAGGGTGGTTCTATACGTTAACGGTTTTGGCCTCCGCCCTTTTTGATAAGCCGCCTTTTAAAAACGTCATCGTCAATGGCATTGTCCTTGCAGAAGATGGCCATAAGATGTCTAAGCGGTTAAAAAATTATCCAGAGCCTGAGATCGTCTTTCAAAAATATGGCGCCGATGCCGTAAGACTTACCCTTTTAAATAGCCCAGTAGTCAGAGCAGAGGAGATGAACTTCTCCTCCGATGCAGTAGAAAATGTCTTAAAGCAGATTCTTTTGCCGCTTTGGAACAGCTACTCCTTCCTTGCTACCTACGCAAAGATTTACAATTGGAGCCCTGTTAAAGTAGAGAAAGTAAAAGCGCCGATAGACAGATGGATTTTATCGCTTCTTGAAAAACTTGTTCTTGATGTTACAGAGAGCATGGATAGCTATACCCTAGATAAAGCTATACAGCCCATCATCGCTTTTATTGAAGAGTTAACCAATTGGTATATTCGCCGTAGCCGCCGTAGGTTTTGGTCGGAGCAGAATATAGCTGATCAAAAAGAGGCTTTTGCTACGTTATACCATGTGCTCTTAACCCTTTCTAAAGTAACGGCTCCGTTTGTTCCTTTTATCAGCGAAGCTATCTACCAAGAGCTTCGCACAGAAGAGATGCCAACTTCTGTCCACCTATGCGACTTCCCAAAACCTCATAAAGAGGGGCGGGATATTGCCTTAGAAAATGAGATGGAATTGACCCAGATTCTTGTCAATTTAGGCCACTCTTTGCGTAAAGAGCATCAACTTAAGGTAAGACAGCCACTTGCTGAGGCCTACATTGCTACAAGTGACCCTGTAATTTTAGAGGCGATTCGGATCCAAGAGGAGCTGATTAAAGATGAGCTTAATGTGAAAAAGATTAGCTTTAGCCTTGATGAGACGCAGTTCGTCCAGTTCAAGCCAAAAGCTAACTTCCGTGCTCTTGGTAAAAAAGTTGGTAGCAAAATGAACGAGGTGCGCGCTAAAATTGAAGCGCTCGACCAGAAACAGCTAGCCCTATTAGCTCTCCAAAAAAGTTTAGAGATCCCTGTAGATGACGCCTTCATCTCTTTAGAGGAGGAGGATGTCCTTATCCAGCGCCAGGTCCATGAGGGGATAATTGCAGCAACAAGCGGCCCTTTTACGATTGCTCTTGATACAGATATTACAAGAGAGCTAGAGCTAGAGGGGATTGCTCGTGAAATCGTCAACAAGGTGAATACAAAGCGTAAAGCAGATAGCTTTGATGTACAAGATCGCATTCACCTGACTATTGAGACGACACCTCTTATCAAAGAAGCTGTTGATGCCTTTAAAGAGGTCATCAAAGAGGAGATTCTTGCTGTTACCGTTACATTTGGAGCTGTAACTGAAGGGGAAGACTACGAGATCAACGGAGAGAAGACGCGCTTTCAGTTAGAGAAACTATAAGCGATTACGCCTCAGACCTATTTCTGTGAAGGGTAGGTCTTAGGTTTTTCTGTCTTCTATCATAACGAATCCAAAGAATCAGAATCAGTAAGAGATTAGCGTAGATGATAAGGCGCGGCAAAGTGAACTGAGGGTAAATCCCATGGTTTGGAAAGCCAAAGCGATCGTTTGGTGCCCAGAACATAAAAGCTGGCACACCTCGTAAGTTGCCCTGTGGGACAAAGCCAAAATCGCGACTATCTGCGCTCATAGCATGGTTATCACCGAGAGCTAAGTAGGAGTGCTCAGGTACTTGTAAGCCGTACTGTAGGATTTTCTCAACATCTAAAGAACCATCTACTTTTAAGGGGGCTCCCTTGTCTATAAAAGGGGAGTAGCTCGGAGACTTTCGAGCCGTTTCATTTTGGACAAAAGCTTTTAGATTTGTATCCTCTTTTGAGAAGATAGGAGCTCCCATCACATAAAGGGCGCCGTCTCGGAAGTAGGCGTATCTAGCTGGTAAAATACCATTGTCGTGGGCTTGTGGTAGGAAATGGGTGTCGCATTCGATTCCAGCGTTAAAGAATAAAAAGCATTTCCAATTCTCAAAAGTAGCGAGAGGATGATCGATAGCTACTTGAGAGGAGATTCCTCCTATTTTAACAGCTGAGAGCTTACCATCTAAAAATTCGTAGGTGCCATCAGGTATATTCTTCTGCAATTTTGGTGCCGCACCACTCTGTTTTGCTTCTTGCAGGGTTACACCATGGCGTCTTAAAAGCCCCTCTTCTACGGTAAAACGCCCTGTAACCATATGTTCCCACAGGCTTTTCATGTGCGCTTCTGATAAAGGAATGTAAGATTTTTCTAGATGGACTTTGGCTCTTTGGCGTAAGTAAAGGTCGCGACCGATGGTAGCTTTTGTGACGGAGGGGTGGTGCGATAGCTCTAAATAGAATTCAGAGCTTGGTAGGGCGTAGGGGAGGTCTTTTTTGTTTTCAAGTAAAGCTTTGGGTAAGATGCGTACGGTTGCATAGTTTTCTATACCCCAATATTGATAGAGATCAAGAGGTGTATTAGAGGCGGTGTGAGGATTCGGTTTAGAAACAAAGGTGTGATGTAGCTCTTTTGTGGGAGAGATCGTCAACTTGGCGATAGGCAAGTTCATTTGTTTTATAAGAGTCGAGGAGTGGAGATCATTTAAGGCTCCTTTACCCGTTGTTTTTGTCGAAATGGTCTTGCCTTCGATATGGATGTAAGGGATGTGCTCTAAATAGGAGAGGCTCTCTAGCTGGAGTTCTTTGCTAATATCATTACCGTTTTTATCGATACCATAAATTCTGCCGCCATAGAAATAGAGAACATCGCCTGGCAGGCCGATCATACGCTTGATAAACTGCTTGTAGCCAGGAAAGACATAAAAATTCATAGTCTTGACATTCGAAATATCCATCCCTTCCCCAGAGAAGATGAAGACACCCATACGCTTTACCTCTTCTGGTTGGAAGAGGAGATGGCTTGTGGTAAAAGGTACGTTTAAGCCAAATTGCGATTTGGAGACAACTAAACAATCCTTTTCTCTAAAAGTCGGGCGCATCGAGCCGGAGGGGATCTGAAAAGGCTCAAAGACGGTCTGGCGTATGACCATGGCAACGGCAAGAGCAACACCGAAAGAAAGAATCGGTTCAAGAAATTTTTCCCACGGCTTTTTAGTAAAATATTTTTTTGACAAGCTCTCGAGGTCTCGGCTAAATAGATCTGCCTTTTCTCGATCGCGATTTAAAATAGCCTCTTGGAGCTCTATTAGGCTCAGGCGAAACTTTTCGGATACCTCTAAGGAAAGCTTTTTCTTTTTACGTCGGTAGAGTTTATAGACGGCTTTAAAAATAGATTTTGCTTTTCTAAGGCTATATAATTTCATACAGTAGTATTATCGCTTGAGAGGTTTTATTTTTTCAAGAGGGGTATAACTTAATTGGATTCCAAAATGCCAGTTTTTGAAGGCAATTGAGTATAGGGACCCAAGAAAAAAGTTTCTTTGCTTTCAGCGGAAGTTAAAAGAGGGGAGAGAGCTGATACTTTAAAAGTATAGCCAATCTCTTTTGATAATTTTTTATGGAGCTCTTCTTGGGAGATAAAAAAGGCCTCTCCCTTTCTTGTATAAGAGAGAAGGATGGGCGATTCCCTGTCTTTATCGATAGCGTGGATTTGTAGCTCTTTATAGTAGCTGGGGATAGAGAGGTGTAAAAAAAGCCCCTCATTGGTTACTTCTTTTGCCTTTGTAAAGGACATGCTGCGTCTTGGAAGTTCTGGTAGCGCCGTCAATAAACCTCTTCCGGAGTCGGTAACCCGAATGTTATAAGAGGCGTTTGAGTCGTCTGTGATACGGATTAGATAGGGGAATGGGAACTCTTTATTTTCTGCATCGTAGTAGATTTCAAACTGCTTACCACTCAAAGGAGAAGACTCTTTGGGATAAAGAAAACCGTAGACATTGCAATTGGCACCCTTCTTCTTTAGGCCATCAAAAAAGAGTTCGGGGTTCCATATTTTTCGGTTATCTTGCCCCTCTGTAGGGGGAGGACCGATTCTTTTGCGCTCGTAAGAAGATAGAGGTTTTAAAGAGAGAGGTAGAATTTTTAAGAGCATGAGATCGCTTTCTTGAAATTCTAGCCAAGCGCTTCTTGTAAAGGAGAAGCACTCTAAAAGAGTATCATTCTTTATATCTATTTCTAAGAGGGTCCAGGAGGTATGGCCGGGGGCTCCCTCTTTGAGAAACTCTTGCCAAGCTTTTACACCCTTTAACTTTAAGGTCGCCGGAAATACGATCTCTTCCAAGATTACAGAATCCTCTGTGATCGTATGAAGTCGTAAAAGCTCTCCTCTTTTATCGCGCTCTGATACGATAAAATCGCCGCTTTGCCCCTTACATAGCTGCTCTTTCATAGAAAAAGCTGATAGAGGAAGGGTAAAAAGAAGAAGAGGAAGAAGTTTTTTCATAACAGCTTCCCAGTATACCAGGAGCTCTATAAGATTTCTCAGGTTTTCTTAAAACTTTTACAATAAAACTTTTAAGTGCATATAAAACTTTTCTTGCACTTTTCCTCTCTATTTGTATGAGTAAGGAAAGAGAAGTTTTCCAAGGTGTTTAGGGCTCGATGAACCGTGTCTATATATTTTTGATTTTAAGCGTTTTATGCGGTTTTGGTTGCAGTAAAAAGCGCGATGTTTTTCCTCTTACCTCCATTAGACCGGTGGTAATTGAAGCAAAATCAGCTTTGATTGCCTATCACGGTGGTGAAATAAAGAAGTATCAGCAAGCTGTAGTAAAAGAAGAGACAAATATCATACGCCTTCTAAATGAGCATAAAATGCGAGAAGTAAGGCGCGCTTACAACCGCAAGATGCTTTATAACAGAAAGATAAAAGAGCATAAAGAGGCTATGGTAAAAATAGAGGAAGAGCGAGAATGAAACGGCCCTTTATCGGTTCCTTTAGATCTCTTTTATGGACTCTACCTTTTTTTGTCTTACCAGCTACTTTTGTAAAAAAAGAAATCTCTTCCTTTGAATTGATTTCTGCAAAAAAACCCTCTCCTACACCTGAGGAGTCTGAGCCTCCTTGTAACGATGTCTACTTTTCTAATCCTAAAGATCAGAAGTATTACAATTACCTCGTCTTACAAATTGAAAACCTTACAAATCTTAGAAACTACTACGATGCTAAAATAGCGCGTCTACGCGACCGTGCTGACTATTATCAATTTCAAAGAGGCGAGTATCCTCTAGACTCACAAGCTCTTTTGGATAGAATCGATAAATACCAACAAATTATCGATAGAATCAATGGCGAAATCATTGAGCTACAAGGCCAAGTGCAAGAGCTCTTAAAACGCCGAAGCTCTTAAACCTGAGTTTTGGGTTTATCAGATTGATGGCCAATGAGTTTCGGTAAAAATTTTAAAGAATCGAGCGAACCAATAGCCCAAGCGTCTATAGGTGAAGCGAGCAGCCGTAGGCGGTTCTTTAAAATTTTGCCGAAAATCGAAGGCCAACGAGCTTAGAAACCTAAAATTCAGGTTAATAAGCAGCACAAAGAAAATCTTCTAAACTAACTCCTCTTCCGATATGCTTCTCTCTATATGTACAAGAGATCCTTAGCGTTTCTAGCTCTCTTTTTCATCTCTCTAGGTGCAGAAGAGCCTCTTATTCTAGGCGATGACGCTCCAGAGTTTTATTTGCCTGATCAGGAGGGTTTTTTTCACTCTTTAAGACACCACAGAGGGCAGTATGTCCTACTTTTTTTCTATCCGAGGGATTTTTCCCCCTTTAGTAAAAGGACTGTCAAAGCATTTGAAAGAGCCTATCAGGATTTAAAAGCTAAAAATGTTGTCATCTATGGGATTAGCGATGATGCTACCGATCGCCACTTAAACTTTCATGAAACCTTTCGCCTTACCTACGATCTTCTTTCCGATAAGGATGAGGGGATTAGCAAAAAATATGGGGCGAGGGGCGTCTTTGGAAAAAAGTTTGTCTCTTGTTTAATTGGCCCCGATGGAAGAGTTTTTCGCACTTATGAAAATAAGACGGCAGCTGCCCATCCCTTTCTTGCACTTGCAGATCTGCCTTAGAAATGTTAGTTTAATTATTAATTCTATTTATAATAAATAAATCGAAGAATTGATAATAATATTCGTTCTATGTTTCATAAGATTTAAAGAGGAGAGGCCCCTGTGATTACTTTTGTCTATGTTGCAGAAAAACAAGATCTTGCTTTCGAAAATCATCTTGTTGCTAGTGCCGGACTAGGAGCTAGCGAGGTGCTCTACTATCGAGAAGATAGCTTCGCAAAAGTTTATAATAAAGCTCTTAAGGAAGCAAAATCAGAGATTATTGTCTTTGCTAGAAATGATATCGAAATCCACTCTTTGAACTGGGGTAAAAAGATTGTCGACCATTTTGCTCGCACAAACTACGGTATTTTAGGAATTGTTGGTTCGACCATTGTGCCGATGTCAGGGCTTGTTTGGGAAAAAGAAGAGCCCTTAGTAGGAAGGATTTGGTATCATACATTTGAGCCTAGATCAGAGAATAAATTTTCTGAAGTATTTAAGGGTCAAGTAATTCCTGTTATTACTCTAGATGATGCTTTCTTCGTCGTTGATCGCCGTAAACTAAAAGCCTCCTTTAATGAGGCATTTGTAAAAGACTCTTTCTACGATATCGATTTTTGTGTGGAGAACTATAAGCAGGGGGTAGAAATTGGCATTGTATTTGATATTAAGGTGTTAAAGCTTAGCTTTAATGAAAATGATGATGCGTGGGTAGAGAATCGCAAACTATTTGTCAGCAAACATACAGATCTACCTTTGCGTATGAAGCCAGAGGTCCTTCTTAGTAAAACCTCTATAAAGCTTACAAGGATGCCAAAGGTGAGCATTATTATTGCCTCACGTAATAAACCTGTTGAGCTAGCCTCTTGTTTAGAGTCGATTTATGAGAAGACTACCTATCCAAACCTAGAGATCTTTGTTGTTGATATAGGCTCAAAAGCATCGGATGTAAAAGCTGTTAAAGAGTTTATTCGTAAACGTCGCAATACAAAGTTTTTAAGTATTTCTAATGAGCATATGCCAACTCTTTATGAGTCTGTGGTGGCAGAGCATGTCTCAAAAGATAGCGAACTTCTCCTTTTTTGTGATGCGGAGGTTATTTTACTAAATGATGCTATCTCTCGTATGGTAAAAGCCTATCTAGATGCAGGCGATGATTGTGGTACTTTAGGCGTTCGTATGCATATGAAAAATAATATGGTGCGCCATGCAGGGCTTATGCTCTTCTCTACACAGACAGAAGAGGGGTTTGAGCTGGGTCTTGGCTACCAAGGTTATCAATCTGCGTATAAGTACAAAAATGCTGTTATCAAAAACACCCTAGGTTCTTGCAAAGATTTTCTTATGATTCCAAAGAAGCTCTTTTTGGAGCTAGGCGGCTTTGATGGGCAGTATCTTCACAGTCTAGAAGACTTTGAGTTTAATATGCGCACGATATTAGCCGGTAAGAAAAACATCTTAGTCGGGACAGCAGTTTGCTACTACTTAGGGATTGGCATTCCAAAATTCTTACCAGAAGATTATCTATCGCTTGTGAACTTTATCAATGAGAATATTGATGCGATCACACCATACGTTGATCTTCTACACGTAGCTTAGAAACCCCAGGAAGCGCGAATCGCGATATACTGGGTGTGATCTTTGAAGAATTGTCCTTCACTATTGCCGTTATGGTATTCACAGAATAGACGCACTTTTCTGCCGGCACCTTGCAATTTAGACCACTCATAACCGAGTTGGAGTGTCGTAGAAAATCTGAAGTTCGATGCCTGCCAGTTCTGGATGTCGGCGGCAAAGAAGGGGGCTCCATATAATCTATGGTAGTGGTAGCGAAAGCCGGTAAAACGAAATTCTAAACCGTACTCTGCGTAAAACCACTTCATAGGATAGCTCTGGTCACTATGGAGAATAAAACCCGGGCCGAAGTAAAGGCGTAGCATATCGTTTACTTGGTAAGAAGAGAAGATATCTAAAGCTTCAAAGCTTGGATTTTTTCTTTCAATAGTTGGACCACCATTTACGAGGTACTCATCACCAAGGTGGCTAGAGATGTGATAAACGCGTAGACGAAAGGCCCATTTTTTTACAGCGTAGCTTAAAGGAAGTGCCAAAAGATAATCTGTAGTTACAAGTTCTGCCCACTCACCATGCGGGTGCACTTTGGGGTGCATATCAAAGTTTGCCCACATACAGGCAGCGATATCTATTTGCATATCGCCATGCCAAGGTAAGATATCAAACCAACGGAAAATAGGAAAAGTATCTCCTAGAGAGACCGCGATCTCCTGGTGCGCTAAAATGTCACCCCATCGATAAGCGACAGAGTAAATTGGCTCACGTGGGTTAGCAATAAGAGGTTGGAAGAGGACTGTCGATTCTGGAAACCATACCCCTTTCACTTGACGAATCGGCTGGCGCTCTTCTATGCGCTGTCTAATCTCTGGATCTAAAACTCCTTCGCGCACCTCTTCCACATCGGGAAGATCAGATACGAAGGCAATAATACTGCGTCTTACACGATCATCCATAGGAAGATTGTACAAAAAGACGGTTTGATTGCTGTCTACATAAACAAGCACATTGAGTTCGTAGTAGTTCGCATCGATAAGCGCTTGTATATAGCCTTCTAAATAAGAAGAGCTCTCTGCTTTTAATCTATCAGGAGGAATTTGATCGATCCGAGAGAGGCGCATGTTAGTTTTTTTGCTCTCTTCTTGGATCCATATAATATTGTTTTCTTCTTCTCGATCTAAACTTGGATCTTTATGGTCTTGTGCAAATTGCAAAGATTGAAAATAATTGCCTTCTACCGCCGTCGCGAGAAGGGGAAGAGCGAATAAAATAGGGAGCGTACTTCGAAGAATAACCATGCTATCTTTGCATATATATGTAATAAAAAATTCTATCAAGATTTTTGTATAGAAGATCTATACCGAGAGTGACCCTGCCCCTATAAATAGGTCCAACTAGATCTAGACGTTCGTGTAGAATATCAACCAAAAGGACACGAATATGAAGAAAAGATTTTCAGAAGAACAAATCATAAGAATTCTACAAGAAAG
>JAFEGE010000117.1 GCA_018240105.1 Verrucomicrobiota bacterium | reverse complement strand
TACCGATAAAAACACCAAACTTACAAAAACAGAACTCTTTGTTCTTATGCACGAAAAAGAAAAGAACAAGAGTTATCAAGCCAAATTCCCTCTACCTCTTACGCTATTTAACTTAACCGGACTCTCTTTAGATGGCACTTACCTCTCTGTAGTAGGTACTGATGATAAAGGCACAACTGGAAAGGTGTTTTTCTTTAATATATTAGAGTTCCTAGACAACGATGTTCTCCTCAGCTTCTATAACAACCCAAGCTCCGAGACTCTACAAAAAGCTGTAACAGAAAGATCCCTAAGAAACTCTAGATTTATTAACTTTCCCTCCAAGGTATCGATTGCCTGTTTTACTTCGTTTGGAGAGGCTCTATATGCGGTTGGATCTTCAGAAGCAGGATTTGAACTATTTGTTACTAATTTAGAGATCGTAGTCGGAGAAACAGAAAGAAAGATCGACTATAGAACTACCATAAAAACTTCCCCTGAAGAAGCCCCGGTAGATATCGTATGCAATGCAACATCCGGCTGCATTGCTTTTAGAAGTAATGCAGGTGGCTACTTTCTTGTATTTAATAAAATAGAAAGAGCTGAGCTGTATGCTGTGAAAAAAAAGGGGCTCTATATAGAAAAGATTACCGTCTCTACCCCTCCCTCAGCGCTTGCTATCTCTGATAAAAATATTTATGCAACTACTTTCTATACTAATAAATTAGCCTTGCAGCAAATTCCTACAGTCGCTTTAAACGCGCCGCTTGATTTAACAAAAGCTTTAGAAGAAGGAAAAACTCAGATAAAACCCGTGCCAACAAAACCCCTCACAATGGTAGTAAATACGGATCCACCATTTTCTCAGACGCTTCCTTTCATCGTTGCTTTTTCTCAAAAAACATAAACCCTATATCCCATCTCTCTTAGAGGTGGGATACTAGCTTTTTTTTGTCGTATAGTTTTTTAAATTTTGTAGAAAGGCGTGGACAAGCATCCTGTCTTTTACGGGCTCTTTCGATGGTTTATCGTGATGCAGCTCTTTGATAAGCTCTAGAAAATCGTTTGCTAAACGCTTACCTAACTGCACCCCCTCTTGATCGAAGGAGTTGATATTCCATAAAAAGCCTTGGAACGCAACGTAGTGCTCATAGTAAGCTAAGAGATTTCCAAGCGTATAAGCATCTAATCGATTCGCTAAAAGGATGTGATTCGGGCGAGAGCCAGAAAAATAGCGATTATGGTTCACATCTTTTTGCCCTTTAGCGAGCGCTAAAGACTGGGCAAAAAGATTCGCAAGGAGCTTTTCTTGATTCGTTGTCCCTTCAATCTCATCATCAAGACCAAATTGCGACTCTAAAAAACCGACAAATTCTACAGGAACAACTTGCGTCCCTTGGTGAATCGCTTGGTAGTAAGAGTGCTGTCCCTCCGTTCCAACGGTGCCCCACAAGACCGGAGCTGTTTGCCAGTCGATAAACGAGCCATCTTTTTGAGAGACACTTTTACCATTGGATTCCATAAAGAGCTGTTGTAAATGCTCTGTCCAAGCGTACATCCCTTGTGCATAAGGGATAATGGCAAAGGTTCCTCTTTTAAGAAAGTTGTGGTTCCAGACTCCTAAAAGAGCTCCCCAAAGCGGCAGATTTTTCTTAGGATCTGTCTCATAACGGGCGTGTAAATCCATTTCATGAAGCCCCCTTAGGAACTCTTTCCAAATAGAGAGGCCAAGCATAAAAGAGATCGGCACAGCCCCTACCATACTCGAGACGGAGTATCTACCACCGATGTAGTCCCATAGATAAAAGGTCTCTAAATAGGCAGAGGGGGTATCCATCGGACTTTTTTGTGTTGTAATCATCACAAAATGGTTCTTCACATCGAGCTTCTCTTTCGCATAAGAGCGTCGAAGGACCTCTTCTTGCGCCGCAATCTCAAGGGTACCACCCGATTTAGAGACGATAACAATTAAGGTTGTTGCAAGCTCTACCTCTTGTAGAATACTTTGGATCTTATCGGGATCGACGTTGGAGGCAAAGTAGAGTTTTCTCCCATTTTGTTGATACGCTTTAAGAGCCTCTAGTACAGCTTTCGTACCAAGATAGGAGCCCCCAATACCAACAACAACCATAGCTTTAAATTTATCGACTTTTGGTAAAAATGCCTCTAGCTTTACCATCTCACTTTTTGCCGCATCGACAGCAGCTGTAAGCTCCTTACTTGCATAAGGGGAGACTTCCAAAGCGCGTATAGCTGTGTGGCCGACGCGTCTCTCTTCAGATTCACAGTTATTTACGTAATTCATCACCTGCATCTCTTGCAAAAAAGCCATCTTTTCTAATACGTTGGCTTCGCGAGAGAGGCGTACAAGAGCTTTTTCAACCTCACTATCTACAGCTTCAGTAGCATATAGCATCTTCCAAGAAAGCGCCTCTACAGCCATCTTATCGATGCGCTCTGGGGTTAAAAAAGAGGCTCTTGTGAGATCAGGAGGGTTTTTGGCAAGTTCTGTAAGACGCTTATGCGATCCTAAATCCGTAAATTTCATATACTTCTTCTCTCCCCTCGCTCCTACTAATAATGTATCGCAGAAAATCTAAATTGGTTGCAAGGAATAGTACACTGTTTTATACTTTACGAATATTGAGATCGGGGCATAGCGCAGCTTGGCTAGCGCGTCTGGTTTGGGACCAGAAGGTCGGGGGTTCGAGTCCCTCTGCCCCGAAACTCTTCCACTATACCCTCTGCTGCTATAAACCCTTGTAAGTGCCGAATCGCCTCTGGATGAGTCTCTTCCGGAAAGATATAGATCTTTGAAAGCTGGCCCCAGCTCTCGGCCACTAAGTGATCAGGAAAAATTCGAAAAGGAGTCCCCTCTTCTTGTAGATTTTTTATAAGCTCTTCTACAAGAGCATACTTCATAGATTTAGGCAAAGCGATACCAACTGTCGGCTCTTCAGGTTTTTGATACCCCTCTCTAGGGCCTACATACCCATAAAGCCCTAAATTATTGCGAAGCCCCACCCCCTCAAACAAAGAAGGAAAATCCTGGCAGCCCGGATAGATGTATGGAAAGGACTCTTTTGAAAGAAGCTCTGCCTTTTCGCTAAGGCTTATCTCTTGCCCCATATCTAACAAAACAAAGGAGAAGATCTCAGAGGCTAAAGAGGCGCTTAAGCGGTGAAGGTAGGTCATCAAGAGCTCTAAAGAGAAGAGTCTTCTTTGATGCGGTGTATCTTTTTTTTCAAAGTCTTGTAGACGATCCCGGTATAAGAGCTGTAAATTAGAAAATTTTTTCAAAGAAGGTGTAAAATCAAAGGAGCCCGTATAGAAAAGAAGCGCCTCTACATGGGACTCATAAGGCGTCAAAATCTTTTCTTGTAAATACTGCATAGCAAAGCGCCGCGCTGCAAAAAGAGTCTCATCATGAAAATTCGTCTCCTCAGCATAGAGACCAAAAGAGAGCTTAAAACAAATTTTTTTGCCAGCCTCTATAAGACGCTCTATCAAAGGAAAGTCCCAAAGGAGTCCACCTGAAGGAGTGCAATCCAGAGAGACTAAAACTGCCTCCTCCCCTTTTTTAGAAATAAAGAGCTCTCCTCTCATCCGATCCTCACAAATTCCATGCTATGGATTTTTTTCTCCTGCGCTAGAAAGAGTTGTTGGAAATAGGAGGCGCCATAGTCCTTTGGCATCTCTCCCGTAAAAGAGTTTTGCCAGAGAGGGTGTTTTTCCATCTCTTTTAAAACCTCTTTGGCATAAGGAGCATCATCGGTAACAACCGTAAGAGTTGTTCCGAGCTTTGTAATAGGCAAAAGCCCCTCTATAAAAATAGATTTAATGATACGGTGCTTGGCATGGCGAGTCTTCGGCCATGGGTCTGGGAAATTGACATAGATTTTTTCGACAACCCCCTCTACCGGATAGCCTAAAAGAAAATCTTCTCCCATACCGTAAATAATGAATAAATTGTCTATGGCATGGTTTTTTTTCTTAGACCAGATCTTTCGAACGCGGGGAAACTGCTTTTCCACGCCGATCCAGTTGATATCTTTATTTTTTAAAGCATTCTCAGCAAGCCAATCGCCATTGCCGCTACAAAACTCTATGTAGACAGGGTTGTCATTGCCAAAAATCTCTCGAAAGCTTGGAAAAGAGGCTCTCTCCTCCTCTCTATAGCTCTTTGGTACTACGAAAATTCCCTCTTTTAAAGAAGGTTCTAATAAGTGCTTCGGTCTCATACCCAATAATAATAATCGCTTTTATGATTGACGAAAATACGATTTTTTTGTGAAAATTTCTTACCGACAGCAATAGTGGATTTAAAGTTCGAAAGAACAGCTTTTTAAATTCAGCCTAGCCTAGTCACAATGCCCGGGTGGTGAAATGGGAGACACGCCAGACTTAGGATCTGGTGCCGCGAGGCGTGGAGGTTCAAGTCCTCTCCCGGGCAAATCACTTCTTCTTATCTTTTCTATAAGCCTCAATAAGCGATATAAACTGGTAGATCAACTTAGCAAGGGTGATCTCCGGCGCTTTGTTTCCTGGTTGGGGCTTTAAACCGACCACATCAAAGCCAACCACTTTCCGATCGCGCGCTAAGCGCTTTAGTAAACTAAACACCTGATGGTAGGATAGCCCACCTGGATCAGGGCGCTCAGAAGAGGCAATCGTTGGATCAAAAACATTCACATCGAGTGTGACATAAACATGAGGCTTGACCTCTTCAAGAACATCATCGAGCCAAGTATCATTTTCATGGATGTCACTTGCAAAAAAGACTTTTTCATACTGCAAAACATTCTTCTCTTGGTTTGTCATAGAGCGAATGCCAACTTGCACCACTTCATTTGTGATCGCAAAGGCGTGCTGCATGACGCAGCTACGATCAAAGGCGTTGCCATTAAAGCTGGCTCTAAGGTCGCAGTGGCTATCTAAATGTAAAATTGTAACAGGCGTATAGAAGTTCTGGAGAACTGGAAAGACGCCAGCACTTAAAATAGGATCGCCCCCTAAGAAAATAGGAAATTTGTGATCATGAAAAAGTGCTTCAGCCTTTCTAGAAATTTTCTGCACAAGATCAGCGCTATCAAGCGGTGAATCTAAAAAAGGAGCCGTATGGATACCCATCTTAATGACTTGTCTATCTGTTAAAATATCATAATCTTCAATCTGCTGAGAGCCTTCTAACAAAGCGGAAGCACCACTCTTTACACCATCAACCTTAGGCGCTCTCCCTTCATAAGGGACCGGTACCATGACATATTTCGCCTCTTCATAGGCGCTTTTTTTGCCAAGAAAATTAGGAAAACTGTTGTAGTGGGATAAGAGATCTTGTTGAAAACCAGCAAAAGCAAGGGCAACAACGCAGCTACCATGTTTTTTGGTAACTTCTACTTCTTTTGTGTAGAAGCGGATATTTTGCAAAGCAAAGCTCTTTTCATATTCGCTGTAAAGTTCTAAAAGCCCCTTTTCCAATTTTTTACGAAGCTCTTCCTCTCCCCCTTTATCTCCCATTTCTAATACAAGAGTGCCTCGCTTTTTCTTTTGTGCACTACGAAAGTGTAGATCTCCTAAGATAATGCCAGCCGAGATAGTCTCTCCCTCATTGCCGTAAGCAGAAGCAACAATTGCTTGTACCTCCTGATCTTCGATGACAAGAGCTTCACTCTCGGTACACTCTTGCGGAAGAAGCGTCACGCTAACTTGCGATAGCATCCC
>JAFEGE010000116.1 GCA_018240105.1 Verrucomicrobiota bacterium | reverse complement strand
GTAACTTCAAAAATTGGAATTTTGGCAAAAGCAGAACTTAAAATTTGCACCAGATGAAATCGTCGCTAAAGCGAGCCGCTATGGGACATAGGGCGAGGTGCAGCGGGTGCAAATTTTAAGATTCTAGTGAAGCCAAAGACCAATTTTTGAGTTCACTTGGGTATAGAGATCAAGATAGATGCTTAGATAAGTACCCTGCAAGCTTCATCATATCGGTCTTCTCTTTGTGACCGAAGAATTTTTCTAGTTTGCTATCGGTAATGATAAGGCGCTTATTTTTTGGGTCTTGCAATTTGTTTGCTTTGATGTAGTCCCATATTTTCTTAGTCGCCTCAGGGCGAGAGATTGCCGCTTCCCCTACAATTTTTGCAAGGACAGGGCTTGGCGTGTAGAGAGCCTGCTGTCTTGGAGCTGACTCTTTTTTCTTGGTGGTTTTCGCTTTTGTTTTAGAGGCTTTACCTTTGCTAGAGGAGGCTTTTTTGGTGGCCGTTTTTTCTTTTCCTTTAGCGGCCTTTTCTCCCTTTGGAGGGCGCTTACTAACGTAGGCAGTACGAGGTTGGCCTTTGTATTTTTCTAGAAGATCCTCTACGGAATTGGCGATCACGCTGCACTCTGGGAATGTAGAGCAGGAGTAGAAGTATTTTCCAAAGCGAGAGCGCTTTTTGGTGATTTGGCCAGGGCATCCAGTTGCAGGGCAGGCGGGAAGATCTTCGTTTGCAATCTCACCCTTTTTCGGGATATTCACGATCGTTTTGCATTCGGGGTATTTACTACAGCCTAAGAAAATTCCATAGCGACTTTGGCGAATTTTCATATCAGAGGTACATTTTGGACACTTTTGATCCCAATCAAAGGTTGGATCGTAGTCTTCCTTATTAAGAGTAACCTCTTCGAGAGGAGCTGTATACTTACAATCAGGGTAAGTGCTGCAGCCTAAGAAGTAGCGGTCGCGCGCCCATATTTTCTGTAGATGGCTGCCGCAGGTTGGACAGATGTGCTCTGTCATGATTTTTGGGACCTTTGCCTCTTTCTCTGCGTGTTCCACGGTCGGTAAGAAGTCTTTCCAAAACGCTTTTAAAAAAGCTTTCCAGTCAATATCGGTCTCAGCAATCTTATCGAGCTCATTTTCCATCTCGGCTGTGAAGGCGATGTTCATGATCTTAGGGAAGTTTTCTTCCAACATCTGGCAGATAATTTTACCGAGCTCTGTGGGCTTAAGGGCGCTCTTTTCTTTTGTCGTGTAGGAGCGGTTTAAAATCTTTTGCATGATGGTGGCGTAAGTGGAGGGGCGTCCGATGCCAGATTTTTCGAGCTCTTTAACAAGAGAGGCTTCTGTAAAACGAGGAGGCGCTTTTGTAAACGACTGTGTTGAGGTACTCTCTATATGTTTTAAAACCTCGCCCTCTGCAAGCTGTGGGAGAAGATTTTCTTTCTCTTCTTTGTCATCGTGGTCTTCTTTCTCTTCATAGACAGCAAGAAACCCTGCAAATTTTATCACAGAGCCGCTTGCTCGAAGGATAAGGTCTTGGTCTGTTTCGATTGTAACAGAGACCGTGTCATAGATAGCAGGCTGCATTTGTGAGGCAATAAAACGTTGCCAGATTAAGAGATAGAGCTTTTGCTGCTCGCGCGTTAAATGGTCTCTAATGCTGTCAGGGGTATGGGCAAGATTGGTCGGACGGATAGCTTCGTGAGCATCCTGGGCGTTTTTCTTGGTTGCATATTTAGGTGGTGTTGGCGGTAAGTAATTTGGACCATACTGGGATTTAATGAGCTCTCTTGCATCCGCTTCCGCGTCAGGTGAAGTACGGGTAGAGTCAGTTCTCATATAGGTAATAAGACCTTCAGGGCCGTGATCTCCGAGATCTACCCCTTCATATAAGCTCTGGGCAATAGACATCGTTTTAGAGGAGGAGAAGCCGTAGTGGCGAGCTGCCTCTTGCTGTAGGGTAGAGGTGATAAAAGGCGGCGTTGGATTGCGCTTTTTCTCTCTCTTCTCAATTTTAGAGACGGTGTATTTTGCCTTATCTAACTTTTCTTTGATCTTTTTGGCAGAAGCTTCGTTGTTGATAAGGGTACAGTCGCCTTTGCCAGTATCTTCTTTCTCAACCTTTTTGCCAGAGACAGAATAAAGTGCGGCTGTAAAGGGTTTACTCTCTCCTTTCTTCGATTGTAAAAGGGCGCCTAAATTCCAGTACTCTACTGGGATAAAAGCATCGATCTCTTTTTCTCTATCAACGATGAGCTTTAAAACAACCGATTGAACGCGTCCGGCAGAAAGTGAGCCTAACTTGTGACCTCTGTGGATCTTACGATGTAGAATAGGGGAGATTTTATAACCCACCATACGGTCAAGAAGGCGGCGAGCTTGCTGGGCATTCACTAGGTCTTCATTAATAGGGCGAGGGTGTTCGAGCGCTTCTAAGACGGCTTTTTTCGTATACTCGTTAAATGTAACCCTTTTATATTTAGTTTTCTTTGGTAGAATAGAGACGATGTGCCAAGCAATCGCTTCCCCTTCACGGTCAGGGTCAGGCGAGAGGATAACTTCATCACAAGAGCGAGCCGCTTTCTCTAACTTATCAATCACATCCTGTTTATTCTCAAGGATTTCATATTCAGGGGTAAAGTCGTGCTCGACATCGATACCAAAACGTTTTGCGGGTAGATCCCGGATATGACCCACAGAAGATTCAAAGGCATAATCTTTGCCTAAAAACTTTCTAAGCGTTTTAATTTTGGTCGGCGATTCAACAATAATTAATTTTTTCGTCACTTACTATCCCTGTTCACTTCCCTATCGGGCAAGATGGATAAATTTTGCAAACAAAAGTTCAAGGACCCTTTATCGCGAGGGGGTCTCTTGGCACCTTGTTTTAATAAAATCTTCCTCTTTAACCCCTTGATCAATATGACTTTTTAAGGAAGTCACCGCAATACTATAACCTTCTTGAAATTTTTTTAGAAGAACGCTTTTAGTTAAAGGGAAAAGAGACTCCTTTTTATCCAAAGAAAAGAGTTTCTTTGTTTCTAAAAAGAGGGTTATACCCTCTTTAGGGTTTGTGTGGGCAAGATGGGTTTGTAAGAAACCATCTTCTTTTAAAGATTTTTGTTTAAGAGTATGGATAAGATCCACTCTTGGCAAAATAAGGAAGAAGGCCTCTTTTGAGAAGTCTTTGATTTTTAAGAGCTCTTGTACGGGAAGTGCGCTTATTTCTTGATCAACCGCAACAGGTGTACAGCTAGTGGATGTATGGCCGAGTAAAAAGTTTAGAGCAAAAGCTTGCCCCATTTTATTTAGAGAGTCATTAAGAGAGAGAGGCGCATTTAGAAAAAAATGGTCGGAGGCTAAAGCTACATAGGGATCGGTTTTTTTCTGTAGATAAGAGAGGAGAGATACCTCGCTCTCTTTTAGGAAGGTAACAGTTGGAAAGAGGTGAAAGAGTCTTTCATAGCTCTCTTTGTATTCGGGGCTGCTCGCTTTAAAAAATACCGTAATAGCAGCCGGGCCAAGAAGCTCTTTTTGATAAGAGGCTAAACTTGCCTCTAAGAAAAGAGGGGTATCTTCGGAAGTAACAATGAGCTCAAGAGGGTGCTCTTTAAGAGATGCAGTTGCATGACGTGGATCAAAGGTATTTGGAAGAGGCTCATACTTCTTTTTCCCCTGTATGTGAGCGCGGAGAGCATTCTCTAGATTACCGATCACAAGGTAGTTACGGATGGGGTTTAGATCGTTTATAACATATAAGATATCAGGGATAAAGAGAGCATGTTTAGGTGCCATCTCTACCATAGGAATCATGTAAGAGACATCATCCGCTGTTGGGAAAAAAGCGCCTTGGTAGAAAAAGTCTTCGAGACGGATCTGTTTAAAGAGCCCTGCATAAAAGGTGCGTAGCATGCTCAAATCAAAATACTTCTCTTTGCGTATCCCATTTCCTAAAAGAACTTTATCTCTAATGGGGATCCCGCTTGTCTTTTCATATTGGGGGTATGTGATAGCGGAGCCATAGGTGAGCCATACATCTGGATTTTGATAGGCGATATTGATTCTATCAAGGACTTTTTCATGGGCGAGCCAATCATCGCCATCGATGCTAACAATGATCTCCTCATCTTGGCAAGAGTGGTAAGCGCTGTATAAATTTGCAAGTTTTAAACGTCTCGTTTCATTGCGTATGAGGGTTACAATCCCTTCCTTCCCACGCGCTTTTATATACGCCTTAGTTTTCTCATAGGTCGCATCTTTAGAGCAGTCATCGATATAGATCAGACGATAATTTTCATAGCTTTGGTCAAAGATAGACTGGAGGTTTTTTTCACAAACGGCCTCGTTATTGTACGAGGTAACAATCAGAACCAGTCTCTTTTTTTCTACCACAGGGTAGCGCATGTTAAGCGCTGTCCAGACCTTATGTTGATTAAGATAGGCTTTACTTTTTAAGAGATTCTTATTGTAGGCTCGGGGTAGCGGCTTTAATTTAAAGTAGGCAAAAAGAAGAAGGAAAAGGAGCGCCATGCCGGCTAAAATGATACAACCCCATTTTTTTAGCGACATGGCAATCTCCTCGTAACGTTTTACGGTTTTCTAAATAAGAAGCAGGCGTCTTTTACAGAGCGGGCTTCTTGAAATTCACAATTTTCAGAGAGGTAATCGACGGCTTTTCTAGTAGACTCCCAATTCACATCATCAAACCAAACGTAGCCACCTTTTTTTACTTTAGGCAGAAACATAAGAACATCGGCTAGAGCTACATCTGCTGTGTGATTACCGTCGATATGTAGGATATCGATCGATTCATCTTCAAAAAGAGAAGAGGCTTCCTCAGATGTCATGCGAAGCACCTTGCATTGGTTTGTCAGTTTAAAATGTTTTAACATGCCCGTAAAGTGGTTATAAATCGACTCGATATCGAGAGCTTGCCACCATTTGAAATTAGGATCGTTTGTATCGTAGCCAACAAGGCACGCCTCTGTTGTCCAAGGATCGATTGCATGGACAACGCCACTGTTACGATTGTAGCGTAAAGCGCTTGCTGTTGGATAGATAGAAGATCCACCAAAAACACCGATCTCTACACATACTTTAGGGTTTGTATCATGGATCAAATTCATGAGCTTTTCAGCCTTTTCATTCGTGCACCAGCCCCAAACTTCTCCTTGGTGTGAAAGGGTATCTTTTTTATAGCTCTGCCAAGATTGGCTAGCATGTAGCGTTGTAGAAAATATGACAAAAGAACTTAAAAGCCATTTCATAAGAACTATCCTTTATTTTTAATTTTGAGGTTTTTCATGCTCTTAAAAAGAGCTTCTTTATCTAGAGTGACAATTTTTATAGCAGAGTCGTTCTCTCCGCATGCGACATGGATAAGTTCTCTTTCGCCCGTTTTATCAATAGCAAAGCCACCAGGGTAGAGGCATTTTAAGCGTGGGTTACCGGTATTCATAGCAGGTGATGTATAAATGCCTTTAAAGAAAATAGGGTAGTGAGAGATACGAGTAATAGTAAAGGGTGGTTCAGCTTCAAAAGTGTAGGCACCCATTAAATACCAGCGCGATCCTTTGGCAACGCAAGCGCTATGGAAGAAGGCTAAGTATTCCCCGTCTATCTTTATAGCAGGGGTGCCACCGCGAATAGGGCCCCAATCTCCAGGCCAAAAGAGATGCTGGAAAGGATTTCCTGTAGGAAATCTCATGGGGGAGACAGAGTTTGTTGTAGGATCGCTTAAGCGCAAGATTTTGCGAGGGGTAATACTATATTCAAAATAGAGGTGTGGATCAGAGGTTCCCTCAACATACTCAAAAGGGACCCAATTCTTTTCTACAGGCTGCTCTTGGATATCTAAACTTGTGTTATGGATCGCAGAGAAGTTTTCATCTAATTCTGCTACATGCATGGTACGGCAGTAATAAGGTCTCTCTGGTTGTAAGGAGTTATAGACAAGATATAAACGCCCACCTACTTTAACAACTCTTGGATCTTCGGCATTTTCGCTAATAGAGGCAACCTTCTGAAACTCTTTTTCTGTCTGGATAAAGTTCTTATCCAATTCAGCGCAGCCTATTTGTGCATAGAAGGAGTTTTTACACTGCGCATCAATTCTGTCGTAGCGGAAGAACAAAAGATAGTTGCCATCTTCTTTTGCGATAAGAGAGGCATTATAAGGAGCTGTAACATTGCGTATGCTCACCGTTTTTGCACTAAGAACAATTCCTTCGTCATCAGCGAAAGGCACATTTTCAAATGTCCGTGGCCATGCTGGGTTTTTGCTCCTAAAGTGAGAAGCTATACGTTTGTAAGCTTTTTTGGGAGAGAGACTCTTCCCTATTAATAGGCTGCCACCTAAAAGAAAAAGCAAAATATATTTGCCATACTGCCTTGAAAAACTATATAAAATCCGCATTGACACTCCAACTGGGTATGCAAAAATGAGATGAAGATTAAGTTAAAATAGCTCTAAAAATAAAGTCAATACATTCATGAAGCTACACTCAAGTAAACTCAAAAATTGGTTTTGGCCTCACTAGAATCTTAAAATTTGCTCTTCTTGCAGCATCCCAATTTTTGAACTTTCTTGACTATAGATTCCGAAACGCTTAGTTAAAATTTCGTGCGCTGGAAGACTGCTTCAAAATATCTCCTTTTTACAAAGAGGGCGTCGCCTGCTCCATTATCGTAAGTGTAATGAGAGGCCAGAATAAAATCATACTGGCTCATGAGATTTTGTAGTTGTTTAAAATTGTCTAGATTCGCGCGTAGTGGTCTATGGTAAGATTTTACATACACAATAATAGCACTCTGTACTAGCGCAGGCGTTTCTTTTAGAATTTTTAATTCTGTTCCACCTGTATTTAAATAAAGACAGTCTATTTTTGAAATATTCTCCGATTGGCAAAATGTTGAAAGAGAAGTTGTTTGCGTTAAAAACGGCTTGCCCATTAGATAAGGATCTAGCGGTTTAATAAGAGAACCACCGGGCTTAAAATAATCGGAATTCTTTGTTCGTGTGCCATAATAGAGTGCTGAGCCCTCATTTAGGTGCAAGCAGGCAAATTTAAAATGGAGGTTAGGAAATTGCTCTTCATAGCGTTTTAGATTCTCTATATCAGACTCTTCAGGCGTAATACAAAAGATGCTCGCCTGGCTTAACTGGCTTGCAAAAGCGGTTGCTATAGAAAAAGTACAATCACCAGCAACTATGATACGGGGATTGTAGGGGAGAAAGACAGTCGCAAAACTAGCATCGTGTGGTGCATAGCAAGACAAAAGTCCATCTTTATTTAAAATAGTAGCTGATAGAGAAGAGGTGATTAAAACACAGGAAAGAATAGAAAGGAAAAATTGGTTTAACATAGGATTACAAGCTTTGGTTAGTAGATCCAAGATCAGATAAAGCATCTAGTATATTAGTAACAACGTCTTCTTGAACAGAATACATTTTTATACCGGGAATTATTGTTAATTCTAGATCATAAGGAAGAAAGATTCTGTATTTCTTGTAATGCTCTAAAACTTTTTTTATTCCATTTCTAGTCCAAATCATAGATTGGGTGCCAAATCTTGATCCAGATTGTCTTAAATAGGTAGAGATAGGCCTATTGATGTTATATTTATTCTGATCTCGAGTATCGACACCTGGGTGGTAAGCACCTCCGTATGCCGTATAATATTTGCCCCCTGGCCCTCTATAATCGCGAAACGTATAAAAAACATCCCAATTTTCTCGACCTACGATTCGATCAAGGTCTTCAATATATCTTGAAAGAATATTGGGATCTTGCACAACTTCAATATCATCCTCGCAAATCCACACCGTATTATACCCGGAACAAAGAGCGTCATACATAACTGTGAGATGGCTGAGTACACAACCAAGAGCACCTCTTGCGGTGCAGTGACAAATATAAGGTGTTCCTTCAACTTCAACAATCTCATGGCTATGGTATTCTTTGCCATTAACGTGTCTATAGACAGTTCCCATGCCTCCTGGGCGCATGCCTTTTTCGAATTTCAAGCAGACGTCGTCTACAACATCAAAAGGTAATTTCCAAGCATTCACGGCAGAAAACCTGTATGGCTTAATTCCATAGGGAGCGAGCTCTCTCATGGTCATTTCATATTTTTCAGGACGATGATCTAAGTTAATTACATACATGTAATCAACATTTCGAATCGTTTCTACAGGAGTTTTATCATCTAATTTTCGTAAATGATCGATAAATTCACCGCTGTATCCACTCGAGATAAAAATTGTAAAGAGTAAGGAAACTATTTTTGTTTTCATAAAATAAGGCTTTAAGAATTGACTAAAACGATTTTTACAAATTTGTTTTTAGAAAACAACAAAAACCTAATCGAAATATATTTTAGATTTTAGCAGAAAAAAAACAGTGGTTTTGTAATCATGACATAGTTTTTTGTAATTTGGGAATTTTTGCATGTCGAATCTAAAAAAATTGAGTTTTTGTTTTAGTTTGTTAAATTTTTGTATGCTTTTTGCAAATGAAAATGAAGATTTTCGATTTGCGTACATATCATATTCTACGACTAATGTTGGAGATGATATACAGGCAATTGCGGCAAAGCGATTTTTACCTCCGAGTTGTATTAACCTTGATAGAGATTTAATAAGCGAAGTGATGCCTTCAACTAGAGTAAAAGCTTTAATGAATGGTTGGTATATGCATGGTAAAAACATGTTTTGGGAAAGATTCGATAGAAGCCCACCGGAGAAAGCCTGGCCGCCCGCTGCAGGAATCGATCCATTTTTTATATCGATCCATTTAGATGGGCAATTTGTTCCGACGGCTTTGTCAGAAGAAGGTGTAGCCTATTTTAAACAATATGCTCCTATTGGCGCTCGAGACCTCTTTACATTAGAAGAATTACAAAAAAAAGACATACCAAGTTATTTTTCGGGCTGTTTGACGCTCACGTTGGATAATCCTTACCTTGGGAACCCGAGAGATGAGATTGTATATCTAGTTGATTTAGATGAAGATTCTGTAAGGTATATAAAATCAAAAACCAAATGTAAGGTGATTACAGTTGCTCATTGCAGCGCGGTATTAGCGCTTTTAGATAATGAACGTAGATTAAAATATGCTGAAGTTCTTTTAGATAAGTACAGAAAAGCTAAATGTGTAGTAGCAAATAGATTACATGTTATTTTACCCTGCCTTGCATTTGAAACTCCTGTGCTCTCTCTGTGTAATGGTAAAACAGGTCGATTTTCAGGGCTTTCAGAGATTATGAGAAGTTGTTCGAGGGAGGAATTGCTTGCCGGAGAAGTGGATTTTGATTTCGATAATCCGCCGGAAAATTCTAAAGCTTATCTTCCTATCAGAGAAAATCTAATTAAGCTAGTAACAGACTGGGTAAATACTGAGTCTTAAAGTCTATATGAATAAGGGGAAACGAGTGAATTATGCATAGGAAATTTCAAAGCATCTTCCTTTTTTTAGGAAGCCTTAGTTTGGGGTCCATAGCAGAGTCTGTAGAACTTGATGTCCAAGCATTTCTTCAGAAGCATGCTGGACCTATCTATCAAGATGTTAATATTCGTAATGAAGTAGTTGTTTTAGGAACCGATCAATGTTCCGTAAGGTATGATCTTATAAAGCCCATTTTGAATAGTTACGAAGGGAAATTCTCTGTACTTGATTTAGGCGCAGCACAAGGTTTTTTTTCTTTTAGTATTGCTAATGATTATCCTAAAAGCTTTTGCGTCATGATAGATGCAAACACTTCGTATTACGGGTATCATGGCAATCTTTTGTATGACATATGTCTTTTAAATAAAGATCTTAATAATTTTAGCTATTTAAATAGAGCTATCACGCTTTCAGATTTACGGTTTCTAAATAAACAAGAACATTTTGATGTGATTATAGCTTTTTTGGTAGTTCATTTAATGGACGACACTTTGCAAGCCCAGATTAAAATCATAGAAACGCTGCTTTCTTTAGGAGATAACGTGCTTTTAGAAGTAGCAAGTGATGTAGGGGTTCCGCTCTCCTCATACGTAGAATTTCTGAGTACAAAATTGGATTGTGAATATATAGGAGAAGTGCAACGCCATAAAGACCTAAGCTGCCCACGTGGCAATGTGCCCTGTTGTTGTACGGGTCAAATTTTTTGGTTCAAATCAAAAAACGGAAATAGTGATACCGAAATGAAAGAACCGACATTGGGTATGAAGAAAGAAACTTTTCAACAGCTAAACGGGGTATATCCTCCTAGCGCAAATTAAAGGTATATTTATGGATTTATACAATATCCGAAAGTTTATTATTGGTTCTGTTTTTGTTCTAAACGGATTGATTGCTGGGTGGGATCCTGAAGTTTTAACTTTGACAAATCCTTCTGTCAACCCTCAAAAAATACAAGATCAAAGTTTCCAACAACTTGAGCAAAGCGTTTGTTCTTATCTACAAAATAGCTGGTGTAGCCAAGAAAAAGCAAAACTTATTCTAGAGACAGTTGTATTAACACAACCGAAGGTTAGTGTCGAAATAGGAGCCTTTACAGGGTCTTCTGCCCTGCCGTTATTAGCGGGATTAAAGTGGTTAAAATCTGGTCATGCTTATGTAATTGATGCTTGGTCTAACGCAGAGGCTATTAGCGGGTTAAAAGCTGACGATCCTAACGCTAAATGGTGGGGTTCTATAGATATGAGATCTATAAAGAAGCAGTGCAAGAATCTGATAAGCTCTTGGGCTCTTGATCCCTATTGTTCTGTTGTGCAAGCCTCTTCCCAACAAGCAGCTTCGAAAATTGGTTCGATTGATTTTTTGCATTTAGACGGTAATTTTTCTGAAGAGGGGGCGTTGTCTGATACTCTTAATTATCTTCCTAAAGTTAAGTCTGGGGGCTATATTTTGCTTTCAAATCTGTTTATGATAGTAGATAGCAAGCCAACTAAGAAAAAGGCTTTATGGCCTATATTTGACAGCTGCGAAATCGTAGCTGAAATTGAAAATGGGAACGTTGTTTTATTTAGAAAAAAATAACTCTGTATTGACTTCTTTTGGATATAAAGCGCACCTATGATCGAATCAAGGGTGCGCTTTTATTTTTAGGTGATAAAACCTACTTTTTCCTAAATACCATAATAGTATTGTGAAACCAGCCGGCGCGAGCCTGTTTTCTAAGGATATTTTCTGCTTCTATATCGTTTGCAAATCCATAACTTGCTAAACGAGATCTAATATAGTCGTTATTTTGCTCGTTAAAATGTCCATGACCTCCTTGTCCTTTTACGGCCCAACTTAATACGATTCCTTGCGTGCAATGCCGAACTAAATTTTCAATAAATATAGTTTCATATTGCTGTGGTAGATGCTCGCCTACTTCTAAACTTAGAACCCAATCGTAACTCTGAGCAAGTTGAAAGGGAACGCTTAAATCTTGGACCTGACCAAACCCTTTTGTAAGAAGAGCTGTTTTGGGGTTGCCATCGAAACCATGACAGAAAAACCCCTTTTGGGATAAATGTTTAACGTAATCGCCCATACCACAACCAAAATCAACTATGGAGTGAGCATTTTCTTTTAAGAAAAACTCCTCTAAGCCGATTACAAGGCCATTATCAAAAAAGTGATGTTGACAAGCATCTTCACCTTCCCAATAACCCTTTTTATTTACTTTAACAGCAAAAAGGGGGCATATGCTTAAAGCGCACATAACTAAAAAAAACTTTTTCATAAGATGCCTTTTAGTAGTATTTGTTATTTGATTTTTTTGATGGCAAATTGTCCTCCTGTTCTTCCCGCATAAGGATCATCTAAAAAGATACAATCATTCCTATGTAGTTTTAAAAAAGCTTGGACAGCAGGAGCAATTCCCTCCCATCCGTAATCGTCACCGATCAGATAGCCGCCAACTTTTACTTTAGGGAAATAATTTGTTAGATCACGGGTAACAGCGTCATAAGAGTGTTCCCCGTCTATATATACATAATCGAAATAATTATCTGTAAAGAGCATAAACGCATCTTCAGATTTTTTTCTGAGGATTTTTACATTTTGGTAAGGAGCAAAGACTTCTGAGACGTAAGCATAAGCATTGTCATAGTGACTTTGCTTTTCGGCGGCAGGATTTAACTCCATGTCTTTTTGCAATCCATATTGCCAGGGATCAATCAGATATAGAGCAAGAGGATTTTTTTTAAAAGAACATGATAGGCAAAGACACCATAACAAACCCCAATCTCAGCCCCAATCGCGTTTTCGGGAATTAAAGAAGAGACAAATGCAGCTCGAGCAAATCGACCATCGTTTCCTGGGAGGGCAACTTCGTTTTCAGAGGCAGAAACCCCTAAGGCTGTAAATAGCATAACGCTATAAAAAATTAGTTTCATACATTATACCCTTTTGGTTTTAAGTTTTTTTAAACCTTTCAGTAGCGAAATTTTATCTAGAGTGACAATTCTTACAGCAGAATCGTTCTCACCACAAGCAATGTGGATTAACTCTCTACCATCTTTATTGCTGACTACAAAGCCACATGGAAAAATACATCTCAATTTAAGATTGATCAAGTTAAGCGGTGTAGAAGAGTAGATCCCTTTAAAAAGAATAGGATATTGAGAGATGCTCGTAATACTAAAGGGAGGCTCTCCTGCAAATGTATAAGCTCCCATCATATACCAACGATAACCGTTATCGTTGAAGGAGCTATGAAAAAAAGCTAAATATTCTCCATCGACTTTGATAGCAGGCGTTCCACCTTTAAGAGAACCCCAATCGTCCGGCCAAAAAAGTCTTTTAAAGGGAGAATTTTGAGGAAATTTTAAAGACACAAGTGAATTTGTTTTAGGATCAGGAAGATCTAAGATTCTGCGTGGAGATATAGTATATTCAAAATGGACAGATGGCTCTTTGCCTTTTTTTGCATAAACAAAAGGAACCCAATTTTTCTCTACAGGCTGCTCTTGCAAGTCTAAATTGGTATCATAAGAGGCTTTAAATGTTTCTGGATCAATTTTTGCAATTCGCATTGTCCGGCGATAGTGCGTTGGATCGCAGTGAAGCGCATTATAAACAAGAAGTAAATCACTACCTACTTTTAAGACACGCGGGTCTTCAGCATGCTCTGCAATAGAAGTAACGTGTTGAAACTCTTTTTCGGTTTGCTCAAAATTGCTGTCTAGCTCAGCACACGCAATATGGGAATGAAATAGCGTGGAGCTATCATTATCGATCTCATCATAACGAAAAAAAAGAAGATAGCCGCTGCCGCTCTTTTCGTTTTCTATAATAGAGGCATTATAGGGAGCTGTAACGCCACGGATGGCTATAGTTTTACTATTAAGAACAATCCCTAAATCATCGGAAAAAGGAATGTTTTGTAGCTGGATAGGCCAGCGCGCACTTGGATTACTTGGAGGAAGAGAAGATGGAATTTTACTAAACCATTTCTTATAGGCTCTATTTTGCGAGCGTATTTTAGAGAGTTTATGGCTTTCTAAAAGAAAGCCAATCGTGCTAACAGATGCGATAAGAACGAGTAGCCATTTACTGTAGTCTTGCTTAAATTTAGAAATTATCTTCACGAGAATCGCTCTTACAGTAGGGATAAAAAATATCAAAGTGATCTTACTGGAGCTATGAAAAAAAAACAATACATTAGAGCCGTATCTAAGCAAATAGTAGTTGAGTTTTTCTCACTAATCTTTAAACTTACTTTCTATGATGAAGACAAAAGTCACCCTTTTTATAAGCCTTGTAGCACTTACTATCTTTCCCTTTCTTGCCTATAAAGCAAGCCAAGAACCCCTACCTCCAGAAGAGCAAAATATGGCGGAGAAGAGGTTCGATGTTACGAAAGAGCAAGAATTCGTTATCGTTGTTCCCTCTTATAACAACGAGGCTTACTATCAAAAGAACCTAGACTCTATCTTCTCCCAAGAGTATCAGAATTTTCGTGTCATCTATATTAACGATGCCTCCTCAGACAATACAGGTGCTTGTGTTGAGGCGTATGTTAAAGAGAAGGGATTAGAGAGTAAAATTGCTATCTGGAACAACGAGATCAATCGCAAAGCGATGTACAACTTATACACAGCTATCCATAGCTGCCCGAATAGTGCGATCGTAATTATTGTAGATGGCGATGACTGGCTCTACCATCCAAATGTACTTAAAGAGCTCAACCAAGTTTATGCGAATGAAGATGTCTGGTTAACCTATGGCCAGTACATGCGTTATCCGGATAATCAGATAGGCTGCTGCGCCCCCGTTACAAAGAGCTTTTTAAGAGAGGCTAAAGCTAGAGAAGGAAAGTGGCAATATACCCATCTACGTACCTTTTATGCCGGCCTTTTTAAGAAAATTGCTCTAGAAGATCTTCTTTTAGAAGGCAGATTTTTTGATGCCACATACGACTTAGCTATCATGTTTCCTATGCTAGAGATGGCAAGAGATCACGCCTATTTTATTAGAGATGTAAACTACGTCTACAACTATGCAACCCCTCTTAACGATGCAAAAGTACGTTTAAAAGAGCAGCAGCGCATAGAAAAAATGCTTCGCAAAAAACCTATCTACGAAGCTCTTTTAACCCATCCTAAAGATCTAACAACTGAAGATAGTTGTGATCTTGTTGTCTTTTCCTATAACCGCCCGATGCAGCTGTATGCTTTCTTAGAGTCGGTAGAAAAACGGGTAAAAGGGCTTAGCCAGACATCCGTTATCTTCCGCGCCGATGAGCACTTTGAGTCAGGCTATAAGATTGTACAAGAGGCATTTCCTTACGTACGTTTTGTCCAGCAGTCTAAAACTGCACCTAGAAAAGATTTTAAACCCTTAGTCATGGATCTAAGCTTTGGTCTAAAAGCCGGCAACAGCTCTTACATAATCTATGGCGTTGATGATATCGTAATCACAGAAGATATCGATATTAAAAATGATATTAAAAAATTAGAAGAGACAAGAGCTTACGGTTTTTACTATCGCCTAGGTAATGGTATAGACTACTGCTATACCGAAGATCGCGAGCAAGGCGTCCCTGAGCTTTTAGAGTTAGAAAAAGATCTCTATACCTGGCAATTTAAGCGTGGAAAAGCTGATTGGCGTTATGCTAACTCTCTTGACTTTGTCCTCTACGCTAAACAAGATATCGAAGAAGATTTTGCAAATCTCTTCTTTAGCTACCCGAATGATTTAGAGGGCGGCTGGGCCAAAATGGTCGATACCTCCCGTTTAGGCCTCTGCCATAAAGAGACTAAAATGGTGAATATCCCCCTTAATTTAGTAACCGCCATCCCAAATAGAAATCTAAATCTATACTCTCCGCATGCCTTAAATGAGATGTTTTTAGCTGGTCTTAAGATCGACATTGAAGCTCTAGCGCATGTAAAACACAACTCCGCTCATGCAAATGTCGAGGTCCAATTTGTTCCAAGAGAATTTGATCTTTTAGAAGAAGAGCCGAGCATCGCTCTTGGAGAATAAGATGAGAAGAGCGTTCCCCTTCTTTTTAACGGCCTTTTTAGTCTTTGGCCTGGCCTTTTCTTTTAAAGTCGCCACAAAAAGCGCTAAACGCAAACTTGCCAAACACTCTAACTACCGCCCTATAGATACCAAAGAGGTAAAAGAAGATAAGCGCTTTTTAATCATTATCCCCTCTTACAACAATGAAGCTTTCGTTGAAAGAAACCTCGACTCTGTCTTTAAGCAAGACTACCAGAACTACAGAGTTATCTACATAGATGACGCCTCTAGTGACAATACTTATGAGAAGACCTATGAGGCTATAAAAAAACACCAAGCAGAAGATCGCGTCACCTTGATTCGAAACCCACAGAATCATAAAGCGCTCTATAACATCTACTACGCTGTGCATAGCGCCTCCAATGAAGAGATTGTCGTTCTTTTAGATGGTGATGACTGGTTTTCACACACAAAAGTACTCTCTCTTTTAAACCAGTACTACAACGATCCAGCGGTATGGCTTACCTACGGCCAATACATGACCTATCCCAGCTATAGCAAAGGCTTGTGCCGTAGACCCTTCTTTAAAAGCCTAGCGCGCGGTAAAGTGCGTGCCAAAGAGCCTTTTAGTAAAGAGGGCGACTGGATCTACTCCCATTTACGTACTTTTTATGCAGGCCTCTTTAAAAGAATTCCTCTTAAAGATCAGCTTTATCAGGGGAATTTCTACTCCTCTGCCTGGGATCTTGCGATTATGATGCCTATGTTAGAGATGGCAAGAGAGCATGCCGTCTTTATCCCTGATGTTCTCTATATCTATAATCGTGAGACGCCTCTAAATGATGACAAGTTACGGCTAGAAGAGCAGATGCGTCTAAATAGACATATTCGCAACCTTCCGACCTACGCACAGCTATTTGAAGATCCAAGAGCGCCTGTTCGCTATGACCAGGGTGTAGAGCTTCTTGTCTCTTCCAAGAATAGACCTCTACAGCTCTACGCATTTTTAGAATCTTGTGCCAAACATGCGCGCCATATCGATCAGATTACCGTCTCCTATGAGGCTGAAACCCAGGCCTTTCAAGAGGGGTATGCGACAGTTGCCACAGCTTTTCCAAAAGTCCATTTCCAAAACAAAAAAATTAGCTCTAGCAAAATGCCCTATGTGATTCTAGCAGAAGACACTCTTGTTCTTAAGGAAGAGCTTGATGTTATAGAGGCTGTACAACTTTTAGAGAAAACAGGAGCCCTTGGCTTTTATTTCCAGATGGGGCTAAATATTGAACGGTTCCCTTCAGATATACTTCCCATAGGTGACGAGGCCTTTGTTTGGTCCTTTAATGGTGAGGGCCCTTGGAAAAACCCCTCTGCAAAACAGATGGTTCTATACCGCCGAAAAGATCTTGATAAACCACAAGCTTCTCTACAGGGTATCGGCGCGTTTTACAAAAACTCAAAAGCAGTAGAGATCCCCTTGCATGTCACCCGCTATGAAGAAGAGAAAGAGGTGATTCTTTACAGCGAAGAGGAGCTAAATAGCCAATTTCAAAATGGGTATAAGATGGACCTTTCTGCCTTTGAAGATTTGCAAAACCGTACCCCTTCCATGGAGTTTTATCCAAGATTTATCGAAAGGTAGCCGCAGAGATGATTGCAAACTCACAAGATGCTGAGGTAAAGATTTCTACAACCTTTAAATCAAAGGCATATATATTAAATTTTCTAATTTTTTTTGTTTTTAGAACCCTTGATAGGATTAGATTTTCCATCAAAGGAAACAAAAGCTTCTTTTTTAGAAACTTCTCCATTAAGTACCTTTCCTCCTGTAGAAGAGGGTAGTCCAGCGCCTGGAAAAAGAGTAAGAGTTTATCTGCAAGATTTTCCTGGAATTTATTATATAGTATTTCTTCCATATAATTTTACAGAATATAAAACATGGCCTGTAATTTGTGAAATACCTGCACATGCAATGTCGGATTATAGAACTTGGTTAGGGTATGGCATTACTGGAGGCGTTGATTATATATGGGTCTCTCTCCCAATTCTTAATTCAGAAGGGAGTGAAATATTAATGTCTTATCTACCAGAAAAAATAAATCCAACGATTGAGTGTTGGGAGGCTGTGTTGAAAGATCTGAGTATACGTTTTCATATAAACAAACAAAAAATTATTATAGCGGGCTTTTCTTTGGGCGCTTTTGCAACTTCTTATTTAGGAAATTTCAATGATGCTATTAGTTTAAAATGGAGGGCGTATATCGCCCATAGCCATTTTGATGGATGTTGTTTAAATGTGACTAATTCTAAAGATATTGATAAAAGACTGGAGAGAATTGGCGAAAAAAAAGTCCTACTAATAGCAGGAAAAAATGATTTAGCAAATCTATGTACAAAACAGGCTTTTAAAAAACTTAGATTAAAAGGTGTAAAGGTTACTTTTATAGAAATTCCAGATGTCCAGCCTTCTGAAGAGTGGCCAAGTGAAACACATAATCCTTTATGGATATTAAAGCCATCAATCTACTTAGAAAAAGTAAGAAAATGGCTAAAAACAATTTAGAAGTTTTTTAATACAGAAGGTATTTGGCGCGCTTTTTCTGGAAGGCATCGCGTTCATCTTTCTGGAAGTTGCAGAGCTTCCAGGAGATGAACTTCTCTTGGAGGAGAAGTTTAAACATTTGGTCGTTGCCGCAGACTTTGTAGAAGAGGGAGCGCTTTTCTTCTTTGACTTGGTGGAGGAGCTTTTCAACGCGCTCGGGGTAGAGAGATTTGAGGATGCCGAGGAGAAAGGCTTGGACTTTGAGGGGGCGGTAGGTTGCTTGGTTTGTGATGTGAATTTGGACGCCGTGGCAGTCGATAGCGCGGAGTGAGCCGAAGAAGGGGCGGTAGTGGATGGGGGTGAAGGAGACGCCGTCGATTTTTTGCTCATTTAATGTTTTAGCAAAACGGTCGGCATCGATCCAAGGAGCACCAACGACTTTAAAGGGAAGGGTGTAGCCGACACCAATATTTACAACATCTAGTTCGCCGAGAAGTCCTGTGGTAGCGTAGAAGAGGGGGGTGTCTTCTTCGGGAATTTGTGGACTTGTTGGAATCCAGAGGAGTCCTGTTTCGGAAAAGGCCATCTCACGGGTCCAGCCGCGCATAGGAACTACTTGGAGATCACAGCCAATGCGATACTCTTCGTTAAAGAAGGTGGCAAGTTCACCGATTGTCATGCCATGGCAGTAGGGGACATTGATGTAGCCGACAAAGGAGCGGAACTTTTCTTGTAGCATAGGGCCATCGACAAGGAGGCCGCCGAGAGGATTGGGTCGATCGAGAACGATGACGGAGATTTTTGCTTTTGCAGCCTCTTCCATTACGTAAAAGAGGGTAGAGGCAAAGGTATAAGAGCGCACCCCTATATCTTGGATATCAAAGACGATGACATCGACTTTTTGTAGCATCTCTTTTGTCGGGCGGCGGGTTTTACCGTGGAGGCTGTAGAGGGGGATCTTGTCTTTGTAGAAGCGGTTTTCTACCTCTTCGCCGGCATAGCTTTTACCATCGATACCGTGCTCTGGAGCAAAAAGAGCTGTGATCTGAAACCCCTTCTCCTTTTCAAAGAAGAGCTGTAGGGTCGGTTGGAGAGAGGAGGTGACACCGGAGGGGTTTGTGAGAAGGCCAACGCGCTTGCCAAAGAGAAGCTTACTATAATCTTCTTTAAAGAAGCGATCTATGCCGAGCTCTACCTTCACTTCTTGTGAAAAGAGTAGGTATGGCATGAATAGGAATAAAAACCACTTGCGCATTCTCTACCTTCTTTCGTATCCTTTTAGCTGATTATGCAAGATATGGATTTTTTAAACGAGGCCCAAAAGAAAGCGGTCACCCATAAAGATGGCCCTCTTTTGGTATTGGCTGGTGCTGGCTGTGGTAAAACGGGGGTTGTTACCCATCGTATTGGACAGCTAATTGCTAAAGGTGTTGCCCCCTCTGAAATTTTAGCGGTGACCTTTACTAATAAAGCAGCGCAAGAGATGAAGGAGCGGGTCCATAAGCTTGTCCAAAAAGATGTGCTTACGACGACCTTCCATGCCTTAGGCGCCCGTATTCTGCGTGAGGCGATCCATGAAATCGGCTATCAAAACTCTTTTGTCATTTATGATGAGAAGGATAGCGAAAATCTTATAAAAGAGTGTTTAAAGTCTCTTGGCCTTCCAGAGAGTAAAGAGATGCTCAAAAGTGCAAAGCAAAAAATCTCTGAGGCAAAAAACCAGCTACTCTTTCCTGAGATGATTAAAGATCCCTCTATCTCTGAAGTCTATACCTCTTACCAAAGAAGACTTAAAGAGTATAACGCCCTCGATTTTGACGACCTTCTCTTTTTGACGGTGCAGCTTTTAAACGCGCCGATCGGGGATGCTTATCAGGAGCGTTGGACCCATATATTAGTGGATGAGTACCAAGATACGAACCACGCCCAGTATAATATTTGCAAACTACTCTCTGGTAAATATAGGAACATCTGTGTGGTTGGCGACCCAGACCAATCTATCTACTCCTGGCGAGGCGCTAATCGCTATAACCTTTTGAATTTCGAAAGAGATTTTCCAGGCGCTCTGGTAGTAAAGCTGGAGGAGAATTATCGCAGTACAAACCAAATCTTGATGGCAGCTAACAAGCTTATCTCTTGCAACGATCGCGTCTATGAGAAGGACCTCTGGAGTAGCCTTGGTGAAGGTGAAAGAGTGCGCTGTGAGATCTTTGCAAAAGACCACTTTGAGGCCCATTTCATTATGGAGAGGCTCCAAGAGGAGCTTAGAAAATATAGCGGGGAAGAGATTGCTATTCTTTATCGCACAAACGCCCAGTCTCGTATCTTAGAGGATGCCCTTTTAAAGAACAGAATCCCTTATTTAATCATTGGGGGGCTCTCTTTCTACCAGAGGAAAGAGATCAAAGATTTACTTGCCTTTTTACGCCTTGCCGTTGCAAGAAGCGATATGATCGCCTTCTTACGTACGATCAATATCCCGAAGAGGGGCTTTGGCCTTGCAACCGTGGATAAGATTAGAGGGTTTGCTGATGCTGATGGCCTTCCTATTTTAGATCTCTTAGAGAAATTGATTGATGGTGACCCTCGGATGAAGCTTTCAGCAAAGCAAAGAGCAGAGCTTACGGTCTACCTTAACATCTTTGATGAGATAGAGAGGATGGCAGAGAACAAGGATCCTATCGATCAGATCATGAAGCGTCTTATTATAGATAGCCGTTATGAAGACTTCCTTAAAGAAGACAAAGAGAGTTATGAAGATCGTAAGGAGAACATGGAGGAACTTGTTGCCAAAGCCTACTCTTGGCAAAAAGAGAATAACTCCTCTGACTTACGCCTCTTTTTAGAAGAGCTCTCCTTAAAAGGCTCAGCAGACGATCCCAATGGTAAAGAGAGAGGGATTCGTCTTATGACGGTCCATAACAGTAAGGGTCTCGAGTTTAATGTCTGCTTTCTTGTCGGCATGGAAGAGGAGCTTTTCCCTCATATCAATGCACAGGATAGTCCAGAAGGGATTGAAGAGGAGAGAAGACTTTGCTACGTCGGCATGACGCGCGCAAGGAAGAAATTATTTCTCACAGCAAGTCTACAGCGCTTCTTATGGGGCCACCCTCGCAGTATGAAGCCATCGCGCTTTCTTACGGAGATCTTTCCAAGAAAACCTGATAATATGATGCCAGCCCCTTTGGCTTCCTCTTATAGATAGAGAAGATTGCCTATTGACAAGTCTTTTTTTTCTACTACTATCGGTTTTTTGATAACTAGTAAAAGGATAGACATCTATGCAGAGGTTGCAGCGTCTCGTTTCCATAGTGGCTCTTCTCACCTCTCCACCTCTGGAAGCGATCTTATAAAATTACTCGAGGCAAAAGCCTTATCTTTTTGTTATATTCTCTACTTTACCAAATACATCTATGGAAACGCCTCTCTTTACGAGGAATTTACGGCTGCTCGCTCTAAAATTACAATAGCTAAAGATAGAGCTTTTGTAGGTGAAATACGAAAGACCCTCCATAGGATTTACGAAGCCTCTTGTTTATATAAGTCATGGGGTAGTCAAGAGGGGCTCTTTGTTGATTTTAAAAAAGAGCTATTTCGCCTTGTTGTCGATTGTGTGAACTACCTCTCCTTTTTCCATGATATCTCCTTTACGACCCCATTTGAAGAGATACGAGAGCTTGTAGAGAGAGAAGTTCTTTTGCCTGAGGAAGGGGAGAGGGTAAGAGAGGCTCTTTTATTTGCTCTTGCAGAGAGAATTGCCTATAAAGATGAGAGGGTCTCTTTAGATCTATTAGAGGAAGAGGAGGCAGCGCGTCTACGCGCCTCATGGGAAACATTAGCGATTCTTGGTGAAAAGACGAGTCAGAATTTTATGAAATTTCGATCTACCACGCGTAGATAAACTCAATGCGATACTGGCGATAGTAGTAATCGGTTGGTAAGAAGTGGAGCGATCTCGAAATTTTAAAGGATTGCGATACGGTAATGTTATTGGTTGGAAGGTAGAGAAATTCGATTTGCCAGCCAAAGAAGTTTGTTCGGCCAAGCGATATAAGGCGATTCTGGCCAGGGTTTAAGACGTCGAGACCGATGTTATCTGTCCCACCATTACCTATGCCACGAAAGTCAAATTGGGGGATCGATTGTGGCTGTACATATTGAAAGTTTGTATCGAGAGCCCAGTCTCCTTTCTTTTTAGCCTCACCCATACTAAAGCCTAAATACCAAGCAATATTGGCAAGATGGCCATGTAGATAATCATGATGGCGAGCCGCCGAGTTAATAAGGAAGGCGCCGTAAGGAATCGTCATGCGATTAATCCACGGCGGGATAAATTTGTAGCCAAGAAGGAGTTGATGGACAACGAATTCGAAAGCAATGTTTAACATGGGATTTTCATAATCTTTTGTGTCCCAGTCGATTAGAGAGTATTTTCCGTAAAGCCCTGTATTAAAAGCGTTTAAAACACCTATTTCTCCAACGTACGCAAATTGGGGGACAACGTTAAAGACGACGAAAGGACCACCATGTATATAGAAATCACCAAAGTTATTAGAAGATTGGGTATAGGAGACCATAAGGCCATCCATATAAGAGTCAAACTGGACGCGAGAGTCAAAGGCGTAATCTAATTTTCTGCGGCCGGGCTCTAGGTCGATCACAAATTTTTCGGCATCGATTAAACGAAAGCCTAAAAAGGCTCTCTCTAATTGGATGCGATTTTCTGAGCCACCAAAGATACCAGCCGTGTTATCAAACTTAAGTTTGGAGACAGCCCATGTCGCATCAGTTCGGTAATCAAAGAGAAGGTTAAAGGCGACGCCAAATTTGTTATCGCCAACAAGAGGGTGGTAAGACTCTCTTCCGATATTGCGGTAGCCATCGCGTATTTCATTTGCTGTGATATATTTAGCGCGAACATCGCCACTTACAGAGAGGCTGCCCCCTCTTTTACTAACAGTTACATGATTTTTAGCTTCAATCCACTCTCGGAGTTCTTCCAATTGTTTCATATCTGACTTAATAATATTGTCAAAATTAGGGGCTGCTGTTGCCAAAATTGGCAAAAGAGAGAGAATAAAAAATCTAAGAGGTCTTAACTTAATCTCCATAGGTTAGGGATTTTGCTCTCTTAAAAGCTCCAAGTAGAATTGCTATATAAAAAAACTATACATCCTTTATTCTTTTTTTGGTATTAGGGAGATATGCGTAACGTTTTACTTACCTGTAGTGTTTTGTGTGGCGCTCTTTATGCAAAGGAGGACGTAACTTATTATGTCCCTAAGACACAACATAAAGAACTTTTTGCTAAAGCTTCCCCACCCTCTAAATATACAGAGACTCTGAGAGAAAAAAGAGTTTTGCTTCCTGAATTAAAAGGGATTGTTATCTCAGGTGATCCGGGTGTGCCGCCTCCTTATGTGTTACAATCTGTTAAAGGGGTCGACTTTTATAGGATGAAGATCTCTGTCGGCGGTCGCGATCGTTTGAAGAGAGAGCTGAATACTTTTGCTGTCGGAAAGCCTTTAACAGAGCAGGGGTTAAAGCAGATCAAGTGTCGCGTTGCCGAGTATTATAGAAAGAGGGGTGAATCCTTAGTTCACGTCTATATCCCAGAGCAAGAGATTAAAGATGGCGTTATTGTTGTAAACGTTATCGAAGCTTGCCTTGGTAAAGTAAATATTACAGGTAACTGCTGGTTTTCTGAAGACCTGTACATGAACGCTATCAATCTAAGACCAGACCAAGCGATCTCTGCAAAACAAATTGAAGAGGATGTCTCTTGGTTAAATCGTAGCCCTTGGCGTAAGGTATGTGTTGTCTACAAGCCAGGTGAGAAATTTGGCTCTACCGATGTAGAGATCGTTGTCCGTGATGAGCGTCCTTTCCGCGTTTATGTGGGGGCTGATAACACCGGCTTTAAGCTTACAGACTACGCAAGGCTATTCGTCGGTTTCAACTGGGGTAATTTCTTGGGCCTTGATCAAGTGATCGGCTATCAATATACCGCCTCGCCCGACTTTGAAAAATTCCAAGGCCATATGATCCATTATACGGTGCCCTTTACATGGAGGCACCTATTTTTGGCCTATGGGGGCGTCTCTTACATTAAAGGGATACATGATGATTTACCAGCTAACGTCCAGCATGGCGTCAGCTGGCAGTTTAGCTCTCGCTATGTGATACCTCTACCGGAAGCAAATTATTGGAAGCAAGATACTCGTTTTGGCTTTGACTGGAAGCGTACCAATAACGATTTTATTGTGGGAGAAGATACAGCCTCTACCTCTATGGCTACAATCTTTCAAGGGGTGCTCTCTTATGAAGGGTCTAGCAATTCTTCTGAACATAGTTTTGCAGCGAAGGTAGACTTCTACTTCCAGCCTTGGCATGTAGGCGACGGTATGTCGCAGACAAGTTACGACTCTCTTCGTCCAGGTGCGCAGAATATGTATTGTTATCTTCGTGCTACAGGCGACTACACATGGACATACCCTTATAGCCGATGGGGCAGCATGTTTAGTACTATCGTAACAGCGCAAGTAGCCTCTGGCGCGCTTATACCGCTCGAGCAGTTAGGTCTTGGGGGCTTTAATAGCGTACGCGGTTATGTGGATAGAGCTGTTAACGTAGATGATGGTATTCTAATCAATCTTGAGCTACGATCACCAAAATGGTCGGTATTCAATACCCAAAAGAACACAAGACTCTGTGGCCTTGGCTGTGATGCCTTTTCAGCTCTAGTATTTTTAGATGCAGCCTATGGAGCTCTTGTCAAAACCTCTCCAGGCCAACCTAGCAACTACTTTCTTGCTGGGGTAGGTCCAGGTCTTCGTTATGACTTTGGCACATGGATGAGAGCGCGCTTTGATATGGCGTTTCCGCTCATTGATGCGCCGTGGGGGTCACCGCACACAGGCTTTGTGCAGTTCTACTTTAGCGTCATCCTTTCGTATTAAGCTTAGTTTTGGCCTAAGCTCTTTTCGGGAAGAGGCCAGAGATGGCGCCATCGATTTTATCAAAAATATAGCCACCGATTACTGTGAAGACGTTATTGCTCATGTGAGAGAGGACTGAAGCGGGGAGCCCACCACGCTCAAAAGCTGGGAAATAGGCTAAACAAGCGGTTATTCCATTTACAATCGCGTTAGGAATACGCGCTGAGTGGCGATGTCTAGAGTGGGCGATACCAAATAGTGTGCTGCTGAAGATGTTTTGTGTGACGGCAATGATCTTTTCTACCGTTGGCATGTAGTCTTTTTTAGCAATTTTTGAAGCGATAAAGAAAGGAAGGCGAAGAGCCGAACGAAAGAGGAGGGGAATGAGGCCTCGAAAAAAGATCTCTTCTACTATAGGGATAAGAATGTAGAGTTTGAGAAGGCTATTTTTTCCAGCTGTTATGTGTGAGGAGGTGAAATCTGGCAAGTGTGATTCTGTAAACGGTATTGTAAGAGCAGTAGTAGCAAGACTTAAAGCTAAAGGAACCCCTTCTTCTTTTGAGGAGTCTTCCTTAGCGTTTCTTTTCCATATAGAGTAGGCTATACTTCCAATGATGATAACCCCTATACCAAGCACCGTCTGAACAAGGGGGGTAAAAGAGGGGAGAAAGGCATTTATCGACTCAAAAACTCTCATAAAGGGCCCCTCTAAGAGAAAGAAAGGGGCTAATACAACGGTATTGATAAAGAGGGCAATCGAGGGGACGATAAGGCAGGAAAAAACGATTCCACCTACGACAATAGCTGTCTGAACCCAGCGATTACTAAGAGCTGTTTCAATCTTTTGTGGAAGCTCTTCTGCGGATGGAAGAGAGGGGAGTTCAATTGTTGGGAGATGCCGTGTTATAAACATTAGCTACGACCTCTTGCAAAGATAGCTTGGAAGAAGTGGCAAATATAAGAGGCAATAGTTTGGCTTGTGACACGAGCGCTAAGGGCAGAGACAGGACCAAAAGTTGTCGATGTCGGATAGAAATTCACAAGGGTATAGACACTTTGAGCGACAGCTGGCACAAGCTGGACTCTCGTCATCCCAGAGAGAACTGAAAAGCTTAAGAGCTGTACTCTTTCGACTACAGCACGCTTTGTTGTATTAGAAATTCTAGAAGAGATGGCAGTCCCGAGTCGCTCTAAAAGGACGTGAAAGAAGAGTGTCTCTGCTACTGGGGTAAGAACAGTTGTTTCAAGAACAGATTTCTCAGAGACCGGAAGGAGCGCCTTTCCTGGCATAACAAACCTTCCGACGGCCGAGGCTATCCGCGTTAAGATAAGAGTTACTCTATCGAAGCGATCTTTTCCGGCAAAAAGAGCGCGCACACCACTTTTTATGGCAGGTACTGCAAAAAAGCCGATAGCTAAAGCGGCTGTGACGCTGGCTGTTTGTGCGATAGGGGGCAGAGCTTTTAAAGCGCGTGAGAGAGGTGAGGCAACAAGCGTCACACCTCTCTGGATCAGATGAAGAGGCTTTAATAAAGTGGTGTGAACAGAGCGGCCAACGCTTGGAAGGCCAATATGTAAAGCCGCAACCGAGCTGATAACAATCGCTAGTTGTACGGGGCGCTTATCTAAGAAAGATAAGTGGTCAGGTAGTCTCGTTGTAACAAGCGGGGCAGCTCCTCCAACTCCGGTTAGCATGGAGTTATGCCTTAGCTACCTGAGCTGCTAATCTAGACTTAAGACGGGCTGCTTTATTTTTGCTAAAAAGACCTTTTTTAACAGCGCGATCTAAGTGACTGTATAAAAGATTGCAGTGGGTTGTCTTCTCTTCTTTTGTCGTAAGCGTTGTAAAAACTGTTCTTGCTGTTTTGATCTTCGATTTTGCAGCGCGATTGCGTAAGCTTTTCTTTAAATCTTGCTTATGTCTTTTTGCAGCAGTTGGGGCTTTTACCTGTTTTTTTGCATTTGAAGCTTCATCAGCCATAGGGGTTCTCTCTTTCCTTAATAAAGTGAAACCAATAGGCTAGCATGGAGTAAGAATTTTAAGCCATACTGAAATCGTATTATTACTCACGAAGCGCGAGCTTTTTTAGAAGAGAAAGAAGCGCCTTTTGATAAAAGCTCTTACCGTAAGAGAAGAGGCTCTTCGGAGTAAAATATTTTTTCACATAAACCATGGCTCTTTGAACCTCTATCTCTTGATTAAAACGATCTCCCGTAAAGGAGAGATTTGGATTTCTAAGAGGCTTTGTAAAATCAATAGATAGCGGTTTAGAGGTAAAAACTCTTCTCATCTCTTTAATAACCTCAACCTGGTCATAAAAACCTAGAACCGTTCGGCTTGTCATGGCGGTATAGTAGCAGGGAAGGGTGCGTAAAAAAATTTCTGTAGAGGTCAGGCGCTTTCTGTTAAAGGTTTTTGTATGGAGGATCCAAACAAGAGCAAAGCCTCTTTCTTGATAGGAGCGCGACCTTGTAACGGCATCCTCCAAAGAGAGGGGTGAGCACTGGATTTCAAATACAATCTTCTCTTTTTCCCAAAGCACATCGGCTCGATGAGATCCGATTGGTTTTTCTAGAACAACCTCCCCTTTAGGCAGTATCGAAAGGAGCCTTTCTTGGATAGCACGGTGGAGGGCAAGCATTACATCTTTATCTCTTTGTCCAAGCGGGGGCCATTTTTTTACAAAGCGGGCTGGCAAGCAAGCTTATCCAGACGGCGATAAAAAAGAAGGCAAGCTCTTTATCTGGATCTAAGTAGGTAGTGGTTATATAACCAATGAAAAAAGCAAGGGCAGTTGCAAAAAGACCCAAAGAAATTTTTTGCCAGATACGAGCTGGAGGTGGAAAGTAGAGATGGTGCTCTGTTGAGAAATAAATACCAAGGCTTATGGTAATAAAAGAGACAAAAGAGTGTAGACGGTCGAATAGGAGAGGAAGAGTACTTAAGAATAGGACTATAGATAGAATTTTTAAAGGCGCTCTGGCCGTCTCTTTTTCAAGGGGTTCGTGAAAATATTTAAAAATAAGAAAAAGGAGAAAGCCTACAACCCAACCGCCAAGGATATCCATAGGAAAGTGGACCCCTAGAAGCATTCGAACTACACTGGCAAAGAAAATGTAAAACAGGCCAAAAATCCTTATGTATTTTCCTTTGCCGTAGGAGATGAGAAGGAGTCCTAAAAGCATGGCCGTTTGGGCGCCTCCACTTGGGAAGCTAAAGCCAGAGACTTTTAAGACAGCTAGATGCGGATCGAAGTAGAAGGGACGTGGTACTTGAAAAATCTGTTTTAATAGATGATTTACAAATTCATTTAGGGTGAAGAGGTAAAAGAGGCGAGCCCCCCATCGCCAAGAGCAGCCGATCCAGACAAAAGGCAGAAGAGCTATGGCAAAATAGGCAGTATCTAGAAGATTTAAGATACGCAAAACTGCATCAACATGCGGGCCGCGTATCGTTTGTAACAGATGGAGAAAGGAGAGCTGCTCTTCTATAAACATGGAAATATTTTATATGTATAACAGCGATTATAATAGCTTTTTTTTGTAAAAACAACCTCTCTTTTTTCACAGCCCTAGACAAAATGGCGGCTTTTTGTTAGTGTAAGAAGCTGTTCTTTAAGGAAAGTAATGACACAAGCAAAGATGAATCAACCTTTCGATCCTCAATACCAACAGAAGATTGAGGAAATTGTCGCTATTTCCAAAGATCAAGGCTACATTACCTACGAAGAGATCAATGATATCTTGCCGATGACCTTTGACTCGGCAGAGCAGATCGATCAGATCTTGATTTTCCTCTCTGGCATGGATATCCAAATCTTTAACCAGGCAGAAGTAGAGAGACAAAAAGAGAGAAAGAAAGAGGCTAAAGAGGTAGAGGCTCTCTCCAAGAAGAGCGAAGCTTCGGCAGACGATCCTGTAAGGATGTACCTTAAAGAGATGGGCTCTGTCCCGCTTCTTTCGAGAGAAGAAGAGGTTGAAATCTCTAAGCGCATTGAAAAGGCGCAGATCCAGATTGAAAAAATTATCATGCGATTTCGCTACGCAACGAGCGAAACTATTTCCATTATCCACTATCTAATTGGTAGCAAAGAGCGCTTTGATAAGATTGTTGTTGAAAAGGAGATTGAGGATAAAACCCATTTCTTCAAAATGCTCCCTCGCCTTAAAGCCCTTCTTCAGGAAGAAGACGAGCAGCTAGAGAGATATCTTTTATCACTTCGAAAGACGCAACTCTCAAAAGTAGATCGCGTCAAAATTTTAGAAGAGATCGAAAAGAGCCGTATTCGCACGCAAGCCTATCTTCGACGCGTCCATTTCCGCTACGCTATGATCGAGGATTTTGGCGAAGTTATCTTAACAAGTTACGATAGATTTCTCTCTTTAGAAAAAGAGATCACAGAGCTTACCCCAAGGGCTGAAAAAAACCGCTTTGCTTTAGCGAAGTTATCGGCAACAGAGCGCAAGCTTGCTAAGCGAGAGCTCGCAGCCGGACGAGGATTAGAAGAGTTTAAAAAAGATGTTCGCATGCTCCAGCGCTGGATGGATAAGAGCCAGGAAGCTAAGCGTGAGATGGTAGAATCAAACCTTCGTCTCGTTATCTCTATCGCTAAAAAATACACAAACCGCGGCCTCTCCTTTTTGGATTTGATCCAGGAAGGAAACATGGGTCTTATGAAGGCGGTTGAAAAATTTGAATACCGTAGAGGTTATAAGTTCTCTACCTACGCTACATGGTGGATTAGACAGGCTGTTACTCGCGCTATTGCGGATCAGGCCCGTACAATCCGTATCCCTGTCCACATGATCGAGACGATCAACAAAGTTCTTCGTGGCGCGAAAAAGTTGATGATGGAGACAGGAAAAGAGCCAACGCCAGAAGAACTTGCCGAAGAGCTTGGCCTTACAGCCGATCGCGTGCGAGAAATTTATAAAATTGCCCAGCACCCTATCTCTCTACAAGCAGAGGTTGGCGATAGCGGCGAGAGCCAATTTGGCGACTTCCTAGAAGATACCACAACAGAATCCCCAGCCGATGCCACCGGTTATTCTATCTTAAAAGATAAGATGAATGAGGTGCTATCAACCCTTACAGATCGCGAACGAACAGTCCTTATCGAAAGATTTGGTCTTTTAGATGGCAAGCCCAAGACTTTAGAAGAAGTGGGTGTTACCTTTAAAGTGACGAGAGAACGTGTAAGGCAGATCGAAGCTAAAGCGCTTCGCAAAATGCGCCATCCGACAAGAGCAAAACAGCTCCAAGCCTTCTTAGAGGCTGTCGAGAAGGGCGAGCCGGCAGCGTAATCTTTTTCTCTTTATTCGGATTTTTTAAACAGATTGTTGTTGAGAAGTCATGGAGCGTAACGGATTCGAACCGTTGGCCTCAACAATGCCATCGTTGCGCTCTACCAACTGAGCTAACGCCCCCGATCTTAGGTGGCTGTAAGTTTAGAGTAAGGAGATGTTTTGGAGCAAGAGGTTTCTAGATCGATATTCGCTCGTGTAAGAGAGGTCCCCGCGGACCCTATCTTTGGGCTAAATGACCTATTTCGCCTTGACCCAAGAAAAGATCGCATTAATCTTACATATGGCGTTTGCTTAGAAGAAGATGGCTCAGCCCCAAAAATCTTTACTGCCGTTAAAAAGGCAGAAGAGCTCCTTCTAAAAACAGAGAAGACAAAGACCTACCTTCCTATTCTTGGCGATGAAGAGTATATTCGGCAAACGGGCAAATTCGTCCTCGGGCCTTATTGGAAAGAGGAGATTGTTGTAGGAGCTCAAACGGTTGGCGGTACAGCAGCGCTTCGGATCTTATCCGATTTTCTCAAAAATGAAATCTCTAGCGAGGCTGCTCTTTCTAATTATACATGGCCAAACCATCCACAGATCTTTGATCGCGTTGGAATCAAGAGAGAGGCTTACCCCTACTGGGTTGATGGCAAATTTGATTTTGATAGATTCTACAGATATCTTTCAAAGCTCTCTAGAAAGACCATTGTACAACTCCAGCCGACAAGTCACAACCCGACAGGTGTAGATCTTACACTTGAGGAGTGGCGAGAGGTAGCTTTACTTTGCGATAGAAACGGCCTTATCCCATTTTTTGATTCTGCCTATCAAGGTCTCGGGCAGGGGATAGAGAAAGACGTAGCCCCTATACGTCTTTTTCTAGAAAATGGCCTTGAATGTCTCATCGCTCATTCTTATTCTAAATCGATGGCCGTCTATGCGGAACGTGTGGGAGCCTTGTTTGTTTGTATGAGAGATGCCAAAGATAGAGAGAGAATCTCTAGTAATATCGCCTCTTTGATACGGACGCAATACTCTAACCCGCCAAAACATAGCGCAAGCGTTGCTAAACTTCTCTTAACCCATCCAGATCTTAATGAGCTTTGGAAAAAAGAGTTAGAGGAGATGCGCCTTAGAATTGTGACGATGCGCCATACCCTCGCACAGAAGTTAGGTAAACGACTACATGTAGACTTCTCCTACATAGATAAAGGCTGTGGCCTTTTTTCGTTGCTTCACCTCTCGAAGTCACAAATCATAGCCTTACGAGAAAAGCACGCCGTTTATATTACAGAGCAAGGCAGAATCAACCTTGCTGCTTTAAATCCAACCAATATAGAAGCGGTAGTAGATGCTTTATGCTCTGTATGGCAAGGATCTAAAGCTCTATGATCAAGAAAAAAGAGGCGGCCTCTTATTTTGCCATAGCGCTTACGCTCTTTGTTCTTTTACAGGTTCCTAAAGAGCGCTTTTCTTGGCTTCGATCTCTTGTGCTACTACCGGGAGAATTATTTGCCTCCTTTGGCTCTATTGCAGAGGGTGAGATGGAGCTTATCCAACTGCGTTTGGAGAATCAACTTTTAAAGGAGCAGATTTTAGAGGTAAAGGAGTGGCTCTCTCTAGAAAATCGCATAGAGGAGCAGTGCGAAAAGATAGAGGGGCTTTTAGAAAAAAAAGAGTATAAGACTTTTTATGAAAGACGTGTCGAAGAGATGAAAAAGATCCTCGAAGAGGAGAGCTTTGCTGTTGTTGCTAAGGTGATTTTTCGGGATCCTGCTTTTTGGAGTAGCGGTCTTTGGGTCGATAAGGGAGAGGAGACAAATCGCTACTATGGCAAAAAGATCATCAGCAAGAATAGCCCGGTTGTTGTTGGCACCATGCTTGTCGGTATTGTAGAAGAGGTAGAGGAGGATCGCTCCTATATACGGCTTATCACGGACTCTTCTTTGACCCCGGCTGTTAGAGTGCTTAGACATGGCGAGCAAGATAGAGTTCTTTTACAAGCAGTAGAGGCTTTGCAGTACCAATATCATTTACGAGAAGATCTAAACGTGCCCGCCTCCTTTTTTGAGAAGTTAAAAGAGAGGCTCTCTTTAGAAGAAACAAGCTCTTACTTAGCGAAAGGTGAAGTTAGAGGCTCTAGCGCCACCTTATGGCGCACCCGTCGCTCTCTTTTAAGAGGGGTTGGCTTTAACTATGAATTCTCCGATAGAGAGGGGGAGGCTTTGGAGCTTCACGAAAAAAGAAGAGAGCCTCTCCTTAAAGTAGGCGATCTTCTTGTTACAAGTGGACTAGATGGCCTCTTTCCGCCTCACCTTCT
>JAFEGE010000115.1 GCA_018240105.1 Verrucomicrobiota bacterium | reverse complement strand
TAACAATGAAAGGCCACATACAGCGCTAGGTGGAAAGACTCCCAACGAAGTGGGGAAAGAATGTATGCAACTAAAAACGGGAACGTCTGAATAGATTTGGACCTAAAAATGGGGCAGGGTCAAGACTTGTAAGAAAAACACGCTAATATTTCTTACACAGGAGGTCAAATCTTTGATTTCTGTAGGAAAGGCCCTAATTCAAGCAAAGAGAACATTAATTCAATTTGTGACGAGAATCAAAAAAAACTATAAAACCTTGAGCCCTTCAAGACCCTGAACAAAAATTTCGATTGCGAGTGCTGCCAAAATTAATCCTCCAATCCTGGTAACAATATTGAGACCAGAACTGCCAAGCTTTCTTTCAACGGGTACAGCAAAACAAAGAAGAACAGCCGCCATAGCTCCCACACCAATTCCGCAAATAGAAAGAATGATATGATCGGCTAAAGAGGTATAAGTATTTGAAGCAACAATTACACTACTAAGCGCTCCAGGACCAGCCATAACAGGAATAGCGAGAGGAACAACAGAAACGGATGGAGCTTTAATTTTGGTCTCTTCTTCACTGTGTCGCATCGGACTAATTTGAGCATTCAACATGGAAAGAGCTAGTAAAAATACAATAATTCCTCCTGCGCATTGGAAAGCCGGAATGCGTATTCCTAAAAAAGCTAAAAGTGGCGCTCCTATCCAAGTTGTTATAATTAAAATTACAGCGACCGCAAGACCAGACCAAAATCCGATTTTCTGTCTATGTTTCTTTTCTCTCCCTTGGGTCAAGCTCAAGAAAACAGGGATGGCTGTCAACGGACTGCAAAGCATAAAAAGAGTAACAAAATAATTGATAATCAATGTAACTTTCATAGTTTGTGTGAAATCCGGTTTTGGTAAACAACTCCCTCTTTGAGAATGAGATCATATCGATCTTCGTGCAAAAGAGAAATATCTTCGAATGGATTACCTCTTAACACCAAAAGATCCGCTATGGCATCCTTAGCAACGATTCCTAATTTTCCTTGCATCTGAATAATTTCCGCATTCACTAATGTCGCTGATGTCAAAATCTCTCGAGCTGTTTCTACGGAGCTCCGAATCGAAAATTCTTGCAATTGCATTTTATGGGCTTCTGGTCCTAAAAGATCTGTACCAAAGCCTATTTTTACACCTGCTTTGCGTGCAATTTTGATTGCTTCTAATCCTTGTTCTCGTACAGCAGCTAATTTTTGCAAACTCTCCGGAGGGAATCCTAACTTCTGTCCTATTTCAGCCAATGCCTGATAAATAACTAAAGTAGGGACCAAATAAGCATGGCGTGCCGTCATTAATTTCGCTGTGTCTTCATCTATCAAGTTTCCGTGTTCAATTGTTCTAACCCCACAATGCATACAGCGTTGAATGGCCTTAGGAGAATATGCATGAGCCATTACATAACTTCCATGATCAGCAGCCTCTTCAACAATTGCTCGGATCTCTTCTTCTGAATATTGTAAATCCGTAATTTTATCAGTTGGAGAAGCAACCCCACCGGATGCCATGATTTTTATTTGAGTAGCGCCCTTTCTCATTTCGTCACGAACAGCAGCTCTAACACCCGTAACTCCGTCTGCTAATCTGGAAAGATAACTGCCAGGACAGCAACAGCCACAAGGCTCAAAAACTGCTGTTTTAGAACGGAAATCACCATGCCCTCCAGTAGGACTTAAAGCTTTTCCAGAGAAAAAAAGACGAGATCCTTTGACCAATCCTTTATTGACCGCATCAGCCATACCCCAATCTGCTCCACCAGCATCTCGCACAGTTGTAAAGCCTCGCAACAACATTGCTTCTAAATATTTACCAGCTTGGATAGCCACTTCAGATGCTGGATAATGGGCATCAGCTAAATTCATATCTATGGCAGCTACGTGTACATGTGCATCAATCAGTCCTGGGATAACTGTGCGGCCATCAAGATCAATTTCTTTAGCTCCAGATACAGGATTACTATTCTTACTGATTTCACAGATTTTACCTTGAGCAATGTAAATAGAACCAAAATGGGGCTTGGAATGCGTAGCATCAATAATTGCACAATTTTTAAGGAATAAACTCATATTTATCTTATCGTGGGGGTTGAATCTAAAGTTAACCCATATATCATTACGGTTAAAATATCAATTTAATTTACCGCATAAAAACTAAGGGCCTTGAAAACTAGGCCTGATAAAACAGACGAACAACAGGGAAAACTTCGAAAGGAACATTCTGGTAACCCTTTTGGCAGGCGAAGAGAAATCAAAAATAAAGCGACCATTGAAGTAGAAGCTCTGTTGACGATGGATTAGAGTTTCAAAATGGTGGATTTGTATGTTACATATGTAAGCGCACCGAATGAGGTAAAAAACGACAAAATCTTAGCAGATGCAATTTGTTGATGATCAATATATTAAAACGATTAAGAATCAAACCTAGAAAGATTGGCTTTCTAGGTTTTTCTATGTTGATTTCCATGTTTGGCTTGAAAAATCCATGAAAGTAAAAGGAGATGAGCATAAAATTGCATTAGTCAGAAATTTCAATGAAAAAAATATTCCCAAATAGGCCTACCGAATTTTATCCAAAGATACCCAAGTAAGCAAGCCGCTAGGAAAAATCCGCATACACTTAGTAGGAAATAGCTTATCAATTGAGCGATTTTCCCTCTTTTTCGATTTAGAAAATCCCTACGCAACAAGATGACGCTATTATCGTCAGGTATAATCTGAAAGGAGAAAGAACTACCGCAAGAAGGGTGCGGTTCCTGTGAAGCAAAATGATCTACCTTCAGAAATCCTTCAATCGGCACCAAAGTTTTTTTGTACTTCTGCCTCGATTCGAGGTCGAATTTTTCTTCTCCACAAGACACATCCCCATTCCACCCACCTTGCAAAGCTTGATTCACAGGATAGGCTTGCACCCAGCCATCATCTGACTGAACACAGGATATCACGATTTTCACGGGTAACGGGGATTCCCATAAATTTTCAATGAGCCATGACACTTTCGATTCTACTCCTCCTTTAGGTCGACTACCAGAGCATAGATCTGGAGTTATATCTATGTAACCAAATCTTAGGACTTTCAATCCAAAGAGTCGAGGCACAAACGGGAAATAACTCCCCATCCAAATAAGAACTTTATCTCTTAAATAGTTCACGCCAAACCTCCTAGGCTAAAGGGGGTAAAAGGTAATTTATAGCACGATCTCGAATTAAAGGAAATTTTTATTTGAAGAAAAACTCCTTAACCACTAAGATTATTAGTAGTTATAGGGAATATCTTCAAATCATGAACATGGAAACATTTCTAGCTCATAATCAAATATTTACGACAGAAGAATTGAGAGCTACGCTTGGGATGAAGAAAGCGAATAGCACGCTAGATAACTTACTATCCTATCACCTTCGACAAGGACATATCATCCGAATTCGGAAAGGCCTTTATTATACAATTCCTAGAGGGGCTGACGCGAAAACTCATCCTATCGATCCTTATCTAATCGCCAGTAAAATGACTGTTGACGCCACTTTGGCATACCATACATCTTTGGGTTTTCATGGGAAGCTGCACTCTTTACGAACTGATTTTATCTATGTTACTCAGAGAAAATTAAAGCCTCCTTTTATTTTTCGTGGTACCGCTTTTAAAGGCATTTCTATTCCCAAAGGAACTCTAGCTAGTCCGGCTCTCGGGATTGAAATTGTCGATTATCAGGGATGTAAGCTTCGGGTTACAACTTTAGAACGCACTTTTGTGGATATTCTTGATAGACCCACTCTGATCGGTAACTGGGAAGAAATTTGGCGTTCCTTAGAATCTATTGAATATCTCAACCTTCAGCAGGTACTGGCGTATGCCAAACTTCTAAATAACGCGACTACTTATGCTCGAATAGCATTTTTTCTTGATCAACACCGTGATACATTTAGTCTTTCAGAAAAAGACCTAGCAACTTTTGATAAATTTATACCCAAAAGCCCCCACTATTTAGATCTTCATAATAAAGAGCCAAATCAGCTTATTGCTAGATGGAATCTTATCGTTCCAAAATCATTACTCCAGAGAACTTGGGAAGAACCTCATGAAAATTTCTAAAGAGCTGCTTATTCGAGAATCGAGTCGCACAGGTTTCCGTGTTGAAATATTGGAAAAAGTCTGGCATCTGATGAATGTTCTTGAGGGAATTAATGCCCATCCCTTTTTACAAGAACGGTTGGTCTTAAAAGGGGGTACAGCCCTCAACCTTTTTGTCTTCGATCTTCCTCGCCTATCGGTTGATATCGATTTAAACTATATAGGAAGGCCGGATCGTGAAGGAATGATGAGCGAACGTCCCCTTGTTGAAAAGGCTATGGAAGCTGTTTTCCAGCGAGAAAATTTGATGATACGTCGTATCCCTGCCAAACATGCCGGTGGAAAATGGCAGTTGAAATATCAGGGTGTCCTTGGTAATCAAGGCAATCTGGAAGTTGACTTGAATTTCATGTTCAGAATCCCACTTTGGGATATTCAGAAATGTTCCTCTAAAATTACCGGCCACCATCAAATACATGGAATTCGAATTCTTGATTTTCATGAGCTAGCAGCTGGAAAACTGACCGCTTTATTTGCCCGAAATGCATCACGCGATTTATTTGATGCTCATCACCTATTAACCAAAATAGAGTTTAATCCAGAGCGATTACGGTTAGCGTTTATTCTATATATTGGGATGAGTTCAATTAAGAATCCCGAAGAGATCTCACCTGAATCCCTATTGTTCGATGAAGCTGATTTTCGACAACAACTTCTCCCTGTCTTGCGGAATATCAAGAACGAGCAAGATCATCGATCTTGGAAAGATATCAAACTTCGAGAGTGTAAACAGGCTCTTGCCACACTATTTCCTTTTACTGAACAAGAAGCAGAATTTCTAAAAATCCTGATTGAAAAAGGAAAAATTCGCCCATCCCTACTTACAAATGAACCCATCATGCAATCCAAAATTGAAAAATTGCCCTCCCTTCATTGGAGAGCATCACTTGCTCAATCAACGCCACAACAAGAAATGAAAACCTTATCACAAATCGAAGAACAGCTCTCTCTAGGAAAACTGATAGGCTCTAAAGAGCATAAGCATTTACGAGGAGAACAGTTAAAATCCGTATGTGAGAAGCTTATTAATGACGGTCAAAATGTTAATGAAGGAACAAGGAATGGTCATCGTCCTCTTCAAATGCTGTTACGACGCAATGAAACTGAAGCAGCTTTGCTTCTTATCGAAAAAGGGGCTGACATACATTCAGCGGATAGCTCCGAGCTAACTCCTTTTCAAGTAGCAGTCTTGATGAACAACAAGAAAATTGCGGATTTATTGATCTCACGCGGAGTTCGAAAAATTGCTCCCCCAGGAACAGGCTATGCAAACTATTACAATATGTACCTTCAGCTTCCTCCAAACTAAAAAACTTAGAAAATCTAATGCCTGATAAAACAGATGAAAAACAGGGAAAGTTCAGCAAGGGCCGCTCTGGAAACCCTCTTGGCAGACCAAAGGGGATTAGAAATAAAGCGACCCTCGCAGCAGAAGCTCTATTTGAAGGAGAGATTGAAGGAATCTGCCATAAGGCCATAGAAGAAGCAAAGCGAGGAAATATCCAAGCGATCAAGCTTGTACTGGATCGCGTTCTTCCACCTAAAAAAGAAGCTCCGATATTTATCAACTTACCTCCGGTGAAAACCGGCTCAGATATTTTAGAAGCAATTCATAGAGTAGCTCAAGCCGTATCCCGTGGAGAACTCTCCCCTACAGAAGGAGATTGCCTGACCAGAATCATCGAAAGACAAGCGAAAGTAATAGAGATGAATGACTTTGAGGAGCGGCTTAAGAAATTAGAAGAACGGCAAATTCATGAAAGCTTCCATTAAAAAGAGGCTGAAAAAGCTCGAAGAAACTCTGAAAGGAAAATCAGCTCCTCTAGATCCAGTTATCATTTACGATCCTGAGGCTCCTTTGCCAGACCTTTCACAATTCGGCGACCAAGTTGTAATTCTTCTGCCTGATAATCGAAGACACCTATCTTGATTCCAATTTCTATTTCCAAAATCTTACATATATGTTAGATTTAAGCATTCTTAGAGCTAAGGATGTGTATGGAAGACCAAAATTCTTATAAGTCACCTGTTTTCAGAGGCGATTCTTTCCTCATTAATCTTGGAATGCTTTGCGATTCTCCAAAAGCTACTGAAATCATAAAACGATTCCACTCTCGACATCTCGAGATAGAAAAAAGCGACGTCTCCTATCGAGTATTGACCCACTGGGACTCATTGGGCTTAATCGAATGTGAACGAGATTCATCACAAGGTTGGCGTCGCTTTAATCTCATTGAAACCCTGTGGCTATCAGTGATCAAAAAAGCTAGGGAATTAGGAATTTCTTTAGAGCAGATAAAAAAGGTTAAGTCTTCATTTTTCCAAAAGATATCTCCAAACGATGAACTTACTTTTATTGACTATTACCTGATTGGTGCAATTTTCATGAAATTCCCAACCTTCCTCATTATTTTCCCAGAAGGGCGAGGCGAATTTCTCTCCTATGAAGAGTTGGTCGTGAATTTTTACATGGGAGCACTTCAATCTCACATAAGCATTTTCCTAAATCCTCTTTTAAATCAAATTTTACGCAAAAAGATTGAATGGTCATTCCCTCTTCAACAAACAATTTCTGCTAAACAAGCTAAAATCATCGATTTTATGAATACCGAAGACTTCGATTATCTGCATATTCTTAAAAAGAAAAATGAACTGACCGATGTAAAAATTGTTAAAAGCTTTTCTGGTTCAACCAAAGAAGATGAATTAGAAGAAGACCATGAAAATGTGAGTATTGAAAACCACTATGAAAATGGTGGGATCAAAACCAGGAAAAGAACCATTCACAAAAAGCTATAACAGCTATGCAGTTATCTAATTATCCACGATGGAACATCGTGCTACAAAAAACAGAAGGCTCTCTTGAAGAACTCAGGCTCCCCTTCGAAAAGCAGTGGAAAACGCTATGCTTTCGGAAGAAAAAACCTTGGAGATTCTCAATCGTTACGGAAAAAAATATTCCCGCGGTGAAGCCAAAATCATTAAAGAATTCATAGAGAGGCTCTGTCAAATTGAATATGAAATACTCTGCGAGAGATCAAAAGCCCAAAACAGCGATCATTTATACACGGGTGTCGACCGACGAACAAGCTGACTATGGATTTAGCTTAGCTCATCAAGAAGATCTCCTACGCAAAGAGTGCGCTCGAAGAGGGATTCACGTTGTTGCTCACTACAAGGACGAGGGATACAGCGCTAAAGATTTCAAACGCCCCTATTTTCAGCAGCTACTGGATTACCTTAAGAGACATAAAAAACAGATTCAGTACCTGTTTGTAACGAAATGGTGTCGGTTCTCAAGGAACATTGAAAATACCATTCTCATGAACCGTGAGCTTCTGTCTTACGGAACCCGAGTTATCACACTGGATGATGGAGAAGAGTCAGATAATCCGGCAAATTTGTTGCTCACGATGCTGAATATGACTCTTCCGGAGATTGATAACCGCATCCGGTCAAGGAACACCAAATCGGGGATCGTACGCGCTTTAAAAGAGGGATACTATCCATACGGATACGCTCCAGTAGGCTACTCTAAAGACCGAAGCGCTCTAAAAACTCCTTTGCTTGTTCCAGATGATAAAGCTCCACTCGTTCGTGAAGCTTTTGAGGTCTTTGCTACAGGTGCTTTTCCTATTGAAGATGTTAGAAAAGCATCCTGGAAAAATGGGCTTCGATTGCAGCGCAGTCAATTTGGCCAGATGTTTAGGAATCCTGTCTATGCAGGGAAGCTTTATGTGCCAGAAACCACAAATGAAGAAGGATGTCTGGTGAAGGGGGTTCATGAAGCGATTGTTTCTGAGGAATTGTTCTTGAAGGTTCAACGGATTTTAAATAAACGTACAGAGACTAACTCCTGTTTACGCACGAGAGAAAAGCTCCGTGATGAATTCCCATTAAGAGGCCATCTAACATGCCCTGAATGTGGGAAAACATGGACCGGAAGCATTTCTTCAGGCAACGGTGGAAAATATCCTTACTACCACTGTGAAAGATCATGCAAAGTGCGCGTCAACGCTGATTTTGCTAATGAACGGTTTTTACAGTTTCTAGGCACTCTACAACCTCCGCAAGAAATTATCGATCTCCAAATGGCTATGATGGAAGTGCTATTTAAAGCAAAAGAGGGTGATCGAGATCAACAGATCCACAAGTTAGGGGTAGAAATTGAAAAGCATAAACAAAATCTTCTAAAACTCGATCAACAGCGATTTCTCACAGGAGAGATGGACGCAGATTCTTATAAACGTCTGAAAATGCATACTACGGAGCAAATTGATAGACTGACGATCCAAATGAACGATCTAGAAATTGCTGATACGGCTTTCGAGAAGTATGCCCGATATGGGATGAGTCTTTTGAAGGATTTGACCTGGTATTTTCAAGAGGCCGAACCGCAAGCCCGAAGAAAACTGCTTGGTTCGATCTTCCCCGCAAAATTGGTTTTTCAAGATGGAAATTATCGAACCAGCGCATTGAATCCTGCGCTCGCGCTTATCTTACAGAAAAACAATGGCTTACAAAATGAAAAAGCCGAAGACATTACCATTTCTGAAAATGTCTCCGGTGATGTGGCCAGAGCCGGAATTGAACCGGCGACACAAGGATTTTCAGTCCTCTGCTCTACCATCTGAGCTATCTAGCCTAAACGCAATTGACGTCAAAGGATAAAGGTTTTATTGATTTCTGACAATAGCCTTTCTTTCGAAGGTGAGCTTTATCTACTAGATATGAGCCCTTTAAGATTTAATAAGCTCTTTTTATACAATATTAGTAGAGGCGTTGTATGGAAGAAAAATTTAAAGAGATTTGGCAAAAGTTTAAAGAGAAGAAACCGGGCATGCCAAAACCCCTTCATCCCGATCTTTTAAAAGAGCTATCGGAAGAAGAGCGCGCTCTATTAGAAGCCTTTTTAAGCTGTTTGCAAGCCAAAGAGTCTCTACCTTTAGCTAAAAAAGAGGGCTCCCCCTCTCTTTTATCTGCTGTTGTAACACCTGTAGAAGAAGAGAAGCTCTTTTCAAAAAATAAACATAAAAAGCTTGTCGCTTTTTTTGCCGTTGCTGAAGCCTTGCTTATACAACTTCCGATCTCCGAAGATAAATTATTAGCACTAGAAATTTTTTTAAAGACCGTGGCTAAATGGGCAAAAGAGCTAGAGCCTATTTTAGCATTATTTACTTACTTTAAAAAAAACATGGAGTTTTCCTTCGACCCAGAAGGGCCACAAAAAAAACTCCTAAAAGCGATCCAACACCTTCTCGCTATTCTTTAACAAGCTTATCCTTGAAATACCGTAAGACCGCTATGTCCTTAAGAATATTGCGAGCCTCTTTAAGGGAGAGATCTTCCTCACCATAAGCAAGAGACTCCTCGGGATCAGAGGCTTTTCCTTCTTTAAGGCGCATAAAGGCTTTAAAGTTCTTATCTTCTTGGCGCCGAAGCTCTGAGTTTCTAATAAGCTGTTTTAACATACCGGTTAGCGAGGTTTTTGAAGAGACGATGGGGAGATAATCCAGACTCTTTTTAGGTAAAAGCGGCTCCGGATAGAAGAGGCTTTTTTCTTTGACAGCTATATTACAAAAAGTCGTTGGCACAACTATATCAGATGAAACGCCTTTACAAGAGATATACTCCCCTTTAGGCGACAGAAGCTCTCCTATGGTCACTTGATAAGGAAAGGCTCCCTCTGTGATCGTTTGGTGCTGAATTAAACCTTGTCCAGAGGTGCGATCATCCCCCATCACAAGAGCAACGCCCTTCTCTTGTAGAGATTTAGCAAAAAGCTCTCCGCCAGCAGCTGTATAGCGCGATGTTAAAAGGAGAAGTGGAGTGTCATAAAGAACCTCTGTTAACTCACTTTGGACAAAAGGAAAAGAGCCTTCTCTATAGAGGCCTTGCGCTAAAAGCGTCTCTTTTGTGAAAAGCGTTTGGGATCTTAGAACCTCATCTAAAAAACCACCACGGTTATGACGAAGATCTAGAATAAGCCCATAGATACGGCCCTGTTTTTTTAACTTTTTTAAAAACTCTTGCAGCTCTTGAAAAACTCCCTCATAAAAAGAAGAGATAGATACCACACCTAATAGACCATCTCCAAAAGGCTCATAAGTAAGCTTTATCCGATCTTCCGGCACAAGCTCTTCTCTTGCCATAACCATTTGCAAAGGACCGCTTTGAGGTCGCTCTATTAGAAGCTTTACCGAACTTTGAGGCTCGCCTCTTAACTTCTTAAGAGTCTCTCTAAAAGAGAGGGAGGATACCTTGTCTTTATCGATCGCAAGAAGGATATCGCCTTTTCGAAGATCAGATCGCTCTGCAGGGCTATTTGCCAAGACTTTTACGATCTTTACCCCCTCAGGAGCCTCTTTTAGTGTAATACCAAGGCCACAGAACTTTTTCTGGAGATCCTCTTTAAGAAGAGAGCCCTCCTCTTGTTCGTAAACTTTACTATCTTTATCAAGACTTGTGGTGATAGCTTTAAGAAGCTCTCGGCCAATAGAAGCCTTTTTCTTTCCAAAAGTGCCGCCTAGAAATTTCTCCTCATGCTCGCGCCGTTTCTTTTCATGAAATTGTAGGACAAGAAAACGCTCTTCGCTATCCAAAGAGGTTTTACCTCTCTCTATTGCGTAATGAGCGAGCCAATGCTCCATCGCACTTTTGATTCTTTTTTCCTGCTCCTCAACATTTTTGGGGAAAGGTGTAAAAAAAATCTTTTTAAAATTAAGATCGAGGCTACCTTCCGCAACAAGTTCATTTCTTAAATGAGACCGTAGACGTCTAGCTCGCTTCACACTTTTAGAAAAAAGACTTTGCAAGTCAGCATAGAGCAGCGGTTTTTTTTTCTCAAAGCCCAGAAAAGTCTCTTTTGCTTTTTCTACAGAAAGGTAAAGTTCGGCCTCTTCTTCCAATAAATATAAGCCGTCCGGATCAAATTCTGATAAAAATATTTTATAGGACTTTTGTAACAGGAGGGGGGTAAGCTCTCTATGATACAAATGGTGGGAGAAGATCTCCTCGGCCCTCTCTTTTACATCAAAAAGAGAGAGTTCTTCGGCTACAAGAGCTCCCTGAGAAACAACCGCTAAAATTAAAAAAACTATTTTCATATCACCAATCTGCTTTTTCTTCGGACAAATATTTTGCAATAAATCTAATTCTTAGCTATAGTCCTTAAGTACTTTTTTAGCAACATGGAGAGAAAAGGCATCTATGCCCACAATCAATCAACTTATTCGAAATCCACGCAGGCCGCTTAAAGCCAAATCCAAATCTGTTGCTCTTAAATCATGTCCACAAAGACGAGGCGTTTGCCTTCAAGTAAAGACGCAGACCCCTAAAAAGCCTAACTCTGCTTTGAGAAAAGTAGCTAGGGTTAAATTATCCAATGGCATGGAAGTCTCTTCCTATATCGGCGGTGAGGGACATAATTTACAAGAGCACAGCATCGTTCTCGTTCGCGGGGGCAGAGTTAAAGACTTACCGGGGGTACGTTATCACGTTGTCCGCGGAGCTCTTGATTGTGCTGCTGTGAAAAATCGTAAACAAGCCAGATCGAAGTACGGCGCCAAAAAAGGAAAATAGGAAATAGAGGACTATGTCTAGAAGAGGGAAAACGGTTCAACGCAGAGTAGAGCCAGATACTAAATATAATAGCTTAGAAGTAGAGAAATTTATCACACGTGTTATGCGTGACGGTAAAAAAACTTTAGCTCGCAAAATCGTCTACCAAGCGATGGAAAATTTTGCTAAAAAAGTTAAAATTGAAAATCCTTTAGAAGCTTTTGAAAAAGCTCTAGAGAACGCTATGCCTCTCTTAGAGGTAAAGTCTCGCAGAATCGGTGGAGCCACCTATCAAGTTCCAGTTGAAATTCACCAAAGCCGCCGCAGATCTCTCGGGATGAAATGGCTTATCACAAACGCCAAGTCAAAAGCCGGCAAGAACATGATCGATGGACTCACACAAGAGTTACAAGACTGTTTTAATAACCAAGGTTCTACAATTAAAAAACGCGATGATGTTCACCGTATGGCTGAAGCTAATAAAGCGTTTGCACACTACAGATGGTAAGGATCCACTATGCCCCGATCGGATAAAGACAGACTTGATAAATTGCGCAATATTGGAATTATGGCGCATATTGATGCTGGAAAGACAACAGTTACAGAACGTATTCTCTATTACGCAGGCCGCCTTCACAAAATGGGTGAAGTGCATGAAGGTGCTGCTACGATGGACTGGATGGAACAAGAGCGTGAGCGCGGTATTACTATTACCTCTGCTTGTACCACTGTTTACTGGAAAGACAGCAAGATCAACATCATCGATACTCCGGGGCACGTTGACTTTACAATTGAAGTGGAGAGATCTCTCCGCGTTCTCGATGGTGCTGTCGCTGTATTTAGTGCTGTAGACGGCGTACAACCACAATCTGAAACTGTATGGCGCCAAGCCACTCGCTACCAAGTCCCTAGAATTGCCTTCATCAACAAGATGGACCGCGTTGGCGCTGACTACTGGATGTGTATCGACACTATGCGCGAAAAATTAGGGGCTCATGCCGTTCCTGTACAATGCCCTATCGGATCAGAAGGCGAATTTAAAGGCATGGTTGACCTAGTCACCATGAAAGCCTATATTTTTGAATCAGAGACTCTCGGTGCCGCTTATACAACTGCTGAAATCCCAGCCGATTTAGAAGAAAAATGCCAAGCCTTACGCACACAGCTCTTAGAAGAACTTGCAACGCTTGATGATACCAACGAAGAATTCATGGTAAAGATTTTGGAAGCTCCAGAATCTGTTACAGAAGAAGAGATTCACGCTGCCATCCGTAAAGGGGTTTGCAGTAACCGTCTATTCCCAGTTCTTTGTGGTACTGCTTTTAAAAACAAAGGTATTCAGCCTCTACTAGATGCTGTTGTTCATTGGATGCCCTCACCTATCGATCGTGGTGAAGTTATGGCACACGTTGTGGACAGCGAAGACACTTTTATGCTCCAACCTCAAGATGGAGAAAAACTTGCAGCTCTTGCCTTTAAAGTTATGACAGACCCATATGTAGGTCGTCTTACTTTCCTTAGACTCTATTCTGGTACGCTCAGCAAGGGTACAGTTTTATACAACGCCACAAAAGATAAAGAAGAGCGCGTCTCTCGTATTTTAGAGATGCACGCTAACCAGCGCGTTGACCGTGAAGAGTTCTATACAGGTGATATTTTTGGTGTGATCGGTCTTCGCTCCGCTACAACGGGCGATACTCTTTGCTCACCAGACCATCCCCTTGTTCTTGAGAAGATGCACTTCCCAGAGCCGGTTATCTCCATGGCTATCGAAACAAAATCGAAAGCTGATAGAGAGAAACTCTCACAAGCCCTTTCTGCTCTTTCTGAAGAAGATCCGACTTTCCGTGTCACTACAAACGAAGAGACAGGCCAGACTATTATCGCAGGTATGGGTGAACTTCACTTAGATATTCTACGTGATCGTATGTTCCGCGAATTTAAAGTGGAAGCGAACGTAGGGGCTCCAGAAGTTTCCTACCGCGAAACCATTACAAAGCCGGGTGACACCGCAACAAAATACGTCAAACAAACTGGTGGTCGCGGTCAGTACGCACACGTCTGCTTAGAGATCGAGCCAAATGAACCTGGTAAAGGAAACGAAATCGTCAATAAAGTTGTTGGCGGTGTGATTCCTAAAGAGTATATCCCAGCTTGTATTAAAGGTATTGAAGATGGCCTTAACACGGGTGTTGTGGCAGGCTACCCTCTTGTCGATGTAAAAGTTGCTATTACGTTTGGTTCTTACCACGAGGTAGACTCAAACGAGATGGCCTTTAAAATTTGTGCTTCTATGGCCCTTAAAGAAGCCGCTAGAAAATGCGGGCCTGTTATTTTAGAACCAATTATGCGCGTTGTCGTTCGCACCCCCGAGAATTGTCTTGGTGATGTGATCGGCGACTTAAACCGCCGTAGAGGTCAGATCCAAGGCCAGACATCAAAAGGTACAAGTGTTGAAATTGAATCACAAGTGCCTCTTGCTGAAATGTTTGGATACTCTACCATCGTACGCTCTCTCACTTCCGGCAGAGCCGATTTCACCATGGAACCTAGCCACTTTGAGCAGGCCCCAAAAAGCCAACAAGAAAAAATCATGAAAAAGTCGTAAGGAGTTAAATAGAAATTCTATGGCAACGCCAACAAAGAAACAAAAAATTCGGATTCGCTTAAAGGGTTATGACCATAGAGTTGTTGACCGCGCTACAAAAGACATTGTAGAGACAGCACAAAGAACAGGCGCCCGTATCGTAGGACCAATCCCCCTACCAACACGTATTGAGCGCTTCACTGTTCTTAGCTCGCCACACGTAAACAAAAAAGCGCGTGAGCAGTTCGAAATGCGTACACACAAACGTCTTTTAGAGATCCATAATCCGACCTCTGCGACTATCGACAAACTAAAAAACTACACACTTCCTTCTGGCGTGCACATCATCATTGCAACCTAAAAAGTTGCCTCTATTTTAAAATTAAAAAGCCTCTTAGAAAATTCTAAGAGGCTTTTTTAGTTCAAGACTCCTAATTTTTTATAGTTCGCTTGGATTGACGTCGTTCATAGGCTCGAAGGCAGGCGGATTCTGGATAACCATCTGCTTTGAGGTAACAACGCCATCGCGGATATAGAAGTAGTAGCGACGCTCTTCGACAACCCGATTTTCAATGGGGCCTAAGGTAAAGCGCTCGGAGTACTCATAGACGGTAAGGCCATTTGCTTTATGGTATATATGAAGAGGGGCGCCATAGGTTTTACGTAGCCGCTCTTCAGAGGTTCCTGTCGGGATGCTCTGAAACGTGTTAAGGGTCATAACCGCTTGGCCATGGAAACAGCCCGTAAGAAGGAGAAGGGCTAAAAGATAGACTCTTTTCAAGAAAGCGCCTCTATAACCGATTTCTTCTCACACTTCATAACGCGCATGTTAAAGACACTACGGAGCCCCTCGCTTGTGAGAAATTCTCCAATCCACTGGATGGTTGTCTCATTTTCAAAGGTGATCGATTCAAACCCTTCAAAGCCGTGCGGACCACGGGGAAACTCCATAGAGATGCTTTTTGCATCAATAAAGCCCAGCCCTTCTGCTTTGCCCCAAAGTTCGTTTTCTAAAGAGATAGAAAAGTGGTTTTTTATGATGGTAGAAAAGGTGTACCTATTGATGATCGGCTGCGAATACCCTAGGACTTGGTATTCAGCAAACCACTGCATCCTTTCATCCTCTTCATTAGAATCTTTTTTAGAGACCTTTAGATTAAGCCAAACAGATAGAGGATCCTCGAGCATACTTAAACCCAAAAGCCCTTTACCTACCCACAAATTTTTCTGAAACAGTGTCTCTATCATGAAAAAGTAAACCTTCTTGCGTAAATACTTTGTAATACACCTAAAGCCGCCATAGTAGAAACTACTGATGAGCCACCATAAGAGACTAAAATGAGAGGCACCCCTGTGATCGGAAGAAAACCAGACATCATTCCGATATTGATGATCACATGCATCGCTATATACACAGCCATGCCTAGAGAGAGTAATTTTCCAAAGGGATCTCTTGCTACCCCTGTTACTTGAAAACTGCAATAAATTAAACTAAAAAACAGGAAGAGCAGAAAAAAAGCGCCTATCAGACCAAATTGCTCACTGAAGGCTGGAAAGACAGAGTCTGTGTAGGCGTACGGCAGCCACTGGTGGCCTGTAAATTCACTCTTACCAAAGCCGCTACCAAAGACCTTGCCAAGAGCAATCGCGATAAGTCCGGCTCTCTGATGGTACGTATTAGGATTGAGCCTCTCGTACTGATACTCCTTCATAAAAGTTGTAAAAAAAGGACGCATCTCTTCGTGTGAAAGAATCCCTAAAAAGACTAGCAAGACAAAGCCAAATAAAATCGAACCTCCAATAAGAAGCGCTTTGACAATGGTGCGATTTACCCCCCAAAAATAGAAGATCGCAAGAGCGATGGAAAAGACAATTAAAGCTGTGCCAAGATCGGGCTGCTTTAAGATAAGAGCAAAGGGGATTAAGACGATTAAAAGCGCTTGCAAGCAGACTTTAGGCGATCTGATCACCATCATCTTTTTTTCTAAAAACCAGCTAAGCGTTAAAACGACTACGAACTTTGCATACTCTGATGGCTGTATATCAAAAGGAATAAAGGGAAAGCGGTACCAGCGCCTTACATTGTGGATAGGGGCCGTAAAGTATAGCCCAATAAGCATCACCACAATCCCAAGGTAAACAAACCAAGTCCACTCTCTCAGAAGGCGGTAGTCAAAACAGGCTAAAAAAAGATAGAGAAAGGAGCCGATGGTAAAAGCGACAACCTGGTTTTTAACCATCGGTGAGAAGAGGTTCGGCACCCCCTCTTGCGCTGTAGAGCTGATCACTAAAATAGAGACGATCATAAGGGATAGAAGTATCGGTATCACACGAAAGTCTATGCGACGTAAATACGACGGCTCCCACACCTTAAGCTGCTCTTCTGTTATTTTTATCCTATGATAGTTCTGCTACAATAACTTCGCAAGCAGCTTTACAGAATTCTCTAAACTAACTAAAAAACCCTTCAGACAGGTTTTTTGCGACAATTTTAAGTAAATTGTGTCGCAAAAAATGTCGCAAAATGTCGTAAAAAACTGCCTTTCCAATTTTTTATAATCTGCTTTTCTCTTCTGTTATTTTCTATTTTATTTTATTCTAATCGCGTTATTACAGCTTCGCAATATGTTTACAGAAGTTCTATTAGAGAAGGTTGACTCGACACACCTTCATGCTGTCAGAGAGGCCGAAAAAGGTGTAAAAGAGAGCCTCTTTTTTTACGCCCACACGCAAACCCATGGCATTGGTCGCAAAGGGGATGCCTGGATCGCCTCAGGGTTTGAAAATATCTTAGGGACATTCCTATTCACTCTGCCACAGGGTCTTCCTCTTCATAATTTAGGACAGCTCCTTGCTTACGCTATCATCACTGTATTAGAAAAAGAGGGTTTTGTACCGCTCTTTAAATGGCCAAACGACATCCTTCTTACCTACAAAAAAGTCTCAGGCATTTTATGTACTATCAAAGGTGATAAAGCGATTGTAAGCTATGGCCTTAATGTGAATATGAAACGAGAAACCCTCGAACTTATCCCCATCAAAGCAACCTCGCTTTTTGCAGAGAGCCAAAGAACCTTTTCTTTAGAAAAATTACGTCGCCTTATCAACGAAGCGTTTACCAAAGACCTTCGCATCTTTTGCACGGAGGGGTTTACCCCTTTCTTTCCAAGACTTGCAAAAAAGCTCGCCTTTATAGAAAAGAGCGCTGTTATAGAGGGAGAAGCTGGTGTTATCAAAGGCCTATCCCCCGATGGCCGTCTTATCTTTGAAAAAAATGGTGCCCCTCATCTTCTAACCTCAGGCTCTCTCGAAATATGGCAGTAGTTACACGTCATCCTTTTTTAGTTGCTTTGTTAGAACCACCTCCAAGAGCCTTAACTAGAGAAGAAGCAGGAAGGCTTGGTGTCGTAGAAGAAAATCCCATGACACCAGCCGAAATACAGACTGATATGGACCGCCGTGTTGTCACTTTTTCTACAATTAGATTCCTTGCCAGTATCGATAGAAGAAGAATCGAGTTGTATACAATAGCGCTAAGAGAACCAGAAGGCTTAACACCAAGAGAACTCTCTCTTTTAGTTAGAATTTGTAATAGGCTCCACCGCACCCTTAAACCGCCAGCAACTTTCCCTTCTCCCGTACCTCTTCTAGAGCGGCTCTATACCCTTCAAACATCTCCCACACCATCTCCAACGGAGACTTTATGTCTCCGTGTATTATCGGTATTAAAACAGTTTGATGAGACAGAGCATACAAACCTTCTGGAGGGGAATAATTTTTCTCTATACACGAGAATCATAACTTGGATAACCCTGCCTAAAGATGACTCTATGGTCTCTGCGATGGAAGCTCTATTAGATGATCTAAATCTTCTGCGTGCGATTTCTATTATTGTAGAAACCAGCCTAAGTACGCACAGGGAACGAGAAAAAGCTATACTTGCTACACTGGTTGGCCGTATCCGTTTAAGGCATCATATTGACGTATTAAAAGAAAGAGCGAGGCGCTGTATCACACAAGACCATAGAGATCTCGAACTTGGTCCTGCTATAGGGGGTTTATCAGGGCTTTTTGAGCGCGCTATTGTAAAAGTCCTTACAGAACCTGTAGAAAAAAAGAGCTCTCCTTCCTCCGATGGAAGCCCACCACCAGCTCCCCCTCTTTTGCCATGCGCTTCACCATCCGCTTTACCAAAACCAAAGTCCAAAGACCGCCGTGTTCATTTCCCTGATGATAGTATTACTTAATACCGCTCATTAGGCATGCTTGGTAAAACTCCTCCTTGGAGAGAGGAATTAACTATTGGGATTGGATCCGGTGAAGGAGAAGAAAGGGGCGGCAGAGCTCCCTCTATAGATCTAGGTAGTGAAGGAGATACTGCACGCGGCGTTATTGTGCCCCTAGAACTAGATGGGGAAGGTGGTAAAGCTAAAACTTCGACTACAGGTGGAAGAATTTCTTCTTCTTGGGCTTTACATAATCCACAGGAAAAAACAGCTCTTGCCACGGCTCCTGCAGCTCCACAACACTCCCTAAAAGCCCCCTCACACTCTGTTGTTACAAATCTATCGAAAGGCTCTCTATTGGAAGTACACCTAGCAAAAGTAGTTGCCACACACCCAAGACTTTCTCGAACCACTCCTTCAACAGGAGCCGCTACAATAACGCAAAGAGAGCCGATAGCTCTCGGCGTGCCAAGAATAGACCTTCTTAAACAGCCCTCATTCCTCCCAGGATAAAGAAGAGCGCTACATCTACCTGCAAAACTGTTTACGACCATGCTTCTACAGAGGGCGTAACGATGATATGAGGATGAACGCGTGCGCGCAAAATTTGTTGGATAGCGCTTAAGGTAGAACCTATCGAGCTGTAGCAGCTTGTGCAATTGCCTTCATATTCGATGACAACTTCAAGTGAGCTCTTTAATTCTTTAAGTTTAACCCCGCCCTCATCGAGTTTTACATAGGGCTGGATATCGCGCTCTATCACTTCGTTTAGAGTGGCCACCTTCTCTTGCTCTGTAAAGGTCTCCCAAGGAGGATACTCGCCTACTTGCAAATGGCTAAAATCGATAGGAGTCATCACATATCCCTCTTCTAATGGAATATCGTGACAAAGAGAGAGCGCCTCCTGCATAGCCTCTAAAGCTAAATCGATATGGGAGATGACAGAATCTGGAAAAGCGTTTGCTTTGGGATTGTCGCGCACATGTGTATCGATAAGCTCTCTAGAGACTCTCTTTGCTTGGTCGTAATTTTTACCAAGGACAAGTTCAGCAATAATATCAGAAGCGCCGATAAGAGCGGTCTCTCCAAACACGGTAAATTTAGAGTCTCGAATCACACCATCCTTCTCATCGACTAGAAAAGAGAGAATAGTATGGTTACCCGTAAAGCGACTCCCCTTTTCTCCTTTCACTAAACGAAAGCCCTCTTTGGGCTGTAAAAGACCTTTCGCTTTTGGCTTGGTAATGCGCTCTTTTAAAAGGCGGCTATAGCCGCGCCATAGAAGCTCTTCTCTCATAGGGCAATCTCCACAAGAGCTTTAAGGAGCTTCTCTACTTCCGACTCATCTGTCATCATAGAAAAAGTAACGGTAACTGCTGCCTCTGCAAGATCGATCGGAGCACCTGCAGCTTGCAAAACACCACTTAAGATCTGTTTACTCCCACCACCTCTAGAAGCTTTGATGCCTTTTTGATGGAGCAAGAATAAAAGAGCCTCGCCGTGGATTTGTGGAAAAGCAAAGGCGCTTGTATTTGGTAGACGCATCGCCTCTCGGCCAAAAAAGATCACATCAGGACAAGCTAAGGAGAGTCTCTCTTCAAAAGAGGCGCGAAGGCGCGCTACTTCTAAAAGAGCGCTATCCATAAGCTCCATCATTTCATTTGCCGCAGCACCTAAAGCAATGAGGCCCGGTATATTTGTATAGGTCTCTGGAAATAGAGAGTGGTTAAGAGCGCTCTTTTTTTTCATAAAAACCCCACCTGTTCCTTGGGGGGCATGGAAGAGCTCTCCTGCAAAGGAGAGATAATCTATCGAAAGATCTTGGAAGCGAAAGAAGTGCTTTGTAAAGATTTCACTTGCCTCTACATAGAGGCGAATGCCTTTTTCCTGACACCAATCAGAAATCTCGGCGATAGGCTGTATAACTCCCGTTAAGCTATTGACCCAAGAGAGCGCTAAAAGCGAGATTTTTGGTGAGAAGTGTTTTTCTAAAATCTCTCTTGTGAGGCGCCCAGAGGCGTCTACAGGAAGCAGTAAAAGCTCACAGCCAACATTTTCTAACCGCTCCATGGTCTTTAAAAGAGAGGCTCTCTCTGTTATAGGAGCCATGAGAAAGTTTTTTCCAGTCTGTACGATATGATCAAAGTAGTTGCCGTAAAGAACAAAGGCAGCGTTTTCTCTCTCGCCTGCCGTAAAGCAAAAAAGATCCTCCTCTTTTGCACCGACAAGAGCGTACAGGGATTTTTTTGCCTCCTCTACCTCTTCATAGGGGGTAGCATAAAGAAGCTTTCTCTCTGCCTCTCTATACGCTTTTAGAACTTTAGAGGTGGGTTGCGTTGTAATCGCATTATCTAACGAGAGCATCCTCTCTCCACTTGCCTCTCTCATAGGCATAGATAAGGGGCTCTGCCATCGCTACCTCTAAAGAGGCAACCTCTTTTTCAGAGAGGCCTCTAAGATACATAATGATACCGCGAAGGGTGTTACCGTGAGCGCCAATCAGAAGAGTCTCCCCTCTTTCCATATGAGGTAGTATTTTTTCTTTGAAAAAAGGCAGAACGCGCTCGATCGTCATTTTAAGGCTCTCGCCGTTAGGCGGCGGAGTGTCGTAGCCGCGGCGCCACTTTTGAAAAGCCTCTTCACCATACTCTTTTTTTATAGCGTCTTTGTTTTGCCCCTGTAAATCGCCGTAGTGGCGCTCATTTAATGCCTCTTCAGGATAGACAGGTAGTAAATTTTTTCTGACCTCGGCATTTTTGACCTGCTCTTCTAAAGCCTCGCTCACCAAAACCGGAGTTTTTAGAGAGTGACTTTCAGCAAGCGCCAAGAAAACTGTCATCTGCGCCCGTATTAAAGAAGAGACAAAGGCAGCATCAAACTCTAAATTCGCAATTTTTTTACCGGCAAGAAGCGCTGCTAAAGCCCCCTCCTTGCTTAAACCGACATTAACCCAGCCTGTAAAAATATTTTTTTTATTCCAAACAGACTCGGCATGCCTTAAAAGTACTAATCTTCCCATACTCTCTAGGATACCATATTTCTTCAGTATATACTCAAGTGAATTCAAAAATTGGAATTTTGGCAAAACCAGAGCTTATAATTTGCATTAGATGAAATCGCCGCTAAAGCGAGCCTCTATAGGATATAGGGCGAGCTTTGGCGAATGCAAATTGTACCGCTCTGATGAAGCCAAAAACCAATTTTTGAGTTTATTTGAGTATGGCGCTATAGGGACAAATGTGGTATTGTAGTTAACATGTTAAAACGACTTAATAAATTATTGAGTGAAGCAGGGGTCTCCTCTAGACGCGGCGCTGATGAATTGATCGCCTCTGGGCGGATCAGTATCAACGGTAAAGTTGTCAAAACCCTCGGCATAAAAGCAGACCCAAAGCGCGATGAAATTTTTGTTGGCAATAAAAAAATTCGTTTTGGCCAGCAAAATCTTTACTACGTACTCAATAAGCCAAAGGGGTATCTTTGCTCTTTGCGCCGCCTCCATAACGAAAGAATTATTACAGACCTGATTCCAGATACGATTGAAAAAAGACTTTTTACTGTAGGGCGCCTCGATAAAGACACCGAAGGGCTTATTTTACTGACAAGCGATGGTGATTTTGCTCATAAAGTCATCCACCCGTCGCAGAACCTTAGTAAAGAATATATTGCAAAAGTAGCTGTCGATATTACAGATGAGCACCTTAAGACAATTTCTGAAGGGGTCTTTATCGAAGACTGCTTCGTCAAACCGCATAAGGTAGAAAAGATACGCAGAGGGACCCTTAGCGTTGTTTTAAAAGACGGCAAAAAGCATGAAGTCAAATTGCTTTTAGAAAAAGCTGATCTTCCTCTTATCTCTCTTAAACGTGTGCGTCTCGGCTCTCTACTTCTCGGCGATTTACCAACCGGCGCCTTAAGACCGCTCTCCGAACAGGAAAAAAAGGACCTTCTCAAGATATAAAGCATGTACTACCTCTCTAAACTCTTTGCTAAGGCCCCCTTTGACCTTTTACAACTACACATGGAAAAGGTGATTGCCTGCCTCTCAAAGTTAGATGATGTACTACGGCTCTGGGGTGAGACATCCCAGGAGGAGCTTGAAGAGCTCTCTAAAAAAGTCTCTGAATTAGAGTATGATGCTGATCTTATAAAAAACGAAATCCGCACTCTTCTACCGCGCCGCTTTCTCTTCTCTGTTGACCGCCATAATTTTTTAGAGATTCTAGCGCTCCAAGATAAACTCTCTGATATTGCTGAAGATATTGCCGGTTTACTTTCCCTAAAGCTTTTAGAAATCCCACCCTCTTTGAAAGAGCCTTTAAGGCAGTATCAAAATAAGACGATGGAGACTGTTTGGGAAGTTAAAGAGATCGTCTTCTCCTTTGATCAACTTTTAGAGGTCTCTTTTGGTGGCCCTGTTGCAGAAAAGATCAGAACGCAAATCGAAAAGACCGCTCACAAAGAGCATGAAGCTGAAGTTCTCGGCAAAATCTTGACAAAAGCGCTTTTTCAGATAGGTGATGACCTTAAGACCGCAGATTTTTACTTATGGATACGTCTTATCGAAGATATGGGCCGTATGGCACACCTAGCAGAAAAAATTGCGCTCCGCATTGGCATGCTATTGGATATTAGATAAATGGATATAGTTCTCCTCGCCCTTGTTCTTATCGTTGGCTTTTACATGCTTTGGAACATTGGGGCAAACGATGTAGCAAACGCTGTGGGCACCTCCGTTGGCTCTGGCGCTGTTACGATCAAAGAGGCGCTTATCATCGCTGCCGTTTTAGAGTTTTCAGGCGCCTTAATCTTAGGCTCGAACGTCTCGGAGACGATCCAAAGCGGTATCATTAATCCAAGCCACTTTACAGAGACTCCCATGGTCTTTGCTCTTGGTATGCTCTCGGCTCTTTTAGCGACCGCCCTTTGGCTCCAAGCTGCTACCTTTTTTAAATGGCCTGTCTCTACAACTCACGCTATCATTGGCGCTCTCGTAGGATTTGGCGTTGTTGCTGCAGGGGTCGATGCGATAGAGTGGCGTGTTGTTGGGACAATCGTCATGAGCTGGCTCCTCTCTCCTAGCATTAGCGCTCTTCTTGCTTACTTCATTTTCCTTTTTATACAGAAAAAAATTCTCTCTGCTTACAGCCCTCTTTTAGCCACAAGAAGAATTGCCCCCCTTCTGACCTTTATCGTTCTAGTTACCTTCACGACAAGCGTTCTTGCTAATGGTATTCACAACTTACGCTTTAGCCTTAACCTCTACCAAACGATCCTTGTTGCCATAGGCGTTGGCCTTGTAGGCACATGTATCTCGCTCTTTTTTTATAAAAAGATCCATGTAGATGCTAAAGGCAATAAAGTGATCGCCGTTAAGCAAGAGCAGCAGCTCTATAATTTACATAAAGCCCACCGCTATCTTCTTGAGACTAAACTTGCCTCACAAGGCAAAATGTCTCTGCAACTCGGCGATATGTTAACCACGGTCTCTGATCTCATCGAAAACGTTAAAGACAAAACGCGCTGGGAGAGCCATCTATCTGCTGATTACGTAGCCGTTGAGAAGATTTTTGCAGGCTTGCAGATTTTGACTGCCTGTTTCGTTGCCTTTGCCCACGGCGCTAATGATGTAGCCAATGCTGTAGGGCCTGTCTCTGCCATCTGGCAGATTATATCTCACCCTGCATCGATTGCGCTAAAGACTAATATTCCTATTTGGCTTCTAGCCTTTGGGGGTTTTGGTATTGTCTTTGGTCTTGCAACCTACGGTTGGCGGGTAATCGATACTATCGGCAAACAAATTACACAGCTTACCCCCACACGTGGCTTTGCTGCAGAATTTGCCGCTGCCTCTACCATTCTTGTAGCTTCAAAACTCGGCCTTCCCATATCTACAACCCATGCGATTGTCGGTGCTGTTATAGGCGTTGGTCTCGCTAGAGGCTTTTCTGCTTTAAACTTTGGCCTGATCGGTAACATTTTCCTCTCTTGGATTATCACAATTCCATCAGCTGCCATCTCTTCTATCCTGATTTTCTACCTCTTAAAGCTATTTTTCATTTGAGTTGAGTAATGAGCCCTCTTCCTGCTACTATTTAGGGATGAAAAAATGGTTTTGTTACTTATCTCTTCTCTTTTTTGCCCTCTTTACAAGCTGTAGTAAAAAGGAAGAGAGAGCAACCTACACAATCGGCATTGATCCCACTTTTTTTCCTTTAGAGATGCTAGAGGGTCGCGGTGATCTTCTAGGGTTTGTTAGCGAACTCTTCCAAGAGGTTGGCAAAAAGCAAAACGTCCGCTTTCTACGCGTTATGATGAGCTGGGATAATCTTTTAGAAGGACTACAACTCGAGCGCTATGATGCTGTTCTTTCGGTGGCACGCCCAAACGTTATCAACAAGAAAAAATACGAATTTTCAAACCCGCTCTTCTACACAGGGCCTATCCTAATTACTCCTGTGGAAAAGGGTAAGATAACGTTACACGATCTTGCTGGCAAAGTGGTGATGATAGAGAAGACCTCTAGCAATTTAGAGCTTCTCTCCGCCTATCCTAATATCATTCCACAATTTTACGACTCTATTCCAGAGGCTTTAGAGAGCACAGTCCAAGGTAAATGTGCCGCTTGCCTTGTTCCTGTTTTAGAAGGGGCCCTCTACGTCAGAGATCTCTACAGTAATCGCCTTGCCACGCAAAGACCTGTTCTCTCAAACGATGCTCTCCGCGTTTTAACACTCGCCCATAAAAACTCCTCGCTCGTGACCACCTTTAACGACGGTCTAAGCGAGATCAAAACAAGCGGCATCTTTGAAGAGCTCTTGTCTAAGTGGAGCCTGCCACAAGAAGCTCTAAAATAGTTGCTCTATCTTATTTTTCATGATATCTTGTATATTATACTGGTAATTAAAGAAGAGGATAGCGATGCAAACAATTGCCTGCTGTAGTTTTAAAGGTGGAACAGCGAAGACTTCAACTGTGCTGCACCTTGGTGTTTATCTCGCAAAGCAATTTCATAAGCGCGTCCTCTTAATCGATTTTGATGCACAAGCAAATTTAAGCACAGGTCTTGGCCTTAGCTCTGATGGCCTAGATACGATGGTCCCCGTACTGCAAGGACAAAGAGATGTCCGCGAGGTGATCCAAAAGAGTAGCATTGAGAATCTAGATGTCGTAGCAGCTAACGTCTTTCTGGATGGTGTAGAGGCAACTGGCCCTATCGTGAATGATCTCTACGGCCATGAGCGCCTTCGTCGCTCTCTAAAGGATCTCGACTATGATTTTGTCTTTATCGACACACCACCGAGCCTTGGCTGGCTCACACAAAGCGCCTTTTTTGCCGCAAACTACTCTATCATCTGCGCTATACCAGAGCCTTACAGTATTCTTGCTCTCAACCGCCTAAAAGAGTACCACGAAAGAATCCAAGAGCACCACAGATTAGAGATCTTAGGTGTAATCCTCTCCTTTTGGGATCAGAGAGGTTCCACCAACATGGCTTATGTGAAAGCCATCGAAAACGCCTTTCCTGATCTTCTCTTCGATGCTAAAGTACGCCGCGATATCGCAGTCTCCAAAAGCGTCTTGCAAGGGCTTCCTGTTTTAGAAGCCTACCCAAACTCACGCGCCTCTGAAGATTACAGCCGCCTAACTGCTGAGTTCTTACGCAGAATCTCCGCCTCCTCACATGCTGTTATATCGTAAGAATCAAGAACTTAAGATTATAAACCTCCTGTTTGTATAATAGACTATACCGAGAGTAAGGCAAGACTCGGGAGATGGCAAGAAGGTGCCTCGGATTTGAAATAGGCAAAGCCGTTGCCAAAACTAGCCAAACTTAAAAAGTTGGCGAAGCTTTTGGCAATTTTAAAGACGAGAGCTACCGACGATGCCAAAACCGATTCTTGCATCACGAGCGGTATAAGTCTATACAACATAGGAGCAGTATGAGCAAGATCACTATCGTACCAATTGGTTTTACATCTAAAGGTTTTCAATTCAATATTACCACAGATTCTCCTAATTTTAATTTAGTAGTCGAATGGACCGATGAGCAAAGTGATTCACCCATTCTGCTTCTTTCAGACCATGATGTTAGCGTCAATACGAAAACAGTATATGGAGAAAAATTCGATGTAACACCATCTCCAGGCTTTTACACCCTTATTTTTACTCTTATGAATGAATCCGATGGCTTTACAACAGAAGTGGCGTGCGATACCTCTTTAGACGCTTCGGGCAAAACTACGCTTCTAAGCATAAGTGATATCGATGTAGAAAATGGCAGCTTTATAAGCCTTGGGGCTTCTCCTACAGGCTTTGCTGTCACAACTATATCGCAAAAAGAGCTCACTAAACGCGGCAAAAAAAGCTGCAACTAGAGCCCTTATAAATCTTTAAAAAATGAGCCGATAGAGTTAAAATTTATCGGCTTACTTTTTTAAAGGTCTATATTTTATGGAGACGCTTCCCCCTACTTCCACTAAAGAGTTAACAACAGTAGCGCCACCGATCCCAAAAGCAGTTTTTAAAAGAGGCTCTCTTGCTGGAAGTAAACGCGCTAGAGAAGTCCCTCGTGCAATAACAACACTTGCTTTCGGACCCATACCCGAAATCGTTACCATTGCTTTAGGCCTCCCGAGAGATGCTATTCCAGGAAGAGCACCTCTAGAGTGGCGCCCTAGAGAGACCCTTCATCTACCGGCTCTACCTGATGATCTTCCTCCGCCCTTTAGCGAAACTGTAAGACTCACACATTCGATTTGGACAAGACTTATGACCTCCGTTTATGAACCAGAGGTGCCACTCTCTTTTCCAAGAGTTGACCTCGGCCTCTATTTTGTTAATAGGCAGGTAGGCTGGGGGCTATATACACTAAGTGATATTCCTCCAGAGACACGGATCGGTCTCTACGGAGGTGAAGTGATTACAAGAAGAGAGGTAAAGGCTCGGCCTAATAAAGACTATTTCTACAGCGTAGATCAAAAAAGAATGTTAGATGCAGGTTTAACCCGGAGCTTAATGGGCTTTATCCTACATGCGCCAACAAAGGCTCCAATAAGTTTAGAGGGGCGTGTTGCCGTTGCTAATGTAGAGTTTAGAGAAGAGCTATACAAATCGAGCGATGCTCCCCCCTTAAAACTCCCCTCTATATTTACTACAAAAAAGATCGCCGCCCTCTCCCCCATATTTATCGATTATGGTGATAGCTATTGGCCGGAAATCGGTATAGAGCCTCTCTCTTTTGATCGCGAGACAGGGGGTATATACATACTGTAATCGCGCTCGCTCTTAAAGGCGAAATGGAAAAGCAGTTGCTCCTTAATGACGGAGTAGTTATAGAACTCTCCAAACAATAAACCGAGGTCAAAGGCCTCAAGAGCATAAG
>JAFEGE010000114.1 GCA_018240105.1 Verrucomicrobiota bacterium | reverse complement strand
GTCTCTGTAAGAAGCTGTCACTACAATGTTCTTAGAAGCTTTTTAGGTCTTGATCTAAACTATAACTACACGATTAAAGAAAACCCAGCCTCGCTCCAGCTTGGTCTTGCCTATGGCTATGAGGCGCGCTTTGATGGTAACGATTATAAGGCAAACTTTCTTGGACAGCCTTGTGTCTTTAGGGTAGAGGGGCTAAATCCTAGCCGCTTTTTAGTGATACCAGAGATAACTCTTGAGCACTGCTTTCCAAAGGAGAATTTCGCCTTTCTTTTCAATTACCAAGCCTCTTTGAACCCTAGCTTTTGTGATCAGGCCTTCTCTCTCGAGCTCTTATACTGATGCAGGTAATGGTGCGCCTGTTGTAGGATGAAAATGGCTAGGTGTTATGCCTAAAGAGGGCCAATACTCATCGCCGTAGTCTACAAACAAGGGGGTATCTCTTGGGATAAATTGCTTGGCAAAGACTAAAGCAACTGTACGTTTAGAGCCATCTCTACAGGTGTGAAATTGATTAATAAACTCTGTGTTAGCTATGGCAACCTCTCGGTGCCTTAAGGTTGCAGGAAGCTTTGTAGGCGCGTGTAAGATATAGGCAGCTAAGCCGCGCGCTATATTTGCATCTACAGCCGAACCGCTAGGAAAAGAATAAAAATAATCTTTATTGCGAATGTTTCCTGCTGTTTCTCGTGGAAACCAATTGCCGGCATATAGACCAATAGGAGTCCCTCTCGGTATATCTTGTAAAGTATAAAGCCCCCATCCTATCTCCCTATCGACAAAGTATAAACCAAGCGCAAGCGAAGGTAGAGGTGTTAAACTTTGTGATCTCGGGACTATACGTTCTCTCGTGTAGGCCCAAAGGGACTCTGTGTATTCTACGCCACCTCTAAATGGAGAAGGTATATCTACGCCAAGAGGGGGATGAGTCTCTTCTTCACTCGGGCGCCACTCTACTGTAGGAGCTCCAATAAGACCTGAAGAGATTGTAATAATGCGGGGTAGGGGTCTTTGAAGGATTTCCATCTCTACGTTAGCAGATATGGGCGGGGGAGGCGTTTCTACTCTAGCGCGCTTACCTAGCAAACGAGCGCTTCTTCTGGGTAGCATAGGTGTTGGATGGGGGTTAGTTCCTATTCTGTGGCGGACTCTTATTGTAGCGTCTCCTTCAATATCGCGCGCTGGAGGAGCTGGCAAATCTACAGGTTTTGGAGAAAGTGATGGCGAATCTTCATCTAAGGGCGATTCTGAATCGCTGGAATCTATAACAACAGGGATAGGTAAACTTCTTGCTATTGGGCGAGCAGGATAGGGATAAAATAATGTATCCCACATTGGAGGTGCTGGAAAAGAAAGTGAAATATTCATAATTATATAAAAGGTTGTTTATAATTATATCAATTAAAATAGTAAATGTAAATGAAATCGGTTTTAAAAATATTGTTTGTTTTATAAAAAATCTCTGATACTATGATTCGATATGAAAAAGCAAATTAAAATAATGTTTATGTGTCTTGGTAATATCATCCGATCGCCTCTCTTACACTATCTATTGGAGAAGCGCTTAGAAGAGGAGGGGTTACAAGGCAAAATTGTAGTGGATAGCTGTGCTTTGACTTCCTTTCATGTGGGAGAAGATATGGATCCAAGGATGCGCCATCTAGCGGAAAGAGAGGGGCGTCCTCTACCAAAGCATAGAGCTAAGCTCTTCAAACCCGAGATGCTAAAAGAGTGTGATTACCTCTTTGTTGTGACAAAAGAGATTTTAGAGGCTATGCAAGAGACTACCACCAAGGAAGAGGTCAAAAAAATTCTACTAGCAACCCATTTTAGCCCGGAGTATCTCGATAAGGATATTGGAGATCCTTACTATGGAGGTAGTAATTACTTTTTGAAGATCTTCCGTATGGTAGATGCGATCGTTGACGATTTAGTGATAGAGTTTAAAAAAAGAATAGCCTAGAGCCAAAAACCCAATTTACGTACAATTTTTCCTTATGAAACTACTCTTAGCAAAGCCCAGAGGTTTTTGTGCTGGGGTTGAGAGGGCCATCCAGACCGTGGAGAAAGCCTTAGAGCTTTTTGGAGCCCCTCTTTATGTAAAGCACCAGATTGTTCATAATCGCCATGTTGTGAAGCGGTTGGAGGATTTAGGGGCTATCTTTATCGAAGATCTAGCTGAGGTGCCGATAGGGGCCAGGGTTGTCTACTCTGCCCACGGCATAGCGCCAGAGGTTCGTAAAGAAGCAGAAAAGCGCTCTTTGATCGAGATCGATGCCACTTGTGGCCTTGTAACGCGCGTACACTCGGCCGCTAAACGGTACGCGGCAAAAGGCTACCATATCTTACTTATCGGCCATCGTAACCACGTAGAGGTTATAGGAACAGCTGGGGAAGCTCCTGATGTCACAACCATTATTGAAACTGTCGCCGATGTCCATAAACTCTCTTTTACAAAAGAGGATAAACTCTTCTACCTTACCCAAACTACTTTAAGTTTAGATGATGTCCAAGAGATCGCAGAGGCTCTCCTCCTTCGCTACCCTCAGGTAGAGACTCTACCCACTTCCTCTATCTGCTACGCTACGACAAATCGTCAGATGGCTCTTAAAGAGATCTCTATCGAAGCTGATCTGATTCTCGTTATTGGAGATCCTTTAAGTTCGAACTCTAATCGTCTGCGTGAGGTAGGTGAGCGGCTTGGTACGCCATCTTATTTGATTAATTCTGCGGAAGAGATAGACCCTTCTTGGCTTCAAAACGTTAAGACAATAGGCTTAACAGCTGGAGCCTCTACCCCGGAAGATGTTGTGCAATCTTGTATCGCAGCCTTGCATCGCTATGGCGTTCAAGAGACGCAGGAGATAACCTACACAGAAGAAGAGGTTGTGTTCCAGCTGCCAAAATTCTCTATGTGATTTAAAAGCCAAAGACTTATCCGAGAGATTCTCTGTAGTGCTCTAGAGGTAAGGGAACCTATAGGCTCTCTATAGCTATAGGCAAAAGGCTCTCCTCTATAGGCTATCGTGCCAATATGCTCTACAAGGTCAAACTCTACAAAGGGTGCGCCTTCTTCGCTTTGTAATAAGATTCTATCGCGTGGTACACAAAGGCGTCTTACCGCTCCTAAAAAAGTTCCTTCGCCTGTTGCATAGGGAGTCCATTTGTAAAGATTGTAGAGCTCTCTTAGAATATCTTGCGCTACCTGAATATCACAATCTTCTCGCAGAGTAGAGCCGTGGCGTAAGATTCTTTTGGTAAGAGTTCGGAGTGGAATTTCACCGGTATAAGAAGATACTCTAAGAACTCTTCTTCCAAGACTTGGTGAGCGTGTTATGGTTAATCTTCCTATATCCCTTAAGGTTATCTGGAGATCGCGTAAAGCTTTCTTGGGAAGTAAAGGCCCCTCTTGTGTAGTCACCTCTAGAAAAGGTAGCCATGGGCTTAAAGAGTCTTGCCTACTGAGCGGAATACAACTATCCATACAAAAAATCTCCAGGTCATTTTAGAAAAGTAGAGAGAGATTTTAACAGCAAAAAGATTAAACAAAACCTTTTTTAAGATCTTACAAAGGAATGACAATTTGTTGCGTAAAAGATAGGGCTACTTTGTTAGGGTCGCGTACCATAAAAGCGCTTACAGGAGAGACACGTATATATGATGGAGGAGGATATAAACTTTGGGGTCGTGGAGAAAGAGCGGGAGAGTTTTTCTCAATCCACTCTCTTAAAACAGATCTACGAGCTCGCGGTAAAGCTTCTGGACAAGGATCGTCACCATCTATCTTGTGAACTTTGTGGGAGCCAAGTTTGCCGATCTCTCGAGAAGGGAAAAGTCCTTCTGCAAGAAGTGGTGTTAAGGTTGGTGGAGTTCTAAGTATTGTTGCCATAGTCGGATTCCTTTTATCATAAAGTGTAAAATAGGATAGAAAAAAGGTCTAACTTTTAGAAGTTAGACCTTATCCCAAAAGAGCTTTTGTTCTAATAGGGGCTATTTTAAACTTTTACAGCAGCTTTTCTATCCACCCAGCGCTCTAAAACAAGGCGAGCCAGTGGCGGTCCTGCGAATGGGAAAAGGGCAACCACAGCAACAAACATACCCTTTGCTGCACGAATAGCCTTCTCGCCATACTTATGCTCTACCTCTTTGCTGATACCTTTCGCAAAAAGACTGCTAACGCGCTGGAAGAAGGCCAATGCCAGACAGCCAACTGTTTGAGCTGTTCTGAAGAAGAGCATTGGAAAAGCCACCAAAGAGCCAACTACCGGTGTTGTCACAGCTTTATCGAACCCTCGTCGCTCGATTTGTGGAGCAACTGGTGGAAGAGGCTGTGCGGGAGAAGGTGTTGCTGCAACACGCGGTGTGGCTGGTAGTGCAGAAGCAGGCGTTAGTGGCGCTGGATTTGCGGCTGCAGGAGCTGATGGAGGAGGAGTTGCCGTGCGAGGCGGGCTGCCTTCTCTGGATACAGAAGGAGATGCTGCTGAGACTAAAGTTGGAGCTCCAGGAGGTGGTGCGGATGGTGATGAAG
>JAFEGE010000113.1 GCA_018240105.1 Verrucomicrobiota bacterium | reverse complement strand
GGAGGGGCTATCACTCTTTCACCACTAGAGGCTATTTCTAATGACTTAAGAACCGTCATATTAAATGCTGGTACAGGTCAAATTACGGTCGCCTCTATAGATCCTGTAGGTAATAGCGAATTTGCGCTCCTCTCATTTACTGGAGGCGATATCATCCTTACAGACGATATTGTTTCTGAGGCGATTACCTTTAGTTCTACCTCAGGCCATACGATCTATCTACATGGCAATCTTACAACTGTAAATAACCCTTTAGAATTTCCAGTCCCTGTTGTCTTAGATAGCGGTGTTGCTGTTAGTATTACAACCGGAGGTGGTAGCATCACCTTTAATGATACAGTTGATGGCAATACAGACTATACGCAAAGTCTATCGCTTAATCCAGGGGCCGGGGACCTTGTCTTTACAGGAAGTGTTGGTAGCGCTCATCCTCTCAATGTCATAACGATTACCTTAGCAAATGATATAACAGCTAATGCCATCACAGCTGCAAGCCTTTTACAAGTAAATGGTACGGGGCTTACAAGCTTTAATGGAGCTATTAACTTAGACGATGTTGTTGGCCTCTCCCTTACAGGACAAGACTTCCTATTCACAGATGCCGTTACAACAACCAATATGGGCTCTGTTGTGATCACAAATAGTGGTCTTTTCTCTATGACTGATCCCGCAACTTTTACCATCGATGGTGCCTTTAGGCAGCTTGGCGCTGGCGGTGTTGAGAGCGGCAATACAATTACCTCTGGTGATCTTATCCTATTTACCGGGCCTGTTGTTATTACAGGCGCGGCAACCCTTCATGATAGCTCTAGTAACAACCAGTCGATTACCTTTAAAAGCACAGTAGATGGGCCTGGTAATCTAAATCTGATTTGCGGGACAGGGAATGTCATCTTTGAAGGCAACGTAGGCGATACAACAACTCTGGGTGCGTTTGTTATCACCTCTGCTGCGAACGTTACAATCCAAGCTTTTGCTGCAGCCTCTATGGATGTTACCTGGACGGCAGGTATCTTTACCTTTAATGATGCTGTTACAACCAACGGTGCTCTTGGTATTACCTTGGTTGGTCACGATATTATGTATAACGGCTCTGTAACAACAAGTAATGGGGGGCCCATTACGTTGACAACAGATGGTACGACAACGGGTACTCCAAAGGGCCCACTTATCGCCTCCGGATCTTTTACACAAAACTCTGCTGGCGCCTCTTTTTTAGGTGGCATAATTACAAGTCTTACAGGCGATATCACCCTCGGCCACTCTATAAATTTGACAAAAGCTACAGTGCTCACGGTAAGTGGTGGCACGATCACATGTAATAGCACGATAGCAGGTAATTTTCCCATTACCTTTGTACTCGGTGGTGGTGATCTTCTCTTGCAAGATGATCTAAACGTTACGGTCCTGACCATTACAAATGCAAACGATGTAACAACGAAAAATATTACTGCTGCCTCTATTTCACAAACAGGTGGTACAGGGACAACGGATTTCCAAGGCAATGTTACGACAACAGCCCCTCTCGGTATCTCTCTTGCAACAAAGAGTGTGACAAGAGGTGGTAATATCACAACAGGAATGAATGGCCCTCTTACAATTACACTTAATAATAGTGGCACATTTACGAGTACAGCCGCAGGGAGTATCACTTTAGATGGGGCCTTTACGCAGGCAGGTTCTGGTAGTAATACGGTTGCTGGCTCTCTTATAACGACAAACGACAATATCCAATTTGCAGGGCCGATTACTCTTACTGGTAATATGAGTTTAAATAGTGGGACCGGCGCTGGTAATATTGTGTTAAGTAGCACAGTGCAAGGCGCTTTTAATGTGACTTTAGCAAGTGGCACGGGCAATATTACCCTTGGCGGTGATGTGGGAACTTCTATCGCACCTATTGCTGTCTTATCTTTACCTCTAGCTGCAAATGTGACAATCCAAGGGGTTTATGCAAGTTCTATTTCACAAGGCTCTGGTACAGGTACCCTTACAGCAAATGGCCCGATTGTAACCACAGGCGCTTTAGGTATAGCTATGATAGGTTCTGGCTATACCTTTAATGGTGCGATTACAACGAACAATTTAGGTCCTTTTTCTGTGCAGCATTCCGGCTTATTAACATTTAATGCCGGTGCTACAGCAACGATTGCCTCTACCTTTACCGAGAGTGGAGGCGGTAGCGTCCAGCTATCAAATGCTCTTACAGCCGGAGGTGCTGTCCAGCTTCATACAGCAACAACGATTGTGGGGACAGCCTCTGTAGATTCTTCGGGGAATTCTATCACATTTTTTAGTACGATCGAGGGGCCTGGCTCTATTACTCTTACAGCGGGAGCTGGTGATATCCTTGTACAAGGAGCCTCTATTGGTGCCACAACAAGAGTTGGCGCTTTTACGGTTGTCTCAGCAGCGAATCTGACTCTGCCAGCTATTAGAGCCGCTTCTTTAAACCAAACGAATGGAACAGCTCTAACCTCTTTACAGGGAACAGTCGATGTTAATGGCGCTTTGGGGATAGATCTTAGTGGCTTTGCTTTTGCTATAAATGTGCCAGTGACCGCAACGGCAGGCCCTATGATGATCGCTCATAGCGATCTTTTAACGATGAGCGGCTCTCACACGATTACGCTTGCAGGCGCTTTTACAGAATCGGGAGGAGGTGCTGTTTCTCTCGGTAGTGAGATAACCACAACAGGCACTGGTTCTCTTGGCGATATAAGTTTTACCGGTGATATCACTTTGCTTGCCTCTGTAACTTTAGATAGTAGTGCAGGTGGCGGCGCTATTACGCTTGGTGCTGTCGATGGCAATCAATCTCTTACAGTAGGATCGGGCAGTGGTAATATTACGGTAAGCGGCGATATCGGGGCTAATACAGCGCTTGGCGCTATTTTAGTCACAAGCGTTCATGATCTATCGGTAGAGGATCTAACAGCTTTATCTTTAACGCAGTTAGCAGCTAGCGGTACCAATACTCTAACCGGGGATCTAACGACAACAGGGCCAGATGGTATTAATCTTACCGGTACTAATTTCATTAGAGTTGGCGCTATTGTGACACAAAATGGTGGCTCTCTTGTTGTAACAAACTCTGGCTTCATTACGGGCGTGATGCTAAATACAACCTCTATCGACGGCTCTTACACACAAAATGGTACTGGTCCTGTAAATCTTGCTGGTACGATTACCACAAATAATGGCCCTATATCTTTTAGCGGTCCTATTACCCTTGTTGCTGTAGGAGCAACTCTTAATGCCGGTACAACAGGGGCTAATATCACCTTTAGCAATACGATCACGGGGGCAAAGCCCTTAAATCTAACAGCTGGTAGTGGCGATATAGCCTTTGGTAATACGGTTACTATCGGCGCTTTGACGATTAATTCAGCTCGTAATGTTACGACAACACAAGCGCTCTCTTTAGATTCTTTGCTAATTACAACCTCTACAGCAGCGACTTTTAATGCCTCTCTTGCGACGACGACTTCTTCTGGTATTGTAGTCAATGGTAGTTCCTTTACCTTTAATGGTAATGTTACCACAACTAATAACGGGCCACTTACCATTACAAATACAGGGGTTTTAACAGTCCCTACAGGGGTAACTCTCAGCCTTGATGGCCCCTTTACACAGACAGGTGGTGGTAGTAACTTTTTTGGAGGCTCCTTAACCACGACAAATGATGCGATCAGCTTTGCAGGGGCTCTTACTCTAACAGCTAATAGCGTGATCAGTTCAGGAGCAGGGGCTGGCAACATTAGCTTTGGTAGCACAATCAATGGCCTGAGATCTCTTAGTATTACAGCAGGTACAGGTAACCTTACCTTTTCAGGAGCTATTGGTGCCTCAAATGCTTTAACAAGCCTTACAGTTGTGAGCGCTAATACATTACTTCTTAGCAATACCGTTTCTGTATCCGGCGCTTACACGGTCTCTAGTGCTACGACATCGACCTATAATGGAGCCCTTTCTGCTGGTAGTATATCGCTATCAGGTGGCGCTATAGCAGCAAATGCCTCTTTTACAACAACCTCTGGTAACGTAACGATTACAAATAGTGGCGCTTTAGCCGTTGGCGTCGGCGCTCCGATAACCTCTTTTGGCAGCTTTACACAAACAGGAGGCGGCTCTGTATCGCTTGGCGCTAATGTGACAGCTACAAATGCATTAGCCTTTGGTGGTGCGATCACCTTAACAAACGGGGCCACTCTACAGACCACCAATAGCAACATTACGCTTTCTAGCACGGTTACTGGCAGCTTCCCGTTAACATTCATTGCAGGGACAGGTGATATAACCCTCTCTGGAGCTATCGGCGCGACAAGGCTTACCTCTTTGACAATCAACACAGCGCATGATGTCACAGCTCTGGGCATATCAGCTGGCTTTATTAGACAATTAGCAGGTACAGGCCTTACAACCTTTAATGGGCCTCTTAATACAAATAGCGCTACAGGCATCGCTCTTACAGGCGCTAAATTTACAATCAATAATACGGTAACGACAACAAATACCGGAGCTTTAACGATTGCAAATAGCGACGATCTAACCCTTGGCGCCTCTAGCGCCCTTACCTTAGATAGCGCTTTTAACCAAACAGGTGTTGGCCATGTGAAGTTAGGCGGTAGTACCACAACAAATAACGCTAACATTACTTATAATGCGCCAGTTGCTGTTCTTCTTGCCACGAACCTGACAAGTAACGGTGGCAATATCCTCTTCTCAAGTACGCTAGATGGCCCGGCGTGTCCAACGATTGTAGCAGGCGCTGGTAACGTTACTTTCAATGGCTTGATAGGTTCTATAACAGCGATGGGTTGCTTGAATGCCTCTGGCGCTACTATTTCTCAAAATTTTCCTTTACAATCGACTGGACCTGTACAGGAAACTGGCTCCGTAGCTGTCTTAGTCGACGGCAATATCACAACACAGGGTAGCGCCATTGC
>JAFEGE010000112.1 GCA_018240105.1 Verrucomicrobiota bacterium | reverse complement strand
GTGACAGCACATCCTGATTGTTATGGCTGAAATGCCATACGTGAATCGTCAGCAAAACTGCTTGGCTGACGTTCTGACACTCTTCTCAGTAATGAGTAGATTTGTTCAGATTTTTAGTAGCGGTAAGACTGCCAAACGCCCCTAGGTATCCTCCTGCAAGACCTACGAAAGCAAAGCTCCAAAAGCCTAATCTATTATCTACACAAAAAGCAGCACCTATTTTACCTATAGCAACACAAGCAATACCAACAATTAGAATTTGTCTCGAAATTTTTACATCATTGATCATGGCTTTGCGCGCCTCTGTCATGTCAAGAGGTGCCAATCTATCTAATTCGCTCGGAATAAAAGCTAGTGCTAATGCACGACAAGCTGAAACTGCCATACGATTCTCTCTATAAAAAATTTTGGATAAATTGTAGGAGAACAAAAAAATTTAGGCAAATGGTATAAGTTCATCTCACTACAACCTTTAAAAGGAGTCTTATGAAAAATCTAATCCTATCTTTCTTATCACTCGGAGTAGCAGGCCTTTCTGCTGAAGCCTCGTTTGTATACCCGCACGATGCCATCCCCCAATACTCCATGCATGGCAACTTTCAAAAGGGACTTGCAACGAAAGCCATGGGAGCTTCAGAGTTTGAAGTTTGGCGATCAAGTATCGCAGTTGGCTCAAGAACGCCGAGGCACGTCCATGAGACAGAGGAGGTTTTTATCATTTTAAAGGGGACGATTTTAGCTGTTATCGGTGAAAAAGAGGTTACCTGTATAGCTCCGGCAACCCTCATTTGCCCGGCAAATATTCCCCACCAGCTGATCAACGTTGGCGAGGAGCCAACAGATCAAATTCTTGTCTTAGGGATCGATTCCAAGATCAGCGACATGAGTGGTAAAGAGATGCAGCTCCCGTGGAGAGAATAGCTCTATACAACAGCTGGTGTCTCTGGCAAAAAGCCACCGACTTGCATCTTCCACATCTTAGCGTAAAGACCATCTCTCTCAAGAAGAGAGAGATGACTCCCCTCTTCCACTATCTTGCCTTCATTAAAGACAAGGATACGATCCATACGAGACAAAGTCGAGAGTCTATGGGCAATCACGATCGTTGTACGCCCCTCCATCAAAGCATGTAGACTCTCTTGTATATATTTTTCCGTCATAGAGTCTAAGGCGGAAGTTGCCTCATCTAAAATAAGAATCGGAGCATCTGCCAAAATGGCTCGCGCAATCGCAATCCTTTGCTTCTCACCACCAGAGAGCTTGGTACCTCTCTCCCCGACCTTTGTTTGATATCCCTCGGGCAAGCTTTTAATAAAGTCATGACAATAGGCAAGCTTGGCTGCTTTTACTATTCCCTCAACACTAGCATGAGGACTGCTAAAAGCGATGTTCTCTTCTAAAGTTCTATGAAAAAGCACAGGATCTTGCGGAATAAGAGCGATCTTTTTTCTTAAAGACTCTAGAAGGACGCTACTAATGTCTTGCCCATCGACAGAAATTTTACCGCTTTTGACAGGGAAAAATCGTAGGATTAAGTTCACAAAGGTCGATTTGCCGGAGCCGGTGTAGCCAACTAAGCCAACTTTTTCACCGCCACGAATCAAGACGCTTTTGTTTTCAAATAATTTCTTGTCGCTATACTGGAAGGAGACATTGTCAAAGACAATAGAGCCAGCCCCTATCTCTAACGGCTTAGCATCGCTTTTGTCTCCCATATCTTCTGGATCTAGCATAACTTGATACGCCTGCTTTACGGTACCAAAAGACTGAAAAAGGATCGGCAAAGCAGAGCCAACCATCCACAAAAGAATGCCAAGGCTCCACATGGTACTAAAGACTTGAACCACTTCGCCCGTGCTGATTTGGTTTTGAACCCATAAGTAGATAGCTGTACCACACATTCCTAAGATAACACCCATAAAATGGAAGAGAGAGAAGGCGCATCGTATCTTTTCCACATAGGATTTTGCTGCCCTATTTTTTTCTCTCTCCTCTTTTTGAAAGAGGCCAATTCTGGATTTCTCCTCTGTAAAACGATAAAAGAGGTTAACCGCAAAATTATTGGTAAAGCTATCGACAACCTTAGCAAGTAAACCACTTCGAGCCTCTGCATGGCGCTGTTGGTAGCGATCTACAGAGCGGCTAGAGAGAAAGCAAACGGTTAAATGGAGTATCATCCAAAGAGCCAAAACTACTGCAAAAATAGGATTTATAAAACCTAGGATGACAACCCCTAAACAACAGGTAGAAAGCGCTGGGACGATCGGCCAAAACAGCTGCTGTAAGATTAAATCTATCTGCGTTGTCATATCCGTCATTTTATTAGCAAGGCTACCAGCAAATCTTTCATTAAAATAGGCAGGTGAATGGCGCTGGATATGGTCGAACATAACCATTCGAACATCCGCTTGGAGCTTAGGGGTTGCTTTGGCAAATAAAAACCCCATGCTTCTAGCGGCTGTTTCAACATACAAAACTTGAGCTACCCACAGAGCGAGTGGAAATTTAAGAGCCGCTACGGCTGCTAAACGATCCCCCTCAAACCGTGTAAAGATCTCCACTAAGAGGTTAAAAATATAGGGCCAGAGGAGTACATCGAAGGGATAGGTAGTAAAATCTAAAATAAAAATTGTTACAAAGAGCCATTTTTGCGACCGTATAAAGGGTTTAGCAAACTGCCATAATTGTTTGTAGGTGACGGCTTTCATAAGGATTTTTCCAGGCGATTCTGCTAGAATATCACAAAAAGCCCCATAGCAGATATGAAAATTCTTATTTTTGGCATCCCCGGCTCCGGTAAGACAGTCTTGGCTCACAAGATCTCTAAAGCCTTAAAACTCCCTATATGCCATATCGACCGGCTTTTTTTCCATAAAGGCTGGGTTGAACGCGATAAAGAGGCCTTTTTGAAAGATGTCAAAACTGTACTAGAAACTAAGAGCTGGATCATCGATGGTAATGGGATGCGAACCATAGAGATGCGCTATAAAGAAGCTGACATCGCCCTCTACTGTAGATTGCCAAGATGGCTATGCTTATATAGAATTTTTTATAGAAATATCTCCACTTACGGCTCTTTTAAAGAGGATGGCCCCGATGGTTCTACTAACAGCTTCTCCTGGCGCTTAATCCAATACCTTTGGCGCTTTCCAAAAAAATATAGAGAGCTGATTTTGCAATTACGAAAGACTTATCCTCATGTCAAATTTATGGAAATCTCTTCTAAAAAACTTTATAAAGAGGCACTCGACTCCTTATGCAGTCTAAAATCTTAGGGATTTGTGGAATTTCCGGATCCGGAAAAACCTCTTTAGCAAAAGCTCTTGCAGCCCACTTCAATCATGCGCCCATCCTTTTTTGGGATGATTTTGAAGCCGTTTCAAGCTATCCAGAAGATTATGTAGCGTGGTATAGAAGTGGTAAAGACTATGCGGCTTGGAAAACACCCTCTCTTGCTAAAGCCTTACGAGAGCTGAAAGAAAATAGAACTAAACCACTAACGCGAGCAAAGTGGATTATCTATGATGCCCCTCTCGGCAGAAACCATAGCGAGACCGGGCAATATATCGACTTTTTAATCTTTCTAGATACGCCTTTAGATGTCGCGTTAGCACGACGCCTTAAACGAGAGTGCGCTTATAAAGAGTCGATCGATCCAAAAGCTTTAGCAAAAGAGTTAGAGATCTATTTGGATGAGGCCCGTCCCCTTTTTTTAGAGACAAACTCCTTAAAAGCTGGCGCTGACCTTATCATCGATGGTATGCTTCCTCTAGATACAATCGTAGAAAAAATAACCACTACAATCCCCTCTTTATGATTACCCTTACAACAGAGCGCCTCCTTTTACGCCCTTGGCAAAAGAGTGATTGGCTACATTTTCAAAGACTCAATAGCGATCCCCGTGTGATGACCTATTTTCCAGCAACCCTTTCAAAAGAGGAGAGTGATAAGCTTGCCTACCGCCTCCAAACAAAGTTTGAAGAAAATGGCTTTGGCCTCTGGGCAGTTACTGTAGTTGACGTCTCTGACTTTATTGGTTTTATCGGCTTAAATGGTTTAACAAAAGAGGAGTTTCCAACCCCCTTTACACCAACAGTTGAAATCGGCTGGCGCCTTGCCTTTGATTACTGGGGTAAGGGCTATGCCCCAGAGGGGGCCAAAGCGGCTTTAGCTTACGGCTTTGAAACGTTACATCTTAACGAGATCGTCGCCTTTACTGCTGTAGAAAATAGACCATCAAGGCGCGTCATGGAAAAAATAGGCATGCACCACAATAGCGAAGATGATTTTGATTCGCCAAAGCTCAAAGAGGGTCATCCTCTACGAAGACATGTCCTCTATCGCATTAGACAAAAAGAGTACCTTAACCAGGAGGCATTCAAAAATGAAAGGTCCAAATCCAAACACGCTCTACCCCATTAAAGATTATGAAAAGCTTGCCTTTCTAAAAAACTTTGTAAAGGCGCCTAATATTTTTGTCGGAGACTATACATACTTTGATGACTCTCGTTATGGCCCTCTAAAATTTGAGGAGCACAATGTTCTTTACAATTATCACTTCTCTAAGGTCAAGCTAGTCCTTGGAAAATTCTGCGCCATTGCGAGTGAGACGCGCTTCATTATGACAGGAGATCATAAACTCGATGCGATTACTACCTATCCCTTTCCTATTTTTGGCCATGGCTGGGAGAGTGCCTTTAATATCTACGATCTGCCGGTAAAAGGAGACATCGTCGTTGGTAATGATGTCTGGTTTGGCTATGACTCTCTCATCATGAATGGTGTCACCATAGGAAATGGCGCTATCATTGCCGCAAGATCTGTCGTTGTTAAAGATGTGCCACCTTACGCCATCGTTGCAGGCAATCCCGCTAAAGTTGTGAAAATGCGCTTTGATGATAAAACCATAGAGCGTCTACAGAAGCTTGCCTGGTGGGATTGGCCGATTGAAAAGATCAACAAAAACTTAGAGCTCCTTTGTCATTTGGATATAGAGGCGTTAGAGCGGGCTCATTTTCAGAAGGATCTTTAACGGCATATGCACTTTGAGATTTTAAGAAAAGAAGACGAACCTCTTGTAACAAAGTGGCTACAAGAGCCCCATGTCAATGAATTTTGGTATGGCAGCGGCCTACAAAGTACCCTTAGCTCGATCACACGTTTTGTAAAAGAAGAAGAGACTCTCTTTACAATTTGGCTTGCTTATGATGACTCTACACCCTTTGCTTATCTTATGACTTCTTCTATTAACTATGAAAATGATTCGCTTTACGCCAAATACCTAGCCCGAGATGCTAAAGCTATCACGATTGATCTCTTTATCGGCAACAAAGCTTACCTAGGAAAAGGTCTTGGAAAAAAGCTCCTTGTAGAAATTCTTCGGCAAAAATTTAGCGATGTAACCGATGTCTTTATAGATCCTAGTGTAAATAATGCCAGAGCGATTCATGTTTATGAAAAAGTAGGTTTTCAAAAAGTAGAGGTTTTTATCCCACCTTGGGATCCTTCTTCCCAATGTATTTTAATGCATCTTACCAAAAAGGTTATCGCATGACTTCTTTTGTCACACCACACTGTATTTCTCTCTATGTAATCAATAAAACGAAAAGAGAACCTCTCTACCTTCTTATCAGACGCGCTGGCAAGTATTTACCCGGCACATGGCAAATGGTGAGCGGTGGGATTTTAGAGGGAGAGAGAGCAGCACAAGCGGCCCTGAGAGAATTACACGAAGAGACAGGTCTTACACCAAAAGCTCTTTATAACGGGGATTTGGTGGAGACTTTTTACATGCAAAGCCTCGATAAGATAACATTTGTACCTGTCTTTGTCGCCTTTGTAGAAGAGACAAAAGTAACATTATCGCCGACAGAGCATGATGCCTATGAGTGGCTCCCCTTTGAAGAGGCAAGGAGTCGCCTTGTTTGGTCTGAACAAAGACGCGTTATCGAAGCTATTCACAAAAATTTCATCGAGGCTCATCCAAACGATCTTCTGATCGCTGATACAACTGTAAAGAAAGAAAAAACGATCACCTCTAGAACAGGTGTCTATGGAGTGGTTTTTAAAGACGATACGCTTCTTGTGGTAAAACAAAACCATGGCCCCCACGCTGGTAAGTTCGATCTTCCGGGCGGAGGCATTGAACCTTTAGAGACGGTCGAAACAGCTCTTAGACGCGAATTTTTAGAAGAGGTTGGTATGACCTTTGAGAAGATGACACTCTTAGACAATTTCTCTGCATCTGTAGAGTGGATAAATGAGCAAAAACTATCGGTATCGTTTCATCAAGTAGGCTTAATCTATTTAGTAGAAGGGCTAGCTCTTCTGCCACATCAATCGCCAGAGCTTGCCTATTTTTGGCTCTCTCTCGATTTTTTAAGACAAGCGCCAACCTCTCCCTTTCTAGCGCAGGCTTTAAGCATACAGCTCCCGTCATCCTCTTTTTAAAATATTATCTAGATATAACTTTTAAACTCAGAGTGCTATAGTAGTCCTCATGGCTAAGTACTCTGAATCTATTTTTAAAACTAAAAGGTGGCTAACGAGAGAGGTTTTAGTAGGCTCTATTGGCGTTGGCGGGCAAAACCCCATTCGCATACAGTCTATGACTACCTCCAAAACCCATGATGTTGAGGCAACCGTAGAGCAAATTATTCGCCTTAGCGATGCAGGCTGTGAAATAGCTAGGGTTACCGTCCAAGGTATTAAAGAGGCTGAGGCGTGTGAAGCCATTAAAAACAGTCTTTTACAACGCGGCTATACGATCCCACTGGTAGCCGACATCCATTTTTATCCACCAGCTGCTATGCGTGCTGTAGAATTTGTCGATAAAATACGCATTAATCCAGGCAACTACGCAGACAAACGCGCCTCTTTTAAAGTCCTGGAATACGATGATAGCTCTTACGCACAAGAACTAGAAAGAATCGAAGAGAAGTTCACCCCCCTTGTGGAAAAATGTAAGGCGCTAAAGAAAGCGATGCGGATTGGCACAAACCACGGCTCTCTCTCCGATCGTATCATGAATCGCTATGGGGATACCCCCTATGGCATGGTAGAGTCTGCTCTTGAATTTGCAAGAATATGCCGAAAAAATGATTACCATAATTTTCTCTTTTCGATGAAAGCCTCTAACCCACAAGTCATGATTGCGGCCTATCGCCTTCTGGTTAAAGAGATGATGGCCCTTGGCTGGAACTACCCTCTCCACTTAGGCGTTACAGAGGCTGGCATGGGTGAAGATGGTCGGATTAAATCTGCTATCGGCATAGGCTCTCTTCTTCTCGATGGCCTTGGCGATACAATACGCATCTCTCTAACAGAAGATCCCTGGAAAGAGATAGATCCTTGTAAACGCCTCATTGCTTTCACAAACTCTTACTACGAATCTAAAGGGGTAGAGCCTTTTGAAGAGAAGGGGCGCGATATAGAGTCTATTGAGCGTCGCTCTACTCTCTTACCAACAACGATGAATCTCCATCGTGATGGCGCTCTTATTTTAGAGCTAACTTCTGAAGATTTAAAAGAGCCCGATCTCTATATAAAGATAGGCTGCGAGATACAATTTGGCAAACCTAAGCGTGCCATCACAACAGCCGATTGCCTTATTGTAAGAGAGAAGAGCACTACAACAGACGAACTAAACAACCTATCCATCGCAACTCTCTTGCCAAGCGAGATTTTTGTTACAGATGGATCAAAAGAGAGCCTCTCTTTAATTGAAAGAGAGAGGCCCGATCTCATTTTTCTCTCCCCCAAAAGTGACCGCCTTCATACGGCCCGTAAGTTTTTTACCACTCTTAGAGAAAAAAATATAAAGACCCCAGTGATTTTATATTTCTCCTACAACATGGCAAAAGAGGATTTACTTATCGCATCGGCAACAGAATTTGGAGCTCTACTCTCTGACGGTCTCGGTGACGGTATCTGTCTCAGCGCTCCCTATGATGTAGATTTTATCAGAAATTTAAGTCTAAATATTCTCCAGGCCTCTCGTAGAAGGACCTCTAAAACAGAGTTTATCTCTTGCCCTGGCTGCGGAAGAACTCTTTTCGATTTACAAGAGGTAACAAAACGCATCGGCAGCAAAACAGCCCATCTACCGGGGGTTAAAATTGCGATCATGGGTTGCATTGTGAATGGCCCTGGCGAGATGGCAGATGCTGATTTTGGCTACGTAGGCTCAAAGCCTGGCATGATCGATCTTTATATAGGTAAAAAATGCGTAGAGAAAGATATTAATTTTGCCGAGGCCGATGATCGTTTAATTGCGCTCATCAAAAAAGAAGGCCGATGGCTAGAGCCAAAAGAAATTGAAGTATAATTTTAAAGAAAACTGCTAGTTTTTCTTTTCCCCCTATCTTATCATGATCTTTGTGACTGCTCTCTCGCCTAAATTTGAACGCTCTTTTCGCATGCGATAGTAGATGTTCAAACTTTGCTAGCAGTCTGCGATTTCTTAATCCAATGGAGGAGTCTATGCGTATTTTAGGAATCATTCTTGTTGTTGTAGGTCTTGTTGTTCTTTATTTCGGTATCAACGCCTCTCACGCTGTATCGGAAAAAATAGTAGAAGGCTTTTCCGGCCGCTACACCTCGACAACCATGTGGTATATCCTCGGTGGCACAGGCCTTTTAGCCAGTGGCGCTGCCTTACTATTCTTTAATAGAACAAAATGCTAAGGCTCTTCTAAAAAACCTGCTGGTAAGCAGCAGGTTTTTATACCGAGAGGAATTCAAGAATCGGGATGTGGCAAGAAGGTGCCAAAATTAGCCAAACTTAAAAAGTTGGCTAAATTTTGGCAATTTCAAAGGTGAGAGCTACCGACGATGCCAAAACCGATTCTTGAATCACGAGCGGTATAACCTGTTTATCAAGAATGATATAAACCCTGACTCTTAAAACTTGTATTATTAGGGTAAGCAAACCGCATTAATAATACAAAATTATGTCGCTATATCCAAATAGTAGAGATCCAAGGTCAGAGAGAGAGAAAGAAGAAACAAAAGAAGCTTTCTCCCTACTTTTTTTACCTCTATGAGAATTCGATCCGTAGACCACGCCCCCTAGTTGCTCCCCATAAAATCAAACCCGCTGTTAAACCTAACTATATTAAACCAAAACCCTTACGTGTAACAAAGAATTACGCGGTTGACCGTGCGCTATCTTACGGTCTCTTTTCAAAATTCTTGTCATCTCTGCCTACTTTTTAAGCCTTGCAACCAATTCCAAAGATCCGAATAATCTTAAGAATCATGGTACTAGAGACTTTTTTAGATGAACTTCGGGCCCTTGGCGACAAAGAGCGCATTGCGGGCGATAAACGATATCACAAATCTAAGCGTGAACATTTAGGCCTTACAGCCCCAAAATGTGATGAATGGATTCGCTCTAGATGCAAAGGGTTATCAGACAAAGAGTTACTAGAGATTTCTAAAGAGCTTTGGGAAACAGATATCTTTGACCTCATGATCGCTGCCACAAAAATACTCTCTCTACCACGACTAAAGCCTTCTCCTGCCGTATGGGATTTAACCTTATACTTCCTTACCTCTATTGACGGTTGGGCTCTTCAAGATACCTTGGCTATAGCGGCCCGTAGATGCATCTTAGCTAATGAATCTTTACTTGATACCTTAGAAGAGTGGACAAAGGATCAAGATTTTTGGATGCGAAGAGCAGCCCTTGTTTACACCCTCCCCTATGCTAAAGCGCCCCACAATCCTGAAAGGATGCTTACGTGGGCAGCCTCTTATGCCAAAGAGAGTGAATGGTTCATCCAAAAAGCGATCGGCTGGTGGCTTCGCGTCTTAGGAGAGCACAACCCAGAGCGCGTAACCCTCTTTTTACAAGCCCATTATAAAGATCTTAAAGGGGTTGCAAAAAGAGAAGCTAGCCGCAAACTATCTCCAGAATGGCAAAATCGGATTCTGCAGATCGAAAAATCCCACGCCTAATAAGCCCTTAATATAAAGCGCTTTAAGCGCCACCCTCATTTTTATAGCCTCTCGCGATTTTCATATAAACATCTCTTAATAAATAATTTATAATATAGTTTGAATTAAAATCAGATTAAGAACAAATAATTAAGACATCTGAAACTAATGATAACCTTATGGGAGGGGTTTCCTATGTACGAAGATAACTTTTCAAACAAATGGCACCAGTTAAAACATAAAGTAAAAGAAAAATGGTCAAAATTAACAGACCAAGACCTTTCTAAAATCAATGGCAATAAAGAGCATCTATATACAGCTCTTAAAGAAAAATATGGCCTACAAAGACAGAGAGCTGAGGAAGAGCTACACAGATTAGAGCAAGGTCTTCATGGAAGCGCTCCTAACAAAAGAGAAAATCTACACGATTCTCGAGAAGGTTACTCTAGCCATAACCAAAATCACCATAATTCTAAAGAAGGCTATCCTAACCACAACCAACATCAACATCAACAATACGGCCAGAAACAAGGTCATAATACAAATCCTGGGCATACTAATTGGTCAGAAAAAGAACACAGCTGGCCACAAAAAGAGCATGGAAAAGAGCGCTCTAAAAATGATCGCAACCACTCTTCTTGGAAAGAAAATCCTAATGATTTTAAGCACCACAAAGAGGGTGAGAGAGGTCATGAAGATAAATTTAAGAAGAGAAAAGCAGGTTAATTAAATTATTTATTGACACTTTAAAAGAAATATCGGTATAGCACGAATAAACACCTTTAGGAGATGTTTATGGTTACAAAATTAAAAACAGCAGTAAAAAAAGCAGTTAAGAGTGTTATGCCGAAAAAGAAAGTTGGAACTACAAAAGCAGTAAGCAAAAAAGCTGTTCCAAGCAAGAAAGCTACAGCAAGCAAAAAGCAAGTTGTTGCTATCAGTGTTGCTACAGCTAAAAAGAAAGTTGCAAAAGCGCCTGTTAAAAGAAGAGCGCTTGCTGCTGCTAGATAGTTTTAGCTCTCATATCTGTAGAGTAAAAAAACGAGAATCTTTATGATTCTCGTTTTTTTTATTTCCCTTTGACACATGAAAAAGCCCTCCTATGGCATCGATGCTCCCCATGTTGTGAGAAATCTTTTTCTTTCTTCTATCCTGACTTTTTTATTGCTTCTAGCCGCACTCCAGATAAAAAAATTTTTCTGGTCTTCTCTCGCTCTTTTTTATACAGGGGCAACTACTTTTGCTACTCTAGGATTTCTTCTTTGGATGCTCTATAACAATTATGTAACGAAGTTTAAAATTAGTAAAAAGATAGTCGCCTCTTTAGATCTTAAAGGTGGAGAGACTATTTTGGATATGGGCTGTGGAAGAGGGCTTCTTTTAATAGAATTAGCGAGATCTCTACCCTTTGGCAAAGCTTATGGAATCGATCTTTGGCAACAAAAAGACCAATCCGGAAACAGTAAAGAAAAAACTTTACAAAATACAAAGCTTGCAGGGGTAGAGTATCGGATAGAGGTAGAGACGGGAGATATTCAATCACTTCCTTATTCTGACAATAACTTTGATGCCGTGGTATCAAATTTAGTAATTCATAATATACCAAGGAAAGAAGATCGAGAGAGAGCTCTACAAGAGATGCTACGCGTTTTAAAACCAGGCGGTAAGTTTGTCATCTCTGATATCCAGTATGGGAAAGAGTATAAAGATTTCCTAGATAAACTTGGCTGCAAAAGCCTCTCAGAGACTTATTATAGCTATATCCCCACTTTGCGCATCTTAAGCGGTAGCCTTTTTAGCTCCGATCTATTATAGTTTATATCCTTAATTTTACGGTTATTATGTCGTATAAAAAAATAAATTTGGCTGGCGATAACTGGAGCCCGGCCCATCCTGCGGTTCTGCAAGCTGTTATAGAAGCTAATCAAGGTGATGCTGCCGCATACGGAGGCGATCCTTGGACAAGAGAGGCAGAAAAGCTTCTACAAAAAACATTTAGAGCCCATTGTAAAGTTTTTTTTGTACCTAATGGAACTGGAGCTAATGTATTAGCCCTACGTCTTGCTTGCCAAAGCTATGAGTCTGTCCTCTGTAGCGATATGGCTCACATAGAGTGTAAAGAGGCTGGCGCTGCGGAAGGTATCGCAAACAAAAAGCTTTTAACAGTTCCTCATAAAGACGGTAAAATTACACCGGACGCGATCCGCAAAAGATTACGACAAGAGCAAGGATCCGGAAGACACGGCACCCTTCCCCGCCTTCTCTCTATCACACAACCAACAGAGATTGGTACTGTCTATAGTTTAGAAGAATTACGAGCTTTAGCAGATCTTCTCGAAGAGGAGAATCTTTTGTTACACATGGATGGTAGCCGCCTTTACAATGCAGCTGCCCGTTTAAATGCATCTCTTGCAGATATGGTAGAGGCCTCTTGCGTGGACATCTTATCTCTAGGCGGTACTAAAAATGGCCTCATGAACGTAGAGTCTGTTCTTATCTTTAACCCCTCCTTAGAAGCCGGTAGTGATTACACACACAAACAGACACTACAACTCGTCTCCAAAATGCGCTATCTGAGCGCACAGTACATTCCTCTTTTGACAAACGATCTTTGGAGACCTCTTGCAGAGCAAGCAAATGAATCTGCACAAAGAATCGCCTCTTTCCTAAAGGATTCTCCTGATTTCCGCTTAGCCTATCCTGTAGAGACTAACCAAATCTTCTTCACAGCACCTCCCGCTCTCATCCCCTATCTCCAAGAGGAGATCTCTTGCTATCTCTGGGAGCCAGAGAATCATTTGGTTCGGTTTGTCACTTCATGGGATACATCTTTTGAGGATGTTATAGCCGTTGGGAAAATCTTAGAGGCACTTATACCGAGAGTAATGTAAGAATCGGTTTTTGGCATCGCCGGTAGCTTCTGCATAAAACCACAATTTAGTTTGCCCCGTAAAAAGTATTTTCGTAGACTCTGCGAGAGGATTTTCATGGCAATAACAAGCATAATTTCTTCGGTGCGCTCTTCTTTTACCGGAGTTACTTTTTATAGCTCTAAAATGGCCGATACGGCTTTGCGAGTTGCAAAATATGGATCCATTTTTTTTGCTTTCGCTCTATTTGCTATTTATACAAGAGCGCAAGCCGAAAAAAGGACTCTTACTTTGGAAAGCTATCCGCCCACAATAGGCGTGCTATCCAACCCCGTAATCGATCTAGAGGAGGAGCCTCCCATAACCACAGCTCCTATTTTGACACCCCATCCACCTCTAACCGCTCTCCAATTAGCCTCTCTTGCTAGAGAAAAATCGGATGAGGATACTCCAAAAACAAGAGCTCCTATTTTGAAAAAACCTCTCCCTGTTACAACGCAGCAATTACAGTTTCTTGCCAAAGAAAAATGGACACCCTGGCTTAATACGCTTCCCTCTACTTTTGACCCTATTCTAGAAACAGAATAGACTCCCATCTAAAAACATTTTCAGAGGCAACACTTGACCTAATCAATCTAGTCTCTTAAGATGCATCTTATGTCGTCTTGCGATCTATCGAAAAAAAGCTGCACGCCTTGTAAAAAAGGGGTGCCACCTTTAAAAGGTGCCGCCTTAAAAGAGCTCCAAAAAGAGATCGATCCAAACTGGCAACTAATCGATGAAGCCTACCTTGAGAGAAGCTACAGCTTCAAAGACTTTAAAGAGGCTCTTGCCTTTACAAATAGAGTTGGCGAAGTGGCAGAAGCCGAGGGTCACCATCCCGATATTTTTCTAGCATATGGCAAGGTAAAGATTAAGCTCTGGACACACAAGATCAACGGTCTTTCGGAAAATGATTTCATCTTAGCGCGGAAGTGTGATGCTCTTTTATAAAAAAATCCAATCAATGGAAGGAGAATAAATTACTATGTTACCCAAAAATATAAATAACTCAGGTCGTATCGTAAGGTTTATCTTAGGCGCTCTTTTACTCGGCTATGCTGCTTGGCAAGGAAGCTGGATCGCTCTTGGCTTTTCTCTCTTTCTCTTCTTTGAAGTGGTTATGAGCTGGTGCGCTGTCCGCCATGTCTGCAGCAAAATGTGCTGTTGTAAAAAGTAAGGGTCTACCATGGCTAGGGCTTCTTTACGCTTTAAGATTAGCTTTACACAAGGACTTCTCTTTTTCTGCACTATCTCCCCCCTTTCTAATCTTTTTGCATGGAGCCCCTATAAAAAACCCGTAGGGATAGAAGCATCTACATGCGGTAAAACGCCTTATCCTCTCTACCTTACTGCAAGACATATTGAAGGAAAGGGAATCGGTTACAAACAAGGCTACACAACACTAGAGGGATTTTTTGCCTCTCTTGATGAAACCTTTGTCCCTTTTCTAGATTTACGTGGCCACATATTTAATAATGGTAGGCCTGCTGCAAATTTAGGTCTTGGCGCCCGCTACCTTGCCACCTCTAGAATTTTTGGCATAAATTGCTATTACGATTATCGTGAAACAAAACATCAAAGCTATAACCAAATCTCCTTTGGTCTTGAATCTCTTGGTGAAATTATAGATCTTAGAGCCAATGGTTACATCCCTTTAGGCCGAACTAAGAGCTCTCTTTACTCCCCTTCATTTAAAGCTTTTCAAGGCAATACGATGTACATTTCCATGAAGCGAGAGTGCGCTTTAGGAGGCTTTGATCTAGAACTAGGGGCCCATCTAGATACTTTTCCTAAAATCCCCCTCTATTTTGCGCTTGGCCCTTACTATTTTACAGGCCATGGTAAAAATGCTTGGGGTGGTGAAGGCCGCATAACAGCAAGCTTTTACGACTACGTAAAAATAGCAGGCAATGTTTCTTACGACACACTCTTTAAATGGATCGGCCAAGGAGAGGTTGGCATAACAATCTCCTTTGGTCGCAGAAAAACCTTAACGGAGGGGCAAAACAGCTGTAAATCGACACGCGCTTTAGCAAGAAGACTTCTCCAACCAGTCGATTATAAAGAGATTATCGTTCTCGATACAAAACATGAGACGCTCACCGCTATCAACCCAACGACACAAAACCCCTATGTCTTCTGGTTTGTTGATAATACAAGTAATTCCTTAGGCACCATTGAAAGCCCCTTTCCAACACTCTTACAAGCACAAAACGCCTCTTCGTCCTATGATATTATCTATGTCTTTCCAGGTGATGGGAGCTCGACCGGGATGGACAATGGGATTTTCCTAAAAGACAATCAGATGCTTTTGGGCTCTGCAACAGATCACACAATTGCTACGACAGCCGGAAATGTTACGATTCCAACCTTTACAACAACAATGCCACTTTTTACTAATAGCCTAAGCCTTACTCCTTGCGTGACTTTAGCTAATAACAACACCGTTTCTGGTCTCTATTGTCACTTCACAAGTCTAGCGATTGCAGGACAGGCTATTAACAATACCTCTATCTCCTATAACACTTATACAGCTACCCCCTCACAGCCCCAACCTAACAACGTTGCTATATCTCTACAAGAGTCTCAAGGCACTTTAGAGATGTTTAATAATACCTTCTCAACCGAGGATATACCAGGATCCATCGGCATCTTAGCACAAAATTCTACCGTAAAAGCAGATGTTATTGTTGCAAATAGCAGCTTCTTAAACCACGCTTCAGGGTGTGTAGTTTTACAAAACACAGGAACCTCTAGTGGTACACTAACAGTTAATTGTAACACTTTTACCGCACCGATTGGCCTTGTTTACTCACAAGGGGTTATTGGAGGTGTCTCTAGCTCTTTAAAAGCTACAGTGTCACAAAACAGCTTTACAAATTTTGAGCAGGAATCAATTATTTTCTTCTCAGGAGCCACCGGCTCTTTAGAGACCACTATCTTAGGCAATAACGTCGCTCCTGGCTCACTTCTCCCCGCTGATGATAACGATCATGGAGGTAGCGCCATTATATGCTTCTGTAGTGAAGATAGCAGGCTTATCTCTACTATACAAAATAACCTGGTCACAGGAGCTAAACAATTTGGTATAGCCTTTGTAAACGCTTCAACACAAAATGTCTTAGGCTACATCAGCAATAACTTAGTAGAAAATTGTGGCCTAAATCCAGGAAATACACTCTTTGGTGGTGGCATTGGGGTTGCTATTTTAGCTGATGGTAATACACGCGCAACTGTTGCAAAGAATACTTTGACAAATAACGCCCTTCCCCCTACGATAGAAAACAATGGTGGCGTTCTTGCTATAAATCTTTCTATGACCGTGTCTGTTGGTGAGCTCTGTTTAACCTTAGTTGAAAATACAAGCACTACAGGCTATACCCTCTATAATACAACGTCGTCACCGACAGCTATTAATCTAGAAGAAGGTTATCAAACTAACACCGGCTTCATTAATATAGCGCCAACCTCTCTCCAACCTCTGCCACCCGCCGGACCTATTAACATTGTTCCTAAAGGATTTTGCCAAAATTAAGGATCTACATGTCAGATAAAATATTATTCATCTCCATTCTACTTCTTACCTCTACAGCTTATGCTGGCGGCAGTGCTCGACGATATAAAACAGCACCTCCCTCTGAGCCTGTCTGCTGCGGAGAGGTAGCCTCTCCTATGCGCCTTGGCATCCGCCATATCGAACCAAAGGGTATCGGTTATAACGATGGTTATACTACTCTAGAAGCGTTTTTAGCCTACCCCTCAAACTGCAACTCTTGGCTTGGCTTTTTAGATTTACGTGGCCACATATTTGATAACGCAAGAGCTGCTGCTAACGCAGGCCTTGGTCTTCGTTACGTCGAATCTCGTATATGGGGTATAAACGCCTACTACGACTACAGAAACACAAAAAGATTAAATTACAACCAGGTCGGAGTTGGCTTAGAGAGTCTCGGTGAACTTTGGGATTTCCGCATTAATGGCTACCTACCGCTTGGCACAAAGACAAGCGACCCCTTCTCTCCTGCTTTTTATGATTTCTCTGGTAATACACTTCGCATCTCTTACAAGCGAGAATTTGCTTTAGCTGATGTCAATGCCGAGGTAGGCTTTCATGCTGATGTTAACGATTTTGATTTTTATCTAGCCGCTGGCCCCTACTACCTGACAAGCAGCCATAAAAGCGCTTGGGGTGGCGAGGGTCGCGTTGTTGTCGATTGGAATAATCTGATACAGCTCCAAGGGAATGTCTCTTATGACACTCTCTTTAAGTGGATCGGACAGGGTCAAATCGGCATCACTGTTCCTTTAGGGAAAAAAATTGCTGTTAAGCAAAAACCTTCAGAGTGTTGTAAAACAACGCTCGCTTTAAAAAGACGTGCAAGCCAGCGCGTAGATCGCAATGAGATCATACCTATTTCTAATAAACAATACGAGACAGGAGCAATAAATCCTCTGACAGGGCTTGCCTATACATTCTGGTTTGTTAATAACACAAGTAGCTCTCTAGGGACAATTGAGAGCCCTTTCCCAACGCTCTTACAAGCACAAAATGCCTCTTCGCCGTATGATGTTATCTATGTCTTTCCAGGCAACGGTACCTCTACAGGGATGGATAGCGGGATTAATCTACAAAACAATCAAATGCTCCTCGGCTCTGCAACACCATACTCTTTTGGCACACAATTTGGCTCTATTACAATACCTACCTTTACAACAACCATGCCGCTTTTAACAAATGTGAGCGGTCCAGCTGTTACTCTTAACGACAACAATACGGTCTCTGGACTCCATATCGATGTCTCTATCCCTGGCGTCTTAGGAAGCGGTATTACAAATGCCACTATAGCTAAAAATAACTTCACAACACCTACAGTACAGACCTCTGTAGAGCTCGATAATATCTCAGGAACTTTGTCTCTCTATGACAATACCTTTTCGACAACAGTTACGCCATCAGAGAACTCGTATGGCGTTTTTGTTACGAATACAGATAGCTCTGCTACGCTTAACCTCTATGACAACACCTTTACGAACCATGGTGGCGCTGGTATTGCGATTGTCTTAGATGGCGCTTCAACCGGTACGGTTTTGGTCGCTAATAATATAATGACCGCACCTATCGGCTTTGAAGGAGACCAATTGCAACCACCTATTAACGTGCTTCCAGGCCCTTACGGTTTTTACCTTTTAACAGAGGGCACTACGCAGGCTACAGCCTCTGTCTTTAACAATAAATGCTTCTACCAAGAAAGAGCCGGCCTTCACATTTATACACAAGGATCATCTACAGTTACCTCTACTGTAGAAAACAACTATCTAGAGCCAGGTGTCTTAGTACCTATTACAGGGCCTAACGCCTCTTTTGGTATCGGCTGCCTTGCAAAAGATGATAGCGTCCACAACACTACCATTTCTAGTAACATTATTACCGCAAGCAAAACATCGTGTCTTGGCTTCGCAACCTTTAGCACTCAAGACGTCAGTGTAACCATAACGAATAATATCGTTAGCGGCGGCGGTGGTGGGGTTGGACCAGGCAACACTTTCATCGGTGCTGGTATCACAGTAGGTAATGAAAATATCTCTGGAACGGCTTCTACAGGAAACGTAAGAGCTGTAGTTACTGGTAACAGAGCCACAGATAGTGGACCTTTTGGAGGTTTTTTAACCCTTAACTTCCCTCTAGCGGGTCCAACAGGCTTTGTCTGCTTACGTACTCTTAATAACTACACTAATAGCGACTACGTCATCTATAATGGTGCCCCCAATGGTATCTTTGTAGAAGAGGGGTATCAAAGTAACGTAGGAACAATGATAGACAATCCAGATCCTATTTTAATGCCAACCTACCCAGTGGTATACGTACCAGCAAACACATGTAACTAAATATAACAATGTTTGGTTGGTATAAGAGCCTTCTTGCAAAAGGAGGCTCTGTTATTTTGTAGGGCCAACCGTAAAGGCGCGCTTTAATCCCAAAACTTCTTTCACGCCTAATTTTGTGCGACTTAAAACTAAGTAGCACGGCTGACTTTGTGGGTGAAATTTCTTCCAAAAGGTAAAGAGCCCTTCTATGGGAGAGACTTTCCTTACAATCCATAACCCCAATTTTACAAACCATTTAGAAAAAGGATGAAGGCCAAAGACCTCTCCTATTTCAGATCTCGGCACAGCACCGACCGTTGCGAAGCGACATCCCTCTTTAGAAAGGGCTTCCAAAGCTGCTACTACTAGATACTCAGGCGTACCATGAGGAGCTTCCGGTGTCACCATTAAGTGGTTAAGTAAATAGCCTTTATGACTTTGCAATTCATTAAGAAGAATAACACCGACAACTTCTTTTCCTTTTATCGCATAAAACCAACGCTTTCCAACCCGGTTCTCAAAGAGATAGATATTAGAGATATGAACCTGCGGCCCTTTTCGCTTCTCTAACCAGCGATCCCCTATATTTTCGATAGCCTTCTCTAAGAGTGGATCATCCCCTACATACTCCTCTATTGTAAGCTCTTTTTGTGCTTGTTTTACCTTACGACGTACAAGGCTACCTAAGGCCCCAACCTCTTGTCTAGGGTCGCAAATGGGATCAAAGATCATTTCATTCGCAAGCTCCATAAGAGCGCCGCCTACATTTTTTACTAGAGTATGAGCAAAGAGATGAGAGGCAATTACATAGATCACCTCTTTTCGCTCTTTCCTCGCAAACTCTCGAAAGGCCTTAGCAAGAAAGAGCTTATCTTCGACAGAGCAAACAGGATCGCCAAAGACAACAAAAACCTTGCCCGCCCGTCTATAAGGTATAAACCCCTCTACTTTAGGATCTTTAAAAACATAGGTTACAGGATCTAAAATGGCATCGGTTGCAAGGCCTGCAAATTTTCGAACGCCCGCCGTGATAGCTGCTTTTGCAGCCGGATCCATTTTAGCAAAAGAGAGGTCTTCCATCACCTTCTTGCTTATGGATCCCTTTAAAATTAGGCAATAAAATTTTAAAAACTTTTTAGATTACAATGAAGGTTTTACAACCAGCTCTGGCCAGCCACTACCGCCTTCGCTCTTTTCATCCATTTCACGACTGAATGTAAGGTCTTCAAGCTCTGCAACTACCACCTCTGCCGTTGTATAGATCAAGTTCCCAGAGAGCATATGGCCACCAAAGGTCTCCCCTTTTGCATTGGAAACGCTCATGTGTAGATGGCGGCTTGTATCATTAAATGTACCCACAATAGAGACGATTTCAAAAGGGCCTTCTATAACATCGCCTATAGATTCATCGGCGTAGCGTAAATGAATATGGGTAAAGCTCCCCACAACAGACAAAATGGCCCCGGCCTTTATTTCCTTCTCTTTGGCCCAGCGCGTTAGCTCCTCGATAAAGTCCTGCCCCGGCTTTAGGCGAAAGACATGCGCCGTCATTTTTGAAGAGTACGATACCACAGGGATTGGAGATTCCTCTCCTTCTACAAAGTTTTTTGCACATATAGGTGCTACGGTAATGCTTAACGCTGCCACTGTAAGAAAATTAAAGATTTTCACAGACCTCCTTAGGCTGAGGTAAAAAGATAAGCAGGATATCGAAAGCTAATAGAAAGAGCAATTTTTTTTAGAAAATTAAAAAGAGCAGAAAATTCCTACCGAAGGAACAGCAAGTATTGTATAGTGAGGTAAGCAACCCCTATGATGCGCTTTTTTCTAAGTACCTTTTTTATCTCTGCCTCTCTCTTCGGAGAGATTTCGCCTATCGGTAACCTCTCTTCTATTAAAGAATTTATAAGAGAGGATGATCTTCTTATTTTGACGGTGGATTATCTTCTCACGGAACCGAAAGACCCATCCTTCTCTTTAAAAAGCCTACAAGACCATAGAAATATTTGGAAAAAGCTTCTCTTGCCTCTACCTGAAGAGGAAAAAAACCTTCTTCCCTCCTTTATAGCAACCTATAGCGATCGAGTCTTGTGTGAACCAGGTACACCCGCTTTAGTAAAAGAATTACAAGAACAAAATATACCAATTTTTGCTTTTACAACTTTAGATACCGCCTTACTTAACGATAGGGGTACTGGCTCCTCCTGGCGCTTCTCAGAGCTACAAAGCCTCGGATTATCCTTTGCTCACAGCGACCTACCGAAAAAAAGAGTCGAGTTTGGGGAGTTTGCCCCCTTTAGAGGCTCTTATCCTCTTTATGAAAATGGCATTCTATACACCAATGTGACAGCTTCACAAGCCTCCCTTTTAACAGCTTTTCTACCCCACCTTACAAAAAAACCTGCTCGCATCATCTTTGTAGGAGAGAACCTTGATACTCTTATCTCTATTGAAGAAGAGCTCAATAAGGAAGAGATCGCCTTCTTAGGACTTCACTACACCCCAGAAGATGACTCTCCTGCGATCTCTTCTGAAAAATTCTCTAAAGGTGTAAAAAAAGTTATAGAGAGGGTGAAAACAGCCTCTTTTCCAAGAGGTGTTGTAGAGACAGAAAACGCTACTACGATTGCTTGGGCTCTTTCAAATGCACCCCCCGATTCCTTGATTGTTTTTGATGTCGGTGATGTACTTGTGATGCAGAGAGAGACTTCTCCTCATTACAGACCACGCCAAGAGAGCCAAAATTTACGCCACCTCTTTAAGCGTGGTACGGCTTTTTCTCTCGTCAATCCCCTTTTAGCAAAACTAATTACAGAGAGACGCTCTGACGATAAATTTATGGTACTCAGTCGCTATCTTGTAGGTCAAGAGGCTGAGATAGAAGCTACCTTAAAAGATGTTGGTATTGCCTTCGGTAATCCCTTTCCTGAGATGAACCACTGGTTCTCTAAACAAGACCAGACAAGCTTTTCTCGCGGCATTTTAGTTACTATGCAGCCTCTTAAAGGGCCTGTCCTTAAAAAATTTTTAAGCCAAATCGCTTTTCAGCCTAAAGCTATCGTCTTTATAGACGATCAAAGAGAGCAGTGTGAAAGCGTTCTAAAGACAACTAAAGAGCTTGGTATTCCAGGCTTTATCATCCAATATACAGAATCTAGAAAAGAAACCCCCTAAAGAGATTATGATTAAAGGCACCCTCTTTGGCCTCCTCGCCTGTTTTATTTGGGGGCTGATCTTCGTTATTCCAGGTTTTATAGAGGAGTTTTCCTCTATTGAAGTCGTCTTTGGACGCTATTTTTTCTATGGCCTTCTCTCTCTTGTTTTCTTTATAAGCAAAGGAAAACGCTACCCCCTCTCTCTCTGGAAAAGAGCCTTAGGCTACTCTTTAGTCGCATCGATTATTTACTATTTAAGTCTTGTCTTAGCGCTCCGCTTTGCAACGCCTCCTATCGCGGCCATTATTCTAGGCCTTGCCCCCATCCCGATTACCCTCTACGGAAACTGGAAAGAAAAAAAATGCGACTACCTCCAGCTGGCTCTGCCCTGCCTTCTTCTCCTTGTCGGTCTTGTTATGGTAAATGCACCCCACTTTATTAACTCACCAACACCCCTTCTCTTTACCTTTGGCCTGATAAATGGCTTTATCTCTTTTGCCACCTGGAGCTGGTACGCTGTTACAAATGCTGAATTCTTAAAGCAAAATCCGCATGTACGGTCAGAGGAGTGGTCAACCTTAATGGGTATAGCAAATCTTATTTGGGTAGTTTTGTTTATTCTCCCTGTAGCCTTTTTCTATAGCGATACGCCCCTGGTCACGAAATACTTCCTATTCAGCCCCTCTATAAAGAAATTTATATTAGGATCTATGGCTCTAGGCTTTGTCTGCTCGTGGGTTGGCGGCTTTTATTGGAATAAAGCCAGCCGGATCCTGCCCATTTCACTTAGTGGACAGCTTCTCATCTTTGAAACAGTCTTCGGTCTTCTATTTGTCTATTCCCTTGAAGGAGCCTTTCCATCTCTTTTAGAGACTTCTGGTATCATCCTTCTTCTAGCCGCCGTCTCTTACGGCGTCCATCTAACCTCTAGAGGCAAAGCAAAAGCGCCAGAAGTACAAGAGAACGTTAGCCAATCTTAGAAGAGAGCTCTTCGATCTCTTTTTCACGAGCCTTGATAGATTTAGAAAGAGCCGCAATGGTTGCTCTATCGCCTTTTTGGGAGGCGTTTGCTAAAGCTGTGTAATCGGCTTCTTGCGCCTCTTTAAGCTTTTTAAGATCTCCTTCTAAAGCCCGCTTTTCTTTTCCTGAGGATGAAGCAGCTTTAAGAGGCTCTTGTTTAGGCTTTTCTTGTTTCACCTTTTTTGAGAGGGGCTTCTCCTCCTCCCAACCTATCTTCTCTAAAAACTCTTCGTAATCGCTACAGAAGACCTCTTGGTGGTATTGATGGCAGACAACAAGCTTATCAAGAGCTAGTCTTTTTAGGATAAGTTCACTGTGGGTAACAAAGATGACAACCCCTGGGAATTCTTCTAGAGCATCGATGAGAGCCTCTACCGACTCAATATCAAGGTGGTGGGTTGGCTCATCTAACAGAAGAAAATTACATGGGTGGGCTAAGATCTTACCGAGAAGGACGCGGCTACGCTCGCCTCCCGAGAGAACCTGAATCTTTTTAGAGGCAGTTGCGCCACTAAACATCATTTGGCCACAGATAGCCTTTACATCTGTATAGTTTAGCTGCGGATTTGCGCTTTTAATCTCCTCTTCAATGGTATGGTTTGGCGCTAGGCGGTCAATATTCGTTTGGCCAAAATAGCCGATGGCCACCTGATCGGCGTATGTGATATCTCCTTCATTGGGCGCTAAATCTTTAGCTAACATACGAAGCAGAGTAGATTTACCATAGCCGTTTTTACCAATGATAGCGATGCGGTCGCCTGGTTCTACCTCTAAAGAGAAATCATGTATCAAGGTCTCTTTACCTGGATAACCAAAGACTACACTTTCTGCCCCACCAACTTTCTTTCCAGGAAAAGGTTTCATGCGAAAAGAGAAATTCAAGTTATAGAGCTCTTTAAGGGCCTCTAAGGAAGGGATCTTTTCTAAGGCTTTTTTACGTGATTGGGCCTGGCCGGCTTTTGTCGCTTTAGCTCCAAAGCGATCCACAAAAGATTGTAGATGCGCTTTTTTCTTTTCGACATTCATACGGGTCTTTTCTTGGATCTCTTCTTCTAAAACAATCTGGTTAAAGTAGTCAACGCTGCTACCCGTCACTTTTTTGATTTTCTTCCGATGGACACCAAGGGTATGGGTTGTAAAGCTGTCCATAAACTCTCTATCATGGGAAATGATGATAATTTCACCATCAAATCTTGCCAAAAGCTTTGCCATAAAGCGCATAGAAAGAATGTCTAAGTAGTTTGTAGGCTCATCAAGAAGAAGGCAATTCGGCTCTGATAGAAGCACTTTTGCTAAATGAAGGCGGAGCTGATAGCCCCCTGAGAGGTCTTTGGGCAATTTTTCAAAGTAGTCTTCGGTAAAACCTAAGCCAAAGAGCATCTTTTCAGCTCGGTACACTTCATCTCTTTCGCCTACCGGCAGACCAAGACACGCCTCTTCTATAACGGTTGGTGCACTTAGTTTTATATGCTGATCTAGCATACCTAAGGTATACCCTTTAGAAATCGAGATATTGCCTCGATCTGGGAGCTCGCGCCCCATAAGCAGTCGAAAGAGTGTGGATTTACCGGAACCGTTTCTGCCTACAAGGCCGCATTTTTCACCTCTATTTACCACAAAAGAGAGGTCTTCTAATAAAGGAACGCCTGCGTAAGAGAGGGTGACATTGTCTAGCTGAATCATACCGAGGTATTATAGAAGATCATCTATAATAATAAAAGAATTCTGTGGCTTCACAATGGATACAGCTAGGAGGTGTTGTCTCTGTATAGATGCGACCGCATTTAGCGCAACGCCAATATTTTTTTTGTGTACCGGGCATTTTCATCACATAAGCCCCTATAAGGACAAACGCCATGACAATTGCTATGATGCGAAAAACAACCATTTTTCTCTCCACCGTCCATTCAAGAATTATAGTATAACCTTTATTTTTGTTTAATAAAATCTTCATTACAGATTACCATTTACTACTTCGCATAGAGTTTTATATGAAATACTTCTTTAAATTTTTTCTTCTCTCTCCCCTCTTTTTATCGGCAAAATTATTCGATTCTTTTTATGGTCCTATCTCTGTAGAGGAACCTGTACTTATAGAACTTATAGAAGCACCTGCGATGCAAAGACTTCGCGCGATTCACCAATATGGGGTCAGCTACTATACATCACACTCCGAAGAGTATAGCCGCTATGACCACTCGCTTGGCGTCTTTGCTCTCTTAAGAAAAGTTAATGCCTCTTTAGACGAGCAGATCGCCGGTCTTTTACACGACGTCTCTCATACTGTATTTTCTCATGTAGGTGATTTTCTCTTTAATGTGCACGATCATGAAACAGACTATCAAAACAGCATCCATGAGACTTTTTTAACTCTCTCTGGATTAGAAGAGATTTTAGTAAAGCACGGTTATGAAGTATCAAAAATCCTTCCTCATAACGAAAAGTTTATCATGCTGGAGCAGCCTCTACCAAGCCTGTGCGGAGATCGCTTAGATTACAATTTACAAGGCGCCTATTTCCAAGGTTTTTTAACCAAAGAGGAGGCTCTCGCTTTATATAATGATTTTCGCTTTGAAGATGGCTCTTGGCTAACGGATCGTACAGATCTCTTAAAAAAGCTAGCGCGCTTCTCCTTTTTTATGACACAAGATTGCTGGGGTAGCCCAACCGCTAATAGAACCTCTTATTGGCTTGCCTCTGCTCTTAAACGCGGCCTAGAGATTCATCTACTTACCTTTGAAGATATCCACTTTGGCTATGACCAAGAGGTGTGGGACGCGCTTTGCCAAAGCCAAGATGCTTTGATTAGAGATTACATGGACCAAATTATGAACGCCTCTTCTTACATACAAGAAGTAGAACGAGCAGAAGCCGAAACCATAATTCCCTTTAAGTGTCGCGGTATCGATCCTTGGGTTAAAGAAGAGGGTGAAATGAAGCGACTCTCCGATACTGATCCCACTATCGCTGAAGAGCTTAGAGCCCTTAGAAAAAAAGCTTTAGAGGGGTGGTCTATCAAAGTCTTAAAAAAATCCTCTCCCCCTTCTTGCTTTCTAAATGCCCCTATTGCTAATGTGAAATCATATGGCAATCCTGTATTTGCTCTTTAAGGGCATGTCGCTTGGGTTTTCTATCGCCGCACCTATCGGCCCTATAGGTGTTCTATGTATTCGTAGAACTCTACAAAAAGGAAAAGCTTCTGGTTTTATTTCGGGCCTTGGCGCCTCTTCCGCAAGCTTTCTGTATGGCATCACCCTCATCTTTGGCTTCTCTCTCTTTCCACAACTTCTAGAGAAAGCAGAGTTCTGGCTTCGCCTCTTCGGCGGTCTCTTTTTAATACTCTTAGGCGTACGCATCCTTCGCTCTAAACTTGTGATGAAGGGAGAGGGAAAAATAACAGCCACCTTATTGCAAGACTACGCCTCTACCTTCCTATTAAATTTAACAAATCCGATTACCCTTATCTCCTACTTTGCCGTCTTTTCGAGTTACGGAACACTCGAAGGGATTACCTCTATCACCCCCTTTTTCCTCATCGGAATCTTCTTAGGCTCTGCCTCTTGGTGGGCAATCCTGAGCAACCTCACCTCCTTTTTCAAAACAAGGCTCGACAATCGCCTTCTCCTCTTAGTAAACACCCTCGCCGGCACCGCCATTATCGGGTTTGGCGTTTTCTCACTACCGCTACTAAAAATCTAAACAAATCTACTCATTACTGAGAAGAGTGTCAGAACGTCAGCCAAGCAGTTTTGCTGACGATTCACGTATGGCATTTCAGCCATAACAATCAGGATGTGCTGTCACAAGAATCGGATTAGGATTC
>JAFEGE010000111.1 GCA_018240105.1 Verrucomicrobiota bacterium | reverse complement strand
GCTCCGTCTCTATAATAATCAACTTACTACTATACCTGATACCATAGGTCAACTTACAGCCTTGACTGAGCTCCGTCTCTATAATAATCAACTTACTACTATACCTGATACCATAGGCCAACTTAGAGCTTTAACTTGGCTCAACCTCTCTCACAATCAACTTACTACTATACCTGATACCATAGGCCAACTTAGAACTTTAACTTGGCTCGGCCTCTCTTTCAATCAACTTACTACTATACCTGATACCATAGGTCAACTTACAGCCTTGACTGAGCTCCGTCTCTGTAATAATCAACTTACTACTATACCTGATACCATAGGCCAACTTAGAACTTTAACTTGGCTCGGCCTCTCTTTCAATCAACTTACTACTATACCTGATACCATAGGCCAACTTAGAGCTTTAACTTGGCTCAGCCTCTCTCACAATCAACTTACTACTCTACCCAATACTATAAGCCAACTCAGAGCCCTGACTGAATTCTATTATTCTGAAAATCCATTTACCACTCTACCTGACCTCGCACAACTTACCGCCTTAAGTAGCTTCGCTATCCCTGCTCCATACACTCCTACAATTTCGATTGACACTCTTAGAGTATCTATCCATGAATGCCAAGAAACTCCGGAAGCTGTCCTAGAGCGATTAGTTGCCCCTGCTATTACAAGAGTACAATTTGTTGATGAAGAAGGGCAACCTGACGGAGCCATTGATGCAGGCGGGCCTTCACGCCAGCTTATCGCCATGTTAGGCAAATATTTATTTGATCGAAGAGACAGCAGAGTGTTAACAGTATCAGGCGATGGTATGCTATCTTTACCTGAAAGAGCCCTCGGAAATAGAGATGCCTATGTAAATCTAGGACGGCTCTTTTCAAAAATACAAGCGTGGAATGCTACAAGACGTTTAGACGCTACACTCGGTCGTGTTTTAGATGACCGTTGGTTTGGAGGCCTTTTAGCTTATCATAGGGTTCCTGATAAGACAGACCCTCGCTCCGTATTACAAGCAGTTGCCAAAGCTTTAGTCGGTGATCAAGATAGTGACGCTTTAGATGACGTAAGGTGGCTTTTTGAAACCCCAACCGATGATGACTCTCTAGCTATTGTAAAGTGGTACTACGGCAATCGATTTAGTGAGACCCAAGCTCGACAGGCTCTTGTACATGCAGATTATAGTAACGAAGCTTCTACAATTACAGTAAATGATGCTTTTGAGTGGATAACCACTACTTATACACCTTACGTTAATGCTTACATACCTATTTACGAAGGTATGACAACAGCTGCAAGAGAGCATTTTTTCCAACCAGGTGATACAGAAACAACCGTCAGCACAAAAATACAAGGACCTTCTGTAACTGCTGAGCTTATTGTTGGCAACTTTAATAGAGCGGGCATTACAGATGAAACTGTATTACGCAAAATTGGCTATCTTGAAGCGATCATTCAAGAAAATGCCGATAATCCTGCATGGTTAAAAAGATTCCTAGTAACCTTCACAGGTGCTTCTAGTATCACAACAGAAACAAGCCTTGAATTCCAGTCGGCATCAGGAGTTTTAATTGGAGCGCACACCTGTGGCAGAATAATCGACATCCCAAGAGAAGTTCCACCTGACCAAGCCGATAATATAGCGACTTTTAGAGAATGTCTGGATCTTACCCTTGCGCAAAGCGATTCTTATCAGATGGGCTAAAAATCGCCTTTAAAAAATTAACCCACTTTAGCAGCTTCTTAAAGCGCTTTTGAATCTAGCTTAAGAGACCGCTTGCTCTTATTCTGGGGATCATTATGGTGAGGGGGGCAGGAGAATAGACCCTGTCCACACCCCCTATGGCACATAAAAACGCAAAAGATGATCGTAATGAAGAGGTTAAGAAAGGGCTCTCCTTTGCTTTAGCCGAAGAGAGCAGACAGTTCGAAAAGTTCTATCTTTGGCTTGAAAATCATATGCCAGAGACTTTCTTTGAGGAGTTTACGCAAACACAGCTGGTTACAATTGTCCATAATTTAATGGGATTACACCTGCAGGGTAACTTCATCCAGACCCATTTTGAAAACTGCTCCATTATTTTATGTCTAAATTCAGAAGACTCTGATGTACAGATTCTTAAGAGATACACCCACTTTGGAATAAAAAACTACCAGACCTTTATCTCAGATGCCCCACCCCCTCTTGATCACATCAAAGAAAAGCTGCGCATCGCTCTTATCCACTTTACAGGGATCGCAGAGAAGGAAGAGGTCGGCGCTTTAATAGAGGATGAGGCGGAGGTTTTTCAAGCTTTAGAGAAACATGATCTTACCCCCTCTGCCGTGAAAGCCCTTCTACAAGAGATCCCCTCACGTTTTTTAAAACGGCTTAAAAAAGAGTGGGTTATCAGAGCTTTAGAGGTCTTTCATAGGGCGCAAACAAGAGATCACATCCAATATGAGAGTAGCTCTGGTAAAAACTCTATGGAGATCCTCTTTGCTTGGAAAAATACTCCTAAGTATAACTTCCTCTACCGCTTAGCAAAACTTGTCCATAGACATAACTTTGTGATTAAAGAGGTGAGCGCCGTCTACATACACCCCTACCTCTCCGAAAATGTTCTTTTGATGTTTCTCCAGATAGAGGGCAAAGATTGCGACAAAAGAGATTTTCTTATGGAGCTCTCTACCTTAAAATACTTTGAAGATGGCGATCTTATAGAGTCGGTCTTTGTCACACCTAAGCTTTTGCGCGGCAATCTAGCGAATCTTTTACGCTCTTTTGTCTCCTTAGCCCACCAACTTCTTTTGCCGATCGATGTTAATTTTTATGCCGAGGCAAATATCGTAGAGGGGTTTGTAAGACACCCCGAGCTTACCGTCAAACTACTCGAGATCTTTGAATATAAATTTCATCCGCAAAAGGCAGACCTTAAAAGGTATCAAAAAGAGCATGCGCTTCTTCTTACCCTTATCGATAAATTAGACACAGGCAACCCGACACTCGATACACGCCGCAAAAACATTCTGCAGTTTGGCCTCTCTTTAATAGAATACATCGATAAGACAAACTTCTACAGAAACAATAAGAGTGCTCTCGCCTTTCGGATTAACCCTCTTCTCATGAATAGCTGCCCTTATGATCGAAGCGCCAAATTCCCAGAACTTCCCTTTGCGATCTTTTTTATTAAAGGTAAGTCGTTTTTAGGATTTCACATCCGCTTTAAGGACCTTGCACGCGGCGGCGTACGAACTATTATCCCATCTCGATTAGAACAAGCAGCGTGGGAGAAGATCAATATCTTTTCAGAGTGCTACAACCTTGCCTATACACAGCAAAAAAAGAACAAAGATATCCCGGAAGGCGGCTCTAAAGGGGTCATCTTTATCGATGCGATTGAAGATCTAAGGATAGAGTCTCACATCTACCAAAAAGAGCTTGAGCTTGCGCGTGTGGATGAAAAGGATGTCGAAGAGAAAATCGAGGCTTACAAAAAAGAGCAAAGACTCATCTCCCTCTACTCCTCACAAAGAGCCTACATCCACAGCTTGCTTACCCTAATCAATTGCGATCCACACGGTAAACTAAAGGCGCGCGATGTGATAGACTACTACGAAAAGCCAGAGTACCTCTACCTTGGCCCCGATGAAAACATGCATAACCACATGATCGAATGGATTGCCGAGACAAGTAAAAGGATCGGCTATAGAGTTGGCTCTGCCTTTATCTCAAGTAAGCCTAAATATGGCATCAACCACAAAGAGTTCGGCGTGACCTCTCTTGGGGTTAATGTCTACATGCATGAGGCTTTACGCTACCTCGGCATCGATCCAGAAAGAGATCCCTTTACCGTCAAAATCTCAGGGGGGCCTGATGGAGATGTGGCTGGCAATCAAATTCTTAACTTAAAACGCTTCTATCCGAAAACCGCTAAACTCGTTGCTATCACCGACGTCTCAGGAACGATCTACGATCCAGAGGGGCTTGATCTCAATGCCCTAGAAAAGCTGTTCAGAGCCGAGCAGCCAATCCACTTCTATGATCCAAATCTTCTCCACGAAGGGTCAATCTTTCTAGATCTTCTGACAAAACGCGATACATCGACCTATGCACAAGAGACCCTCTGCTATCGTAAGGAAGAGGGAAAGCTCCTAAAAACCTACCTACCCGGCAATGAGACCCACCACCTCTTTAGCCACAATCTCCATCAAACCCTGGCCGATGTCTTTATCCCGGCAGGTGGCCGTCCACGCACACTAAACGCAGCCAATTGGAAGGATTTTTTAGATCCAACCGGGAACCCCACCTCCAAAATCATTGTCGAAGCAGCCAACCTCTACCTCACTTCAGAGGCGCGCACCTTTTTAGAGGATAAAAACGTTCTTATCATCAAAGACAGCTCAGCCAACAAAGGAGGGGTCATCTGCTCCTCTTTAGAGGTTCTCTCAAGCCTTGT
>JAFEGE010000110.1 GCA_018240105.1 Verrucomicrobiota bacterium | reverse complement strand
TGGGAGAAAAACCCCAAAGAAAAAGGGCGTTTAGATCTTCTTACGCAAGTTATCTACAATGAAATCGCAAAAATCAATCGTGAAACCTCTGAAAATTTTGCCCCTAATCTAGCTGTTTTCTCAACCCCTTTTACAACACTACCTGAGACACAATCTTTTTTAATCTTTCCTTTAGATCCTGTTCTAAAATCTCTCTACGCGACAAGTAAAAAAGCGCTTAATGAAGAGTGGCACCCCTCTAGCCATGATCTACAAAAAGAGATCTATCCCCTAGTTGAATGGAAAGAGTATAAAAACCTATCAGTGGACGAGGCAAGCTTAAAACTTGTTCTCTACTCTCCAGAGATGGATGACAAAACAACACCTATTGGCTTTCGTCCAAATAGCGTCTATGTGATCGCAAAAGATCTTGGAGCTATTCTACAAAAATTTGCAACAAGCCCAAATAATCCACAGACAAAAGCTTTAAGAGAAGATTTTCAACAGCTTCATGAGCTTTTATCTAGCTACGGTTTTATTGGCTACCCTGGAACGACCTATCCCCTACCCCCAGAGTACGCCAAAGACTACATTTTTGAAGCGCGCGACTTCTACCAGCCTGTTCTCATGGCAACAAGAGAAAACTTCCAAGTCCAAGGAACAAAGCGCTTTGCTATCCTAGAGTTCTCTACACAGAAAGAGCGTCTTCTTGCGCTTAATCGCATAGAGACGAAGATGCACGAAGATCTCTTAAAATGGCGTGATGAATACTATGCAGCTAAGGTTGATCCAACAGGAGCTATGCGCTTTACGATTCCAGAGCCTACTAAAAACATTCTTTGGAACAATACTGTTTTAAGTTGGAAGAAGTACTTCCGCGGCGATGAAAGAAAAGTTTTACGTTGGGGTCTTGATCTTACAGGTGGTAAAACCGTACAGATAGCGCTGCGCGATAGCAACAATCGACTTGTAACAGAAGATGCGAGCATAAAACAAGGGATCAACGAGCTCTACAATCGTGTTAATAAAATGGGCGTCTCTGATGTTAGTATTCGCCAAGAAGGCAGCACTATTGCGCTCGATTTCCCCTCTTCACAAGGTATCTCTTCAGAGGAATTGATTAAAGCCTCTAAGATGACTTTTCATATCGTGAATGAGAAGTTTTCTTCTCCTGATACTGCCGTTTATGCCCAAGCTAATCAGTTCCTCCAAGAAGTATGGAATGAAGCGGTTGTAACAAATCGCAAAGGGATAAAAGATATCAACTTGATCGCATGGAACCATCTCTATGGAGAAAGCCTCGATCCAAACGCAGCTACACCTCGCAGCGAGCTTGCAAAAGCTCTTTATAATCAAGGCCTTAGATTGACAAATCCCGATTTCTTAGAAATGTCCGGCGATTTTAATACAGAGCAGTCTATGGTGGCCCTCTTTAAAGGTGATGAGTATGCACAGTGGCATGGCCAATCGCACCCTCTTCTCTTCGTCTTTAAAAACTACGCACTAGAAGGTTCAAACTTAGAAAGAGTTCATGCAGGCTATGATCCTTCTAAAGGAAATTTCCTCTCTTTTGAAATTAAGAGCGCTCAAACAACGCCGAGCGGTGAAAAAATTGCCCCAAGAAAGATTCTCTATAGCTGGAGCTCAGTCTTTTCAAAAGACAAGGTCGTCGGAACAGCCTATGAGACCGCAGCAAGAGGCAAAGGCTGGCGTATGGCTGTCGTGTTAAACGGTGTCGTTGTCAGCGCCCCTCACTTAGAGGCTGCGCTCTCTGATAGCGGTATGATCACAGGCCATTTTACAACAAGAGAAGTCCAAAGACTTGTCTCTGATTTACAGGCTGGTTCTCTAAGCTTTACACCTGAAATTCTCTCTGAGCAAAATATCAGCCCAGATCTTGGTTGGAAAGAACGAGTCCAAGGAATTACAGCAACGCTTTTATCTTTAGCAGCCGTGATTGTAGTCATGATTGGTTATTATCGCTTTGGTGGCCTTATCGCATCGATTGCCGTTCTCTTTAATCTTTTAATTATATGGGCAACGCTGCAAAATATCGGTGCTACTATTACCCTCCCAGGCCTTGCCGGTATCATCTTAACGGTAGGTATGGCCGTCGATGCAAACGTCTTGGTCTTTGAAAGAGTTCGTGAAGAGTTTGCTCTCAGACAGAAACTCTTACCTGCTCTACAAGCAGGTTATAAGAAAGCCTTCTCTGCCATTGTAGATTCGAACGTAACAACGATTATAGCAGCGCTTATCCTTTTAAATTTTGACTCTGGTCCTATTAAAGGATTTGCTCTTACTTTGATCATTGGTATCGTCTCTTCGATGTTCACAGCGCTTTTTATGACCCGTTATTTCTTTAACAAATGGGCTCAAAATCCGAAGCATAAAGAGCTTCGCATGGCAAACCTTATCCGCCCGCACAATTGGAATTTTACCCGTTGGAATAAAGCGGTGTTAGCCTTAAGTATGGTAATAATCGTCTCTGGCGCAGCCCTCTTCCCCTATGCTAAGAAGACCCTTTTCGGCATGGATTTTACAGGTGGCTTTTCTACGACACTAGCAATAGAGCCTTCAGAAGAGGGAAACTATCGCTCTCGTGTTGAAGAGGCGCTCTTGCAAAAGGGTCTCTCTAGCCAAGAGGTCCAAGTGCGTGAACTAACACCCGAAAATAAATTGCGTATCTTTTTCTCTCCTACTATGAATTTAGAGGGAAAACCCTTCTACGCAATGCCAACATCTCTCGCTCTTGATCATCCAAACTATCCTTATGAGACAAACCCAAGACTCGTCTGGCTAGTGAATACGCTTGCACATGCAGGCCTTCCCCCTACAGAAAAATCTCTACAAGAGGTTGACCTTCATTGGAAGAGTGTGAGCGGACAGATGTCCGAATCAATGCGTAATAACGCTATCTTAGGCCTTACGCTTGCTATGGTAGCGATTTTACTCTACATTACCCTTCGTTTTGAATTTACCTACGCTATTTCGGCAACCCTTGGTCTTGCTTTTGACCTTTTTATCACTCTTGCCGCCTTAGTTTTCTTACACCTTCTCCATGTT
>JAFEGE010000010.1 GCA_018240105.1 Verrucomicrobiota bacterium | reverse complement strand
TTTTACTACGAAGAGGAGTTTATCCCTCTTGTCGAAGAGGGTCTCTTACGACTCTCAACAGCCTTCTCCCGCGACGGCCCTAAAAAGGTCTACGTCCAAGACCGCATGCAAGAAGAGGGCAAAGATCTATGGGATTGGATCACCAAAGAGAATGCAACCCTCTATATATCGGGCGATGCCAAACAGATGGCCAAAGACGTCCAAACAACCCTCATTACGATAGCCATGACCCACGGTAATCTATCCGAAGAGAGTGCCAAAGAATTCTTTAAAGAGCTTCGCCTAAGTAAACGACTTCTTTTAGATATCTATTAATTTATAATTATTTTATAATGTTCATATAAAATTTAATTATATGGAACTATTATGAAGGTTGATATTGCTAATTTTTTAATTAAAACAGATGTCGTATGCGATTATATCCCCTTCGTCAGCACCGCAACTAACTTTATAGATCTCTTCCAAAAAGCAGCCGCTCTCCCCCATCTAAGAGAAAAAACCATCCAAGAGAGCCGCTACTACACCCACCTTACAGAAAAATCGGCTGTGCGCTCTGTAGTCCTTTTAATCCCCGTCCTTGGCAACCTTATCATCGCTATCTACGACTTTGCAAATAGACAATACACGCACAAAGCCTCCGCTCTTGCTGCTATTAAAAAAGGCGGTTTTGATTTTAGCCGCGCTAGCAAACGGCTCCAAGATGATGAAATTGTCGTTCGTGCCGCAATTACAAAAAATAGCCGGTCTTTTAAAGATGCAAGCTCTAGGTTGCAAGGAGATAAAGAAATAGCTCTTCTTGCTATAGCAAAAGATGCCTCCATGTTTTTAGAAGCAAGCGATGCTCTTCAAGCCGATAAAGAATTTGTTATAGCAGCCATAAAGGTAAATCCAGATGTATTTAGATGTGTATCAAAGTCTTTTCAAAAAGAGGAAGCTGTCGTCCGCGCCGCTGTAACAAAGACCGGTTATACGCTTGCATTTGCAGATGATACGTTTAAAGATAATGAAGAGATCGTACGTCTTGCTTGTGACCACTCTTTTGGACTAGCCTTACAATATGCAAGTGCGCGCCTTAGGGATAAAGAAGATGTAGTCATTTTTGCTATAGAAAACAGCTTGGCTAACGTCGATATATTAGGAGTATCTTCTCCACTTAAGTTTGCAAGCGATCGACTCAAAGCCGCCAAAAAAGTAGTTCTCTTAGCTGTAGAGAGAGATGGGTTTGCCCTCCGCCATGCAAGTGATACTATCAGAAACGATAAGGAAATTGCCCTTATTGCTGTAAGGCAAAACGGGTTTGCAGCTGAACATGTAGGCAAAAGCCTTGAGCGTGATATAGATATAGCAATTGCCGCAGTTAAGCAAAATCCAAAAATCTTTAAACGTCTTGCCAAAGAGCTACAAGAAGATCCTGCAATTATAGCTGCAGCGGCAGCAGCTTAAGCAACCGTAAGCGTGCAAAAGCAGTTACCGCCGAGCCCCTTGCCAAAATCGGTAAGGCCATCGCCAGAAGTACAGGTAATACCAACTTGCAAAGGCTCTATCTCTAAAACTTCTGCAACTTTAGCGCGCATTTGATCGATGGAGGCTTGCAGGCGAGGTTTTGCCGCTTCAATCGAGAGGGCTATGTGGACAATTTTTAATCCCTTTAGAGTCTCTTTCGCACGAAGCAAATAGTGACGGCTATCGGTAATCCCCTCTTTTTTACACATCTCTATCGCAATACCACCAAGAATAGGCACATGCGTAATAGAAGTGATAGCGTTACATATCGCATGGTAGACGATATCCCCATCGGAATCGGCATCCCAGCCTGGCATATCCTCAAAAATAAGACCGCCTATGATGCATTTTTTAGCCCCCTTCTCCTTCAAAAACCGGTGGCTGTCTTGTCCAAATCCCACTTTCATAAAATCTCCCCCCCATCTTTTGTAACAAGGATGCTGTTTTCATGGCGTATACCAAACTTCTTATCGAGATAAAGGCCAGGCTCGAGAGTAAAAACCATCCCCTCTTGGCAAATTAAACTCTCCGGCAAAAGAGAAGTAAGGGTTGGATACTCATGAACCTCTAACCCTAAGCTGTGGCCAAGGTTGTGTTTGTAGAGCTCTTTAACCCCCCTTCTTTCAAAAAAATTATTTACAAGCTCTGCAAGAGTTTTAAGAGGAACTCCTACTTTAACATGCTCTAAAGCCAGATCATGCGCCTCTTTTACATAAGAGAAAAACCTGTCGTACTCGCTATTTTGTCCAGAAAAGAGAAAGCTTCGCGTCCGATCGCTTACGTAAGAATCGATAACAACACCCGTATCGATAAGAACGGCGTCTCCTTTTTTAAGAGCCCTCTTACCGCTCTTATAATGCGGCTTGGAGCTATTCTCACCAAAAGCAACGTGCGGGGTAAAGGCCATCTGTAGAGCCCCTTTTTCCCGGCAATACTTCTCAAACTGCCACGCTACAAACTCTTCGAGAACGCCTACCTTAAGATCTTTTGCTATTAGATCCATCGCCTCTTTATTAAGCTTGGCAGAGCGCCTCATAGCCTCTATTTCAGAGGGATCCTTCACAAGCCGTAAAAGACGCACAGCATCTTCATTGATGAGCTCTTTATCTGAAAAGAGCCCCTGCCACTTCTGGTAGCGATCATAGGAGAGCTTACTGCCAGATAAGACAACCTTGGAAAAAGAGGCTTTTTTTAGCGCTTTTTTTTCATTCTCTTCACTTGCTAAGAGAACCGTGACCTCTTTA
>JAFEGE010000109.1 GCA_018240105.1 Verrucomicrobiota bacterium | reverse complement strand
TGGGAGAAAAACCCCAAAGAAAAAGGGCGTTTAGATCTTCTTACGCAAGTTATCTACAATGAAATCGCAAAAATCAATCGTGAAACCTCTGAAAATTTTGCCCCTAATCTAGCTGTTTTCTCAACTCCTTTTACAACGCTACCTGAAGCGCAATCTTTTTTAATTTTTCCTTTAGACCCTGTTCTAAAATCTCTCTACGCGACAAGTAAAAAAGCTCTTAGCGAAGAGTGGCACCCCTCTAGCCATGATCTACAAAAAGAGATCTACCCCCTAGTTGAGTGGAAAGAGTATAAAAACCTGCCGGTCGAAGAGGCAAGCCTAAAACTTGTTCTCTACTCTCCAGAAATGGATGATAAAACAACACCTATTGGCTTTCGACCAAATAGCGTCTATGTGATCGCAAAAGATCTTGGGGCTATCCTACAGAAATTTTCAACAAGCCCAAATAACCCACAGACAAAAGCTTTAAGAGAAGATTTTCAACAGCTTTATGAGCTTTTATCTAGCTACGGTTTTATTGGCTACCCTGGAACTACCTATCCCCTGCCACCAGAGTACGCCAAAGACTACATTTTTGAAGCACGCGACTTCTACCAGCCCGTTCTTATGGCAACAAGAGAAAATTTCCAAGTCCAAGGAACAAAGCGTTTTGCTACCTTAGAGTTCTCTACACAGAAAGAGCGTCTTCTTACGCTTAACCGCATAGAGACAAAGATGCACGAAGATCTCTTAAAGTGGCGCGATGAATACTACGCAGCTAAGGTAGATCCAACAGGTGCTATGCGCTTTACGATTCCGGAGCCTACTAAAAACATCCTTTGGAATAATACTGTTTTAAGTTGGAAGAAGTACTTCCGCGGTGATGAAAGAAAAGTTCTACGTTGGGGTCTTGATCTTACAGGTGGTAAAACCGTACAGATAGCTCTACGCGATAGCAATAATCGCCTTGTAACAGAAGATGCGAACATAAAACAAGGGATCAACGAGCTCTACAATCGTGTTAACAAAATGGGTGTCTCTGATGTTAGTATTCGCCAAGAAGGCAGCACTATTGCGCTCGATTTTCCCTCTTCACAAGGTATCTCTTCAGAAGAGTTGATTAAAGCCTCTAAGATGACTTTTCATATCGTGAATGAGAAGTTTTCTTCTCCTGATACAGCTCTTTATGCGCAAGCAAATCAGTTCCTCCAAGAAGTGTGGAATGAAGCAGTTGTAACAAATCGTAAAGGGATAAAAGATATCAATTTGATCGCATGGAACCATCTCTATGGAGAAAGCCTTGATCCAAACGCAGCTACACCTCGGAGCGAACTCGCAAAAGCCCTTTACAACCAAGGACTTAGACTAACAAATCCCGACTCTCTAGAAATGTCCGGGGATTTTAATACAGAGCAGTCTATGGTGGCCCTCTTTAAAGGTGATGAATATGCCCAGTGGCACGGCCAATCGCATCCGCTTCTCTTCGTCTTTAAAAACTACGCTCTAGAAGGTTCGAATTTAGAAAGAGTTCATGCAGGCTATGATCCTTCTAAAGGAAATTTCCTCTCTTTTGAAATTAAGAGCGCTCAAACAACAGCGAGCGGTGAAAAAATTGCCCCAAGAAAGATTCTCTACAGCTGGAGCTCAGTCTTCTCAAAAGACAAGGTTGTGGGTACAACCTATGAGAGTGCTGCAAGAGGTAAAGGCTGGCGAATGGCCGTCGTGTTAAACGGTGTCGTTGTTAGCGCCCCTCACTTAGAGGCAGCTCTCTCTGACAGCGGTATGATCACAGGCCACTTTACAACAAGAGAAGTCCAAAGACTTGTCTCTGATTTACAGGCCGGTTCTCTAAGCTTTACACCTGAAATTCTCTCTGAGCAAAATATTAGCCCAGATCTCGGTTGGAAAGAGCGTGTCCAAGGGATTACAGCAACCCTTTTATCTCTCGCAGCCGTTATTGTAGTCATGATTGGCTATTATCGCTTTGGCGGTCTTATCGCATCGATTGCTGTTCTCTTTAATCTTTTGATTATATGGGCAACACTACAAAACATCGGCGCTACTATTACCCTGCCAGGTCTTGCCGGTATCATCTTAACGGTAGGTATGGCTGTTGACGCAAACGTCTTGGTCTTTGAAAGAGTCCGTGAAGAGTTTGCTCTAAGACAGAAACTCTTACCTGCTCTACAGGCAGGCTACAAGAAAGCGTTTTCTGCTATTGTAGATTCGAACGTAACAACGATTATAGCTGCGTTAATCCTTTTAAATTTTGACTCTGGTCCTATTAAAGGGTTTGCTCTTACTTTGATTATCGGTATCGTCTCTTCCATGTTCACAGCGCTTTTTATGACGCGCTATTTCTTTAACAAATGGGCTCAAAATCCGAAGCATAAAGAGCTTCGCATGGCAAACCTTATCCGCCCGCACAATTGGAATTTTACCCGTTGGAATAAAGCTGTTTTAGCCGTAAGCATGCTAATAATCGTCTCTGGCGCAGCCCTCTTCCCCTATGCTAAGAAAACAATCTTTGGTATGGATTTTACAGGTGGCTTTTCTACGACACTAGCAATAGAGCCTTCTCAAGAAGGGAATTATCGCTCTCGTGTTGAAGAGGCTCTCTTGAAAAAAGGGCTCTCTAGCCAAGAGGTCCAAGTGCGTGAATTATCGCCTGAAAATAAATTGCGTATCTTTTTCTCTCCTACGATGAATTTAGAGGGAAAACCCTTCTACGCAATGCCAAATTCTCTTGCGATCGACCATCCAAACTATCCTTATGAGACAAACCCAAGGCTCGTTTGGCTAGTTCATACACTTGCAGATGCAGGCCTTTCTCCTACAGAAAAATCTCTGCAAGAGGTTGACCTTCACTGGAAAAGCGTAAGCGGACAGATGTCTGAATCGATGCGTAATAACGCTATTTTAGGCCTTACACTTGCTATGATAGCGATTTTACTCTACATTACCCTTCGTTTTGAATTTACCTACGCTATTTCGGCAACCCTTGGTCTTGCTTTTGACCTTTTTATCACTCTTGCCGCCTTAGTTTTCTTACACCTTCTCCATGTT
>JAFEGE010000108.1 GCA_018240105.1 Verrucomicrobiota bacterium | reverse complement strand
TTGTCTTGTCTGTTTTAAGTTTAAGAGAGCTGGAGAGTAATTTTTCTAACTCGTTTATACGCTCTTTGCCTTGTGAAAGAGCTTTACGTATTTCATAGGTGTCAAAAGAGATCTGCTGTAAACTACGTGCCAGCTCTCCTTGGGTCTTTTCTAATCCTAAAAACTTTTTCTCTAGAGTCTCTATCTTTAGAGAAGCGTTTTCAATCTTTTCTTGGTAGACCTCAACGGCCTCTTTTTTTAAGCCAGAGATGGCTTCCGTTTGGTTATTGATTTTCCCAGACAGAATATGGAGTTCCATCTTTTGGGAATGTAAATCAGATCGGACTTCTTCTAAATCGCTGCGAGCTTTTTGTAAGCACATCTCTATCTGCTGGCGCTCGGATTTAGGAGCGGGGCCAATTCTGGCGCAGGAAGTAAAAAAAGGCGCTACAAGGGCAAGGGATAGGATCTGTAACTTTTTTTTCATAGGCCTACCTTAAGCCGAGGTTCTAGGCTCTTTTTTTTCATACAACTTAAAAGCAACGCGGCGATTTTTGGACCAAAACTTCTCACCGTGACCCAGAGCATCAGGTCTTTCTTTTCCGTAGGAGGCTGTGTAGAGCTGCTCTTTATTCACACCGCTTTTAATTAAAGCATGTCGTACATAGTTTGATCTACGTGTGCTCAAAGCCAAATTGTATGCTTCTGAGGCGCGCTCATCTGCGTGACCTTCGATAAAGATGTACACATTGGGATGCTTTTTCAAGTAATTTGCTATACGGTGAATAGCAGCAGAGCCTTCTTTGTCTTTAAAGACATGCTGATCTGTTAAAAAGTAAAGTTTGCTGAAAATTTGGAGCTCATTTTTCGTCGGCGTTCGAAAGGCTTCAATACCAGGTATTTTACTGCCAACGGCTCCCGGAACATCTCTAGGTTGTGGTATAGCGCAATCAACAAGCTGTGTTGAAACATCTTTATCGTTAAGAGGGATAAAGTCGCGCTCTTCATCGGCAAAAAAATCTTCTTGTGTGTAGATCGGAGACTTTGTTTTGGTTGCCATGGTCTTTAAGCTATACATGCCTGCTTTGGTATCTTCCCAAAGCGCAGCCATAGTATTTGTGCAAGATGTGGTAGAAAGAGCTACGGCTACAGATAGAAAAAAACGTTTCATAATTACACCTTACGGTTCAAATACAGGATAATGTTTACGGCCTGGGCCATCAGTTAAACGTACGGGCTCTTTGTCTGTTAAATTTACGCGGTAAATGTCCATAGTCGGTGTTGTGCTATTGTAAACGAGATGGAAGCTATCGGGCGCCCAATTCGGATTTTCTTTGTTACCAAGACCAAAAGTAATTTGTCTCTCCTCTCTCTTCTCTCTATCATAAATCCAGATTTGTCGTACACCATTCGTGTTCGCGCTGTAAGCAATTTTTTTCCCATCAGGCGACCAAGAGGGAGAGGTATTTTCTTTGTTTGCTTTAGAGATAAGGATAAGATCAGGCGTTGTGTGATGCTCTATGATAGGATTGATATTGATGATATAAATTCTAGGTGTCCCTGTCTTGTCAGAGACAAAAGCGATTTTAGAGCCATCGGGACTAAAGGTTGGCGAGGCTTGTACAGACCCACGGCAAGAGTATAGCTGATAGGGCTTTCCTGTCACACCTTTGCCTGGGGCAAAAGCTTGCATAAAAAGTTCTGCTTGCCCAGATGCATCCGAGATAAAAGCTATGCGATCTCGTTTTCTTGTAATCGCTGGGAGTAATTGATTCCCTTTCAAAGAGACAAAAGGGGTGCCACGAAGGGTTCCTTTTGTTGTCATGTAGAGGCGAGGCTGGCCTTGTTTGTAAGTTACATAGACGAAAGAGTAGTCGTCCCGTCTTTCGGGATCTGGGATAAAAGCTGGCGTAATGCTGTAGTTATTCTCATCCGTTACTTGTTTTTGGTGTTTGCCTTGGCTATCCATCTCCCAAATTTCTGCCTGCCAAACCCCTTCGGATTCCGCATGAAGAGAGGGCTGGTAGGAGTATAAGATACGCTTAGAGGCAATCCCTTCTTTCCCTGTGATAACTTTGACTAAGAGATCTATCGCTTTATGGATCGAGCGAGCATCTTCGGCTATATTTTGCTTTAAGGTAATCGGAGGCAAAGATTTTAACATAGCTGTTGCTACATCAAAGACTTTCACTTCAAGAGTATTGCCTGTCACTTCAGGGACGATCACATAGCGAGCCTCCCACTCTTTCCAACGCTGGATTTTAAAAGCTTCTGCTGGATCTTTTTGGTGGGCAATAAACTGTTTTTGTTCATCGACAGGTAGAAGAGAGAAGTAGCCTGCATTTGAGAGATCGAAAAAGAACGTCTCATCGAGCTCTTTGAGATAATTTGTTTCAAGAGGTCTGAGACGCGCCAGATAAATGGGAGTTGCGTGGTTAGCCTTATCGGTTGGAAGATGGACAACAATTTCTTCTGCTCCAAGGCAGGAGAGAAGTATAAAGCTTAGAAAGTTAATCAGACTCTTTTTCATCATCATAAAAGCCATGGCAAAAAGTGATCACGCATTCCTTTTCCTTCCCTTCATACGGCAAGGCAGGCATTGTCAATAAAGGCAGGACAGCTTGCAAATAATGTAGGTTTTTTTCGCTCTCGCTTGCCAATACACTCATGTTAGCAATCTTGCCATTTGCTTGTACAGTGATTGTTAATTTTACAGAGC
>JAFEGE010000107.1 GCA_018240105.1 Verrucomicrobiota bacterium | reverse complement strand
AATTTCTAGCGGCGATCTAGCCGCCCCTTTCTACTACTTCTGTCATGGAAGCGATTAGCGGACGTGACAGCCTATGGCAAGATATCGAAAAAAGAAAGCGTTTTTTATGGCGAGGAACCTATGTTATGTGACGAGCCAAATAACCGCTTTGCGGTTATGGTAAAAAGCGGTTTATTGCATTGAGATCTTGCCCTATAAGGGGTTTGGGGAATTATAGCGGCTGCTAATTCCCCATTTTTAAACTTACCTTTATAACACACGGTCTCTTTAAATTCGCATTGCAGCATTACATGTTTAGGACTACCAAAAAAATATAAAGGAGGGGAGATTTCCCCTCCGTATCGATGTCGATTTAGAAAGAAAGGCCTACGCGAATATTAGGGCAAGGTAGCGGGATAGGATAAGGCGTAAAGATCACCATGGTATTAAACCCGCCATCTATGAATAGGTTGTTTTTTTCATACCCGATGCTGAAAGGAATAACAGGAGATGTCATCCTTATATCGCCTAAAAAAGCTGCACCGAAGCCGTAGCGTAGATAGAGATGCTCATAGGAAGGATTCTCTGAAAGGGTATGTAAGTAGCAAGCTGCAATCCTTCCTGTCACGAAATATTCGAAAATTGGTTCTACCCCAACGGCTATATCTAACTCGCGTGTGTCGCGGCCGTTTCGTGCCGGCTGTCTAATAGAGACACCTGCTTGTAAAAGAGGAGAGGCTTCTACATAGGGGTAGATCTGCGTCTTTGACCTTCCTTTGAAGAGGCGCTCTGGTATAGCTGTAGAGGTTGCTTCTGATACTTCTAAGTCAGCTGCAGTAGGCTTTATTTCAGTATGGTATCTACTCGCAAAGAGAGAAGAGGCTGTAAAAAGAAGGGGGATAAGTGAAAGTTTTTTCATGGTGTGATTCCTTATTAATAATAGATATAAAATAAGAGACCCTCTCCTCTAAAAGAGGAGAGGGATTTTACTAAAGGGTTACTTTCGTTTAGAAAGAAAGTCCCATACGAAGTGTCGGCATAAGAACTGGTATTGCCTTTTTAGGAAAACCAGTTACAAAAACGTCAGCACCGCCGTCTACGAATAGAGGGCCGTTCTGATAGCCTAGAGATACAGGGAATACAGCGCGCACGCCTTCATAAGACCAGTTAGCCCAATGACCATGGTGCTTCTTTCCTGTAAAAATAGTACCGATTCCGTAACGAACATACATGTGTTCTTCTGTGTTATCACCCCACAATGTGTAGAGATCAGATACAGCAGTTTTAATGCTTGTAAGACCTGATTGCATCCCATAGCCTGCGCTTAGGTCTGCTTCCCAGGAGTGTCTCTGATTGATAGGGCCTCTAAACGCCGTACCGCCGCCAAGGATAGAATCGTTAAGACCATAAGCTCCTTGCACCTGTGCATAGGGAGAAATAGTTACGTTCGACATTGGCTGGAAATATTCTTCTTTTGGTAGATTAGATGTGAAATCCGCTAAAAGAGGACCAGTGAGTAGAGTTGCTAGAATAAACAGTTTTTTCATAATATTCTCCTTTTGTAAAGAGGCACCGATTGTCGCATTTCGATTTATTGTTGGGAAGTTAAAATTATCCATAATAATGTATCTAGTTTTTTTCTTGACAGTGCTTTTAACTACAATGAACTCATCTTTTTTACTACGAAAAATCTCTCATATTTATCAATACGGCTACTGGTGTTGGAACATGGAGTACAGCGGTCTTGGTAGTGAAGAAATCGCCTACTCTTTTACGAGAGAGTATCGATTTTTATGTCAGAAAGATAGCTACTCTCCAGAGTGGGAGGAGATCTTATCTACCCTTCCAAAAAAACTCGAGAGCGAGGGGCGTATTTTACAAAAGCATCCCTACTCTCGCACAACCTATCTTCTAACTATTGGGGGAAAGCCCTATGTAGTCAAAGCCTCTCATAAGAAGCCAAAGCTATACTGTCTTTTATTTCCGAGCCGTTACAGTAGGATCGCCTGGAATAATGCCAAGTTAAGTCGCAAGCTTGGTCTTCCTGCTTTTACACCGACAGCTCTAGTGGAGTTTGGTCAGGGGCTCCAAGTGACATCGTATCTTATCTACCCCTTTTTAGGGACGACCCTTGTAGAGAGGCCCTCTTCAGAGGAGTGGCTCTACAAATTACAAGAGACAATAGATAAGCAAAAAGAGCTTCACCTTATCCATCCCGATTTTCGCCCGACTAATGTAGTTTTACTGGAAGACGGCTCTATCCAGTATATCGATATCGATGAGATGCATCGCTACTCTGCCTATTCTTACCTATTTTTAGCGCGGCTGAAAAAGGAGATAAAGCGGTTTGAAACCCTCATGCAAGAAAAAGAGACCGATTTTTCTATCGACGCTGAGAGGCTTCTTTCTCTTTAAGGAACTCTTCGAGAGGGCCATTATGAAAATGGATGCCATCTTCTTCTAAAGAGATGATTTTAGTCGCGCAGTGGGTCAAAAGGTCTCTATCGTGCGAGGCAACAACTACAGTGCCTTTAAACTCTTTTAGACCGACACCTAAAGCAGAGACTGATTCAAGATCGAGGTGGTTATTCGGCTCATCAAGAATAAGCGTATTGAAGTTGTTGAGCATAAGAGAGGCTAGAATAACGCGCGCGGTCTCACCCCCTGAGAGCTGATAGAGGAGTTTTAATCCTTCATCCCCAGAGAAGAGAAGTTTACCAAGGACTCCACGAATATCTTGTTCGATCACATGGGTTTTTTTGGTGCGGAGCCAGTCGATCATCGACTCTTTCGAGCCCTTCTCTAAAATATCGGTGTGGTTTTGTGGGAAGTAGCCAAGATCTACTTGGTGGCCTGGCACCACTTGCCCTTTATCAGGAGAGAGGACGCCGGCGATCATGCGAAGAAGAGTTGTCTTTCCGCGGCCGTTATTACCGATAACACCGATTTTATCGCCTTTATGGATCTCTAAGGAGAAGTCTGGAATAACAGAGACGCCGTTAAAAGATTTTGCGATATGCTCTAATTTAAAAACAATCTGGCCAGAGGGTTTTTCGGGGTTATTAAAGCGGATATAAGGCCTTTGAATGTTCGACTTTTTAAGGTCTTGGGGCTGCAAACGCTCGATCTCTTTAATACGAGACTGCACCTGAGAGGCGCGCGTACCGGCACCGAACTTGGCAACAAACTCTTTTAACTGGGAGACTTTTTTCTCTTTCGATTTATTATCAAGTTCCGATTTGGAGCGTGCTTCAGATTTAGATACGATCATGGAGTCGTAATTGCCAGGATAGATGATAACCGTTTCGTAGTCGATGTCAGCAATATGGGTACAAACTGTGTTTAAAAAATGGCGGTCATGGCTGACAACGATCAAGGTGCCGGCATAATTTTCTAAAAACTCTTCTAACCAGTGGATAGAGTCTAAGTCCAAGTGGTTCGTCGGTTCGTCTAATAAAAGAGCATCAGGCTGTCCGAAAAGTGCTTGGCACAAGAGAACGCGGAATTGGTAGTCGAGAGGTAGAGCGTGCATCGGCTTTTTGTAAAACTCTTCTTCAACGCCCATACCACCGAGGAGCATCTCTGCATCGGCCTCTGCTGTGTAGCCGTTTTCTTCTGCTACAACCTCTTCTAAATCAGCAAGCTTCATCCCGATAGCATCGGTCATCTCTAAAGCATACAAAGCATCTTGCTCTTGCATAGCATTCCAAAGTCGTTTATTTCCCATGATGACAACATCGAGAGCTTTGAAGTCTTTAAATTCATGGATATTTTGCTTTAAAAAGCCTACTTTTTTAGGGAGGGAAACGGTACCCGAAGTGGCATCTTCGACTCCCATCAAAATTTTAAGAAGGGTTGACTTTCCAGCCCCATTAGGCCCTGTAAGGCCGTAGCGGTTCCCAGCGTTAAAAGCAACCGAGACATCCTCAAAAAGGATGCGCACACCAAGTTTTTTTGTAATCTTATCGAGAACGATCATATGGCTGGCAAGTATATACTACTTTCCCTGCAAATTTCTACAATTTTTAAGCGTGGGTTAATAAAGTGGGCTTAATGGGGCGGTCAAAGCTTTTATGGCAAATCTAGCAAGGGGGTTGCCAGGAAGCGGCATTAAAAGACCCTCTCGTCCATCTTCATCTAGTGAAGCGTTTACAAGAGCTGTGACTCTAAAATCTTTTACTACAAGGACAATTTCATCATCAGATTCACAACTTTTTTCTGTTATATTATAGGAGCCGATTACGGTATGAAGGCCATCAAAGGTGCTAACTTTGCTATGATACATTTGGTCGGTTTTTTGATGCTCGTAAACTTGTGAGAGAAGGTAATAATGAGGACGACTTCTTAGAACTTGAATAACATTTAGAGGAAAGGTGATCCCATTAAAGTAGCCAATTTTACGAGCTTCTGTCCTTTTTAAGGCTTTTTTTAAGCGAGGCGAGGGATTAAATAAAAGACTTGCTATTCGCACTTCTCGCATAGCTTTTAAAATTCGTTTTGCAAGGGTTTTATCGATAGGGTTAGTTCCACAGTGTTCTGGACCTCCTACAACGCATTTGATGCGCACCTCTTTCAGTACAGCTGTATCGGTATCCCAGCCATTTGGAGTGGCCACATCCTTGGCTGCAACAGGAAAAAATCTGAGCACATGTGGTTTTCCCATCCGCCTTTCCCATTTATGAAAAAGCCTAAAAAATTCTCTTCTTACCGTAGAGGCGATAGGGCCCTCTACGGCTACACCCATATCACGGAAGCTTTTTGATAACAGCTTACAGATGAAGGGCCTCTCTCTAGAGTCTTCTTTCGGAGAGGTGCTACGAACCATCTCAGTGCTTATCCCCTCACCTCCTACAACAGCAAAAGCGCCATCTACAACGAGCGCTTTTACATGATTCTCTTCTGAATGAAAATTTGGCTCTGTCGAAAAAATCCGATCTGTAATGAGATAAACAAAGCGTCCCTCAAATTTTTTTGCAAGTGCGGCAAGCTCTTTCTTATCGGCCTCTTCTAATAAATCTTCACTTAGCAAGAGGTGGGTTTTAAAGTGAGGCAGCTCTACCATTTTAGCGTCGATGAGCCCGAGCACCTTGCGGAATTCTTTGCCCCCTGCAAAGTTAGCAGAAAGCTCAATGCTTTGCTTGGCGGCCTTCATAAACTCTTTTTTGCAAGCAAAAGAGTCTTCCACATTCGTCAAGACTTTTACGCTAGCCTTTGTGTATTTGCTAAGAGGAGGGGAGCCTTGTACGACCATTGCTGGTGCTGTTACCGCCTCAAAGCGATGGGTAAAGAGGCGTCTGTGGAGAAGAGTTATGGCAATAGCGATAAGAGGAATAGAGCCGCCGATGGAGGCTCCTATAATAATGCCTATAGGCCCCGCAAAAGCCCCTATAGCAGCGCCTGCCAAAACAGCAAGAGCTATAATAGTTATTTTTTTAACAAGAGGGGGAATTTTTCTTGTGTAATAGAGGGGCGCATGGATGTCAAAAGATTTTTTTATAACAGCTGTCATTCTAACGTAATTATTAATAAATATAACTAATATAATACTTAGTTTTTAAGTAAAAATCAATTAATTATATTTTTTGAAAAACAGATTATCCGAAGGAGGGTAGAGCTGCTTTTTTAATAAAGGCTGCTAAGATCATGGCGACGATAATAAATTTGCCGAAATCAGCTCCTATATGGATCCAGCTATTGGCTTTATCATCGCATTTCCAAAGAGCGCTACGTAGATGTTTGGAGACAGAAAATCCGATCCAAAGAATAACGGCTAGGAAAAAAGCAGAGATGAAAGAGGGGCGTGGGAGCCATGCTAGAAGTATCGCAAAGACCCACGAGAATAGAAGTGATAAGATGAAGGCTCCTATAAATTGTGTCGCTGTTGAGCGCTCCCCATTAGGATTACAACTTAAGCAAACACCAAATAAGATAGGGGAATACCAGAGGATACTGAAAACATAGCAAGCGATGGTAGCCAGAAGAACAGCAAGAGGAGAGATTGCTAAAGTCATGGAGACCGATAGCAGTATAGAGAAGGCTCCCGTAAAGATAAGAAACAGAACAAACGAAGAGGCAATAAATTGGAGCATGACCCGCTTTGTAGGTTTTGCCGGGTCGTTACACATGAAGATCGAAGGTGAAAACCAAAGCATAATCACGATGTAGGCCATAATGGCTGCAATCAACATTAGCATTGGAGTGATCATAAGAGGCATAACGTCTTTCCTTTATTGGCTGTTCTTTGCATACTCAAGTAAACGCAAAAATCTCAATTTTTGAATTTACTTGAGTATGAATTTACTTATAACGAATAAATAGGTAATAGGCTAGAAAAAAATTGAAAGAGCCTGTCCAACAGGATTTGCTACTATGGAATTACAGAAAGAGGTCGATCTTTTTTTAGAAAAATTGCGTGCTGGTAAGAATTTTTCCACCCATACCATACGCGGTTATCGCACCGATCTTTACTCTTACTACGCCTTTGCTAAAGATACCTTCACCAAAGAATCTGTTCGAAGTTATATCGCTTCTCTTTATGAAAAAAATCTTATTAAAAAAAGTGTCGCAAGGCATATAGCAGCATTGCGATCCTTTGCAAAACATCTTTTAGCGCTAAAGATCATCCAAGAGAATCCCTTTCTTTTTATCGGGACCCCAAAATTAGATAAGAGTCTCCCTCGGGTTTTAACAGTGGCGCAAGTGAAAGAGTTTTTAGAGATGCCCGATACAAAAACTTATCTAGGCTTTCGCGATCGCGCCATCTTTGAACTTCTCTATGCTACCGGTATTCGTGTAGAAGAGCTGTGTAAATTAAATCGCACAGATTTCCAAAAAGGGCAATACCTTGTAAAGATAGAGGGTAAAGGGGGGGCAGCTCGTATTGTTCCCATAACAAAGACCGCCTCTTCCTTTGTTGAGGCGCTTTTAAACCATCCAGAGAGATATCTAGATGGTAAAAAACATCGCAAACAAAAAGAGAGCAGAGCGATTTTTCTAAGCAGCAGAGGAACACGCATTACGAGCCGCTCTATAGACCGCCTCTGTGAGCAGTATAAAAAGGAGCTTGGGATTGCTCTTCCCATCACGCCGCACGTCTTTCGCCATTCGATTGCAACCCACCTTCTAGAAAATGGGATGGACCTTAGACTCATCCAAGAGATCCTTGGCCACAAGAGTCTCTCCTCCACAACTATCTATACACACGTCTCCCACCGGCTAAAGCATGAGGTGTACCATAAGACCCACCCTCTTGCGCGAGAGGTCTAACTAGATTTGATAACATCGGTGGTTTTTTAAGTGCTTTTGCAGTAGCATCGATCGCGTTAATTAACTAGGAGTTAGTTTATGGGTATATCTGCAGTAGCATCTTACGGGGTTGAACAAGGAAATGAAATTAAGCAACTGGTAAAAAATGGTGCTAAAGAAGAGTTGTTTATGGCTTTAAATGCATTGCCACCTGATCTTTATGATGGAGGAGTGGATGCCATCACAAGAGTTTGTTTAGAACAAGAAAAGTTCTCTTTGGCTATAAAAATGGCGGGAGTTGGCTATTGTATGACACATAGCTCTAAATTACGTAAAGATTTGGTTTGTGATGTTATTGAAAGTATTCTTACGCCAGTCCCAGGCTCTCCTAGATGTAGAAAAATGCATGAAGCTGCGATGTTAATAGATCAGCTTCTTTACACCATTTTCGAAACAGCCCCCGGCCGTACTGTGTTTTTTAAAGAGGCAATTACGAAGCTGGTGCATAACTTTGCGAGCCCGAACTCTCCGGAAGGCGAAATAGATGGTTGTAAAAATATAGACTGGGTATTGCATCGCCTTGCGATTGCTCGTACGAGAGTTGCTAGAAGAGGTGGATAGAGAAAGAGTTTATAAGCAACAAATTAAAAAAGGCCTTGGCGCGATAGTGTGCCAAGGCCTTTTTTATAGGTAGAGCCAAGAGTATCTTTTTTACGACAGGAGGCTCTCGGGGGCGAAGTAGTCGTAGCCAAGGTCGTGAGCGACGTGCTGGTTTGTGACCATGCCGCGGTAGACGTTTAGGCCGGGACGGAAAAAGGCGTCCTCTTTGAGCGCTTTTTTGTAGCCTTCGTTGGCGATCCGTATCGCGTAGGGGAAGGTTGCGTTTGTGAGCGCTTGGGTTGCTGTACGAGCACAGGCACCTGGCATGTTAGCAACGCAGTAGTGGACAACATTGTGGGTGACATAGGTTGGATTAGAGTGAGTTGTTGGCTTTGAGGTTTCAAAGCAGCCACCCTGGTCGATCGAGACATCGACAACAACTGAGCCTGGTTGCATCGATTGGATCATCTCTTCTGTCACAAGCTTTGGCGCTTTTTTACCAGGGATGAGAACCGCACCTATGACGAGGTCTGCGTGGGTAAGAAGTTTGCTGATAATTTGTGGTGTAGAGTAGAGCGTCTTTAATGTGCCACGATAGATAGCATCGAGTTCTCTAAGTCTCTTTAGATCGCGATCTAAAATAGTAACATCGGCACCGAAGCCAAGAGCCATCTGCGCTGCGTTTGTTCCGACAACACCGCCACCTAAGATGATGACTTCAGCAGGTAAAACGCCTGGAACGCCGCCTAAAAGAACGCCTCTGCCGCCTTGAGCCATCTGCAGCGCATAAGCGCCAGCTTGGACAGAGATCCTTCCTGCGATTTCACTCATCGGTGTTAAAAGAGGGAGTTTGCCTTCTTTATCAAATACAGTCTCATAGGCAACGCCGATCACTTTTTTCTCAAGAAGCTGCTTTGTTTGCTTTGGATCCGGGGCTAAGTGTAGATAGCAAAAGAGGATCTGCCCTTCGTGCATGTAAGCAAACTCTTCATCTTGCGGCTCTTTGACTTTGATGACCATATCAGCTTGCCAAGCTTCGCGCGCACTCTCTACAATCTTACCGCCCGAGCGTTCATACATCTCGTCTGTAAATCCAATTTTAGCGCCAGCACCTCTTTGTACAACAACTACATGGCCCGCTTCTGTAAAGCCTTGTACCATAGTAGGCGTTGCTCCAACACGAAACTCTAAGTTTTTAATTTCTTTAGGAACACCGATCTTCATTTTCATAACAAATTAGCCTCAGTTAAATGGACAACATTCTAGGAGAAAAATTGCTTTTAATAAAGGGTTTTTTGAAACCTGTCATGCTTATAAGAGTGCCCATAAAAGTGAGATTAGGAGTTGCTTTCATCCACACTTTGCTAGCGCTGTCGATGAAAAACTCTGCCGTTTCTAAAGAGGGGTAACGCACGGTGAGCGATTTTTTCCCAAAAAGAAGAGCTGCGGCTGCACCGCCTGTCCCACAAGAGAGTGTCTCTTCAAGAACCCCTTTTTCAAAGGTGCATACAGTTAAAAAATCTGAGCTATCTATGCGAGCAAGCGTCACATTGATGTTGTGATTTGTACGGTAGTTTTTTGCAACCTCTATAAGAGAGGGGTCTTTTAGATCGTTTGTAAAAATTACAAAGTGAGGTGTCCCTGTATCTACAACTCTCCCTTTTATGGTAGCGGTTAAAAAGCGCTCTTCTTCTAGGATAGTAGCTTTAGGAAAGCTAATACGTAGATTCTCCTCTTGTATCTGCGTTAAAGAGATGCCAGAGGCTGTCTCTATAGAGCTATCTTTCCCGATATGTAGAGAGAGACAGGCAAGGCCATTGCCACACATAGAGGCTTCACTCCCATCCGCATTAAAGATGCGCATTTTATAGTCTGCTACGAGAGAGGGTTGTAATAATAAGACGCCATCCGCGCCGATACCAAAACGGCGCTCACACAAGAGGGGTATTTGATCTTTGTAATGAGATAGAAAAGAGACATCCTCATCTTCGATGAGGATGAAATCATTACCAAAACTTTGATATTTGAAAAAACTACATTTTTTCAAAATCTTTAAAAGAGGTGACAATCTTGTCGATTAAACCGAAGGCGAGCGCTTCTTGAGCGTTCATCCATGTGTCGCGATCGAGAGCTTTTTCAATAGCAGCGCGATCTTTTCCTGTTTTTTCGGCGTAAAGTCCGACTAACTGCTCGCGTGTTTTTAAGATCTCTTTAGCTTGGATCTCGAGATCTGTTGCTTGGCCATGCATCACACCAGAGATCATCGGTTGGTGGATCATAATACGTGCCATCGGTGAGGCAAAGCGTTTTCCCTTTTCTGCGGCGAGGCTAAGCACAGAGCCCATACTTGCTGCAAGCCCTGTCACTAAAGTGTAAACAGGAGCAGAGATCATTTTAATCTGATCCCAAATAGCAAGGCCAGAATCTACAGAGCCACCTGGAGAGTGGATCACAAAAAGAATCGGTTTGGAAGAGTCTAAAGAATCTAAATACCAAAGTTTTCTGATGACAGCTCGTGCACTCGCATCATCAACTTGGGAAGAGAGAAAGACGCGACGCTGTTTGAGTAGAAACTCATCAATGCGCTCATCGAGTTGTGAGGTTTTTTTTGCTGTTTCTACAGCTTCATCGTTATTGCTTCTTGGCATGTAGTAGGGCTCCTTATACTGCAATGGTCTCGGGCGAGAGCACTATCTCAGGATAAAGCGGAAAAGAGGAGAGCATCTCTGCAATCTCATTTTTAGCGCGCTCTCTTACCTTTTCATCGATAGATGCTTTAGCAAGACTTGGTTTTCCCGTTTTAGGGTCTTCGCTTGGTCTTGCCGCCTTAAAGAGATCATATAAAATTGTAGCAATTTTTTCCATCTCTTGCTCTTTCATCCCTCGAGTTGTTAGGGCAGCCGTACCTAAACGGATCCCTGCACAATACCAAGGACCATTGGGATCCTGTGGGATAGAGTTTCGATTTGCAGTCATGTGAACGGAAGAAAGAAGATTTTCTGCGGCTCTTCCGGAGAGGCCAAAAGTTCTTTGCACATCGATTAACACAAGATGGTTATCAGTACCATTTGTGATAAGATGCACTTTTTTGGCCATAAGGGCTTGTGCTAATGCTTTTGCATTTTTAACGATCTGTTCGGCGTAAGAACTAAAGGATGGATCTAGAGCTTCTCTAAAAGCAAGAGCTTTAGCTGCCATAACATGGGGGAGCGGGCCGCCTAAAACATGAGGGCAGCCTTTGTCCATAAATTCTTTGTAAGCCTCTGTGCATAAGATAAAACCACCTCTAGGGCCGCGAAGGGTTTTATGAGAAGTCGATGTTACTACATCAGCGTAAAGAATAGGGTTATAAACCCCTTTTAAAACTTTTCCTGCTACAAGACCAGCAAAGTGAGCCATATCGACAACAAATGTTGCGCCTACTTCATCTGCGATCTCACGCATAATAGAAAAATCGATGAGGCGTGGGTAGGCTGAATAGCCGGCAAGAAGGATAGCTGGTTTTTCACGGCGGGCTATATCTCTAACTTCCTTGTAATCAATAAGATGAGTTCTATGGTCTAGCCCGTAGGAGACGGCCTGAAACATTTTAGAGGAGACGTTTGCGCGGCTTCCGTGCGTTAAATGACCGCCACAGTCTAACGCCATCCCTAAAAGTTTTTGCTGTGAAAATTGGAGGCGAATTTTCTCATACTCTTCTTTTGAAAGCTGCGAGACGTTTGTTTTTTCTAAAGCTAAAAGAGCAGGTTGTTCCAGTCTCTTAATAAGGATACCCCAAAAGGCAACTAAATTAGCATCAGCTCCAGAGTGGGGCTGGACGTAGGCGTGATCTGCTTCAAAAAGAGTTTTAGCAAGGCTTACGGCTTCGGCCTCTATCGTATCAATATTTTCGCAGCCAGCATAGAAGCGGTGGTGGGGGTGGCCCTCTGCATATTTATCTGTTAAAAGGTTGCCCATGGCAAGCTGCACAGCTAAAGAGGAGTAGTTTTCTGACGCTATTAGCTTTAAAGAGTTGCGCTGTCTTTGGATCTCCTCGATGATAGCGTGGGCTATACGAGGGGCTTTTTTTTGTAAATTATCTAAAGAAGCAAGATAGGCGATCGTTTCTAAGTTATCGTCTACAGAAGGCTTATTTTCTAAAAATTTTTTTAACAATCCCATACTCCAACAAGGGTAAAGCAATTCGTTTTAAAAAGGGAGAAAATTTTCTTGTAGATTTTTATCAAGTCAGGTAGATTGTTCTGATCTAATCAGCTGAAGGAACCCTCATGCGAGAAGCTTTAAAACTCATTCTTACTATCCAAGAACTCGATGTAAAAATGATCCGCCTTATGCGTCTCAAAAAACAACGTATCGATGAACTCAAACAGGTAGAGAACCTTCGCCGCGAACTTTTGGACCAGTTAAAAGATAAAGAAAACGAAATTAAAGGCTTCCACGAAGAGTGCCTTCTTTTCGAGCGCAAGATCGATGAACATAGAGAGCGCATTAAAAAGTTAGAGGGGCAGCAAACTTCTATCAAAAAAATCGATGAATTTAATGCCATTACAAGAGAAATTACCAACCTAGAGCGTGAAAAAGCCCAATTTGAGCAGTCTCTATCTAACCTCGTTGATAAAAAAAGCGCGGAAGAAGAGCTGTGCGAAAAGACAAAAAAGAATTTAGCTGAATCTGATGAGAACAGCAAAACGCTAGAGGCAGAGATCCGCCAAACTATACGCGATATCAATCAAGAGGGTCTTGATCTTAAGAAAGCTCGTGAAGAGCTCGTTGTAGGTGCTGATCCTGCAATTTTTACGATCTATGACAGACTGCTTCGTAACAAAAAAGACCGCGTAGTTGTTCCTATCGAGAACCGTAACTGTACAGGTTGCCACATCGCTCTTACAGCGCAGCATGAAAACCTTGTCCGAAAAGGTGAAAAACTTGTTTTCTGTGAGCACTGCTCTCGCATTCACGTTCTTCCAGATACGACGGCTCTTGAAGAGGTTGATGTCGAAGGCTCTCAAGTTAAACGCAGAAGACGCAGAGCTAGCATTACAAGCTAATTCCAGTTTGTAGGGAGGGAAAGACAACCGCTATCTTTCATATGGTAGAGGAAAGTCTGGACTTCAAAGGATTGGATACCAGTGAAAGACTGGGGGTCGCAAGACTACGGAAAGTACAACAGAAAACATACCGTCTCTTTTTTAACCAAAAGAGAGCAGGCTGAAAACGCTTACTTTAGGAGTAAGCCACACCTTTAGAAATAAAGGGTGCTGTAAACCCTATCCGAAGCAAGATGAAAAAGGTGTTTAAAGAAAGTGATCCGCTTACAAACACCTTTACTTTAGAGTCGCTTGAGAATCTCAGCGATGAGATTCCTAGAGGAATGGTTGTCATTCACAGAATCCGGCTTACTACCCCTCCCTACCTTTTTATCCCAAAGAGTCTCTTTTCATTCATTATGCATGTCGAGGTTTGATTGTCCGACCACAAAAAAATGATAGAGACGGTTGTTTTTTCTCATTTTAAAGAGCTGCCAAAATTTATTAGGCGCATTACCATCGGCATCTCTAATGAAGTGTATGAGGTGGGTCTCCGTAGTCAGGTAGTCATAGCCCGCCTTAGCCCCTACGATAAGTATTTAAGGGGCTCTCACGATCATATCCCAAAGTTCAAAGCCCTCGGTATCAAAGTTCCAGAAATTCTTGTAGAGGACTACAGCAAGAGGGACATTCCGCTTGCCTACCAAATACAGAGCAAAATTGAAGGTTACGACTTAGGAGAGGTAATTGAGGCTCTTTCTGATGATGAGCTTAAAGCTCTAGGAAAAGAGGTCGCCTCTATTTTCAAAAAAGTAAGTACTCTACCCTCTTCGGATAAATTTGGGCTCATTTGGGGCGGAGGTGAAGAGGAGGTTAGCGATAGTTGGACAGAGAGAATGAAGATTTGGCTCGAAGAATCAAAAGAGAGAGGCTTAAAAACGGGAGTCATGGATTCTGAAATGAAGGCCATTGGAGAGGGCTTGTATGGGCGCTACAAGGCCTATTTTGATAGCGTAAAGCCTATCACATACTATGGGGATATCTCTTCTAAAAATATTATGATCCAGAATGGTGTTTTTAATGGGCTTGTTGATTTAGATGGGCTTACGCAAGGAGATCCCTTAGAGGCGATCGGGCGGATCCAGATTGCTTGGTATGGAACAAGATATGGAGAGCTTTACACAAGGGCTATTATGGATGAGCTTGGGCTAGATCAGGTTCAAAGAGAAGTGGTACTTATGTACGCTCTTCTTAATAAAATCGCAGAGAGCGCTGAAAATGGCATCCAATTTAACGAAAACACTAGGGATGAGGTGAATTGGGAAAAGGCAAAAGCTTGTAAAGCCGTGATAAAAAGAGTGGCAGGGGAGCTAAAAATTCGTAGTGGATAAGGCCTTATTTTAGAAAATTTCTGCCAATTTTCTATATCTCTTGCAATTGTTGTTGCCAATCCGTAAAGAGTAAGGCATGCTGAGGGGTTATGGCAACCGAGATAGAGAGTAAATATACAGCTGAGGATTTAGAGGAGGGGAGTCTCTTTTTAAAAGAGGGGCATGTCCGGCAGATTCTCTTTTCTGGCGGGACCTATCAGATTGAGGTTGTGGATGGGGAGCCGTATTGGATTTTTCTGCAGATCGATTCTGAAGGTAGAGTAAGCGATCAATTCTGCACGTGCGCAAAAGCTTCAACCCATAAGACATGTGGTCATTTGGCGGCGGGTTATCTTGCCATTTTTAGAGGCTCTACGCTGCCATTACATATGCGCTTTGAGAATTCCCTTTGGCAAAGAATCTTTACTATCCTTGCTAAACGAAAAAATGTGAAGGCAGAAAACCTTATCCATGAAGGGGATACTTATAAAACACGGGGAGAAAAGCCCTTCTTTTCTCTGACCGTTCACACAGAGCGCACAAGAGCCTTCCTTAAAGAGGTGGTTGATGAGAGAAAGATAGAGACAGAGGAGACTTCTCTTAAATTCTCTAACTTACCGCCGGAAGAGTTAGAGCTTTGGCGTAAAGGTAGACCCTCATCGGCCCTTGCTTATGAACTCTCTTTTTGGTCTGATGTCGCTAAGTATCTCATGATCTTAGAAGATGAGGGCGAGGTTTTTACAATCACCTTTTTGCCGGAGAGCGGCGATTTACCTCAGGCAATGAGAGTTGAAAGCAAAGAGCTGTCTTGTGAGCTTACGATTTTAAATGAAGATTGGCCAGAGATTATACCGAGTTTAGAGAAGTATACAACGTCTCTTAAAGTCTTTGCTCTTAGAGATATTCTGATTGAGAAGATTACTTATGATGCCGAGCATAAATGCTTTCGTATCTTTTCAAAGCCCCTTTCGGTTAACGCCTCTGATCAGCCTCTTATCCAGTGGGATAACTGGATCTATCGGAAAGGCATCGGATTTTTCTCTAAGAAAAGTGATCCTATCTTAAAAAAAGAGGTGATTCCTGAAGAGGAGGTCCTCTTATTCTTAACGAAATACAGCAAGATTTTAGAAAATTACCTCGAAGGAGAGGTGATCCATCGCAAGCCTCGGCCTGGGTTGTATCACCTCTTTTTTGATGAGAAAGATAACCTTCACATCTCTTTGTATGCCTTCACACCAAACGATCTTACAAAGGGCAAAAGCTTCTTTTTTGATCCGTGGGCTTATATCGAGGGTAAAGGATTTTTTCTTCTCTCAAACCTTCTTTTCAAAGGGACAGAAAAGGTCATTCCTAAGGAGTATGTGCCAGAGTTTATTGAGAGAAATAAACTGTGGCTTAACAGGTTTGATGGCTTTCAAATCCATTTATCAAGTATCGAAACGAAAATGAATTATACCCTCGAGGGGGGCGCCTTAAAAATTACAGCCGACAGTAGCGATACCGTAAAAGGGATGATTGATTTTGGCTCTTGGGCTTATGTTGTAGGGCAAGGATTTTTCTCTAAAGGCGCCGGTAAAAGAAAAAAAATGCTGCCAAAAGAGGTACCATTTGAGGAGATCTCTAATTTTCTTCATAAGTATAAAGAAGAGCTATCGGAAATTCCTGGCTTTTTCTTTTTAGATGCGGGGCTTGAAAAGAGCGGGTTAAATGTTACGTTAGATGATAAGCAACAGATTGTTATCGAGCCAAAATTTCAATTTAAAGAGTGGTCCGAGCGCCTAGGGCCTAGAATTTTTGGTGATTTTATTTTTCTACAGGATAAGGGTTTTTATGAAATTCCAGATCCTATGAAAATCCCAGAGCGTTATTTAGAGAAGACAACGCTCTCTGTTGATCAGGTGCCCTATTTTATTAAACATGAGCTCAAAAGAATCCAGCCCTATGTCTTTTTCCTAGATAAGAGGCTTATGGAGCCAGGCAAACTAAGGCTCTCTTTGCGTGGCGTAAGGCCAGAGGGTAAGGGATGGCTTTGTGATCTAGCTTATGTCTCCTCTTACGGCAAAGTCCCTCTCTTTGATGTCTATCAGGCTCTTTTACGATTCTGCCCCTTTTTACTATCGGACGCCGGGATGCTCCATTTAACAGATAAGAGGTTTCATTTTCTCTCCCGTCTCTCGCTTTCGCAGTTTAATGAAAAGGGCGATGGCCTCTTTCTATCGACTCTAGATTGGATTCGCCTCTCTTTACTAGAGGATGTAACTTTTGGAAAGTCTGAAAATAAAGAGGAAGAGGCATGGATGAAGATGCTCTCGTCCTTGCAAGATATCAGCATTTTAGAGTTGCCAAATCTCAAAGGGTTACAGAGTAGCTTACGCCCTTATCAAGAGATTGGCGTCAGATTCCTTTGGTTTCTATACTCCTATGGTCTCTCTGGATTCTTATGCGATGAGATGGGACTTGGTAAGACGCACCAAACAATGGCGCTCATGCAGGCGATTCACAATGAGAAGAAAAAGGGGGATAGAAAGCAGTTTCTCGTCGTCTCTCCTACATCGGTTGTCTACCACTGGCAAGAGCTATTAGAGAAGTTTCTTCCTAAGATGAAGGTTCACCTTTATCACGGGCCATTTCGCTCGCCAAAAGAGCTTAAAATGAAGGTCGATCTCATTTTAACGACCTATGGCATTTTACGTAGCGACAAAGAGCTCTTTCAAAAGATGGATTTTGAACTTGGCGTTTTCGATGAGATGCAGGTTGCTAAAAATCAAAAGTCGCAAATCCATACGGTGCTTCGACAGATCAAGGCAGACATGAAGCTCGCCCTTACGGGAACGCCTATAGAAAATAGACTCTCCGAGTTAAAATCTCTTTTTGACATTATCCTGCCTAAATATTTGCCCTCTAATGAAGAGTTTAAAGAAGAGTTTGTCCAGCCGATTGAAAAAGCAGGTGATACAGAAAAGCAAAAGGCTCTCTCTCTTTTAGTAAAACCTTTTATTTTACGACGCAAAAAGCAGGATGTTCTTCAAGATCTTCCAGAAAAAATTGAAGAAATTTCTTATGTTGATCTCTCGCCTGAACAAGAAAAGATGTACTATAGTGCAGCTTTAGAGTCTAAAAAAATTCTAGAGGAGAGCGGCGGAGAGTTTTATATGCACGTCTTTGCCCTCTTAAATAAATTAAAACAAATTTGCGACCATCCAGCGCTCGTCCATCGCCATGCGAATTTTCATGAACATGCAAGCGGTAAGTGGGATCTTTTTGTCGACCTTTTAGAGGAGGCGAGAGCCTCTTCGCAAAAGATGGTGGTCTTTTCGCAGTACCTCGGTATGCTGGATATCATGGAGGCGTACTTAAAGGAGCAAAATATTGGCTTTGCCTCGATTCGAGGCTCTACTAAAGATCGCAAAGGGGAGGTAAAACGGTTTCAAGAAGATCCCTCCTGTGAGGTTTTTTTAGGATCTTTACAGGCTGCAGGGGTCGGTATTAACCTTACAGCTGCCTCTATCGTTGTCCATTACGACCGCTGGTGGAATCCCGCTAAAGAGGATCAGGCAACGGACCGGGTCCATCGAATCGGTCAAAACCGCGGCGTTAGCGTTTTCAAATTTGTGACAAAAAATACGGTTGAAGAGCATATCCACAGCCTTATAGAGAAAAAGAAAAATTTAATTCAAAATATTGTTAGCTACGATACGGAAGAAGAGATCAAGCAGATGAACCGCGAAGAGCTAACGCTTCTATTAAAGAAAATTTACACTTCAGTCAAATCCTCATAACGCGTATCCTTAATGCATAGTTTTTAAGGATTTTTTGTGAAAAAGAAGTTTACGGTCGCGATCGTCGGTCGGCCCAATGTAGGGAAATCAGCCCTATTTAATCGGATTATAGCTAAAAGACGCTCGATCGTCGAAGATGTAGTCGGTGTTACCCGTGATCGAATTTATGAGACTGCGGATGTCTTCGGTAAAGAGGTGCAATTTATTGATACCGGGGGGATCTCTTTTCTGGAAAAAATTCCTTTTAGAGAGGAGATCATCAGACAGACGCTTCGAGGTGTTAAAGAGGCCGATGCGATTATCTTTGTGGTTGATGGTACCACTTCTGTAACCAATGAAGATGAAGAGATCGCAAGCATCCTTTTAAAAAGCAAAAAGCCTGTCTATCTAGCGATCAATAAAATTGATAATGAAGCCCGAAAAGAAGATCTCACCGCTTTTTATGCGCTCGGCTGCAAAGATATGTTTCCACTCTCTGCGATTCACGGCAATGGCGTTGCTGAAGTCTTAGAAGCAGCAACATCTACCTGGCATGAAAAAGATCAAGAAGAAGAGCCGGAAGTCCCAAAGATTGCGATCCTAGGAAGGCCAAATGCAGGCAAATCGACCCTCATGAACTTCCTTTTAAAGGAAGAGCGCTGTGTTGTGAGCCCGATTGCTGGGACTACAAGAGACTCTGTCGATGTTCGCTTTGAAAACTTTATCCTTATCGATACCGCAGGGATTCGTAAGAAAAAGAGTGAAAAGGAGACTGTCGATAAGTTTGCTGCTATCCGCACCCAAGAGGTGATAGAGCGTAGCGATATCTGCCTTGTCATGTGTGATGCCAGAGAGGGTGTTACGGCTTGTGAAAAGAGCTTTTTACAAAGCATTATCCAGAGTGGTAAAGGCTGTATCCTCTTTCTTAACAAGTGGGACCTTGTCAACGATGTCCGCATGGAGCACGTCATCCAAGATCTTAAAAATAGAAACTCCTTTCTGCAGCACTTTCCTATTATAGTTGGTTCTGCAAACAGCGGTCGTAACGTAGAGGCGCTCTTCCCCGTCTTTAAAGAAGTGTGGGAAAACCTACAGGGCCGTATTTCTACAGGTGCTTTGAACACCTTCTTAGAACGTAAGATGCAAGAAAACCACCCTCCGATGATCGAAGGGCGAAGACTTCGTATTTACTACTTAACTCAGTATAAAGTAAGGCCGCCCTCTTTTGCGCTCTTTGTGAATGAGGCCTCTTTATTGCCGGAGTCGTATCGTAGGTATCTTATGAACCAGTTCCGTAAGACCTATCCTCTTAGTGGCTGTCCTCTTCACTTCAAAATCAAACAAAAGAAGAAGAGAGAAAAGGTTTCTTAGCTCTTTTTCGATAGTTCTAAGCATGTAATGCTGCACTATTGATTTAAAGAGATTATACCCGATAAAGGTGGGTTTAAAAAATTAGGGAATTAGCAGCCGCTATAATTCCCCAAACCCCTGATAGGGCAAGATCTCGATGCAATAAACCGCTTTTTATCATAACCGCAAAGCGGTTATTTGGCTCGTCACATGTACAACATAGTTTCCTCGCCATAAAAAGCGGTTTCTTTTTTCGATATCTTGCCATCGGCTGTCACGTCCGCTAATCGCTCCCATGACAGAAGTAATACAAAGGGGCGGCTAGATCGCCGCTAGAAATTATAGTTATGGCATGCCTTAAAAAATTCTAACCTTACATGTTTAAGCCTATCTCTTCTTCTGCCAAAACTTTTGGATCTCTTCGAAGGTCTTGCCTTTGGTTTCGGGGATTTTTTTCCAGAGGAAGTAAATACACAAAAGAGAGATGGCTGTGTACAGAATATAGGTACCGCCAAGGCCAAAGATTTCTATAAGCGTTAAAAAAGTTGCCGAGACAAGGTAGTTTGTTGCCCAGTTGGCAAAGGTTGCAACCCCTACAGCGCGACCGCGGATACCGAGAGGGAAAATTTCTGAGATAAGAGGCCAAGCAACGACTCCAAGACCAATAGAGAAGGCAGCGATATAGATAAGTAAGCTTATGATAGTGATCGGAGCTTGGATTGGGGAGTTAAAGAGTAAAAATGTGGCCATAACAGCAAGAGCGATTGTCATAACGCTAAGTCCTGAGATCGCAAGGGTACGTCTTCCAACTTTATCAATGTAGCAAAGACCAACAAATGTCATAACTACCATGATCGCACCGAGACAAAGGGTTGCGAGAAGGTCCATATTGTGGGACGAGAAGCCAGCATGGGCAAAGATATGTGGTGCATAGTAAATAACAGTATTAATACCTGTGATCTGCTGGACAACACTAATACCAATACCTACAAGGCAGGCGGCGCGCATCTTAGGGCCAAAGATAGAAGAGAGGGTTACCTTGCGTGGGTGGTCCATCTTATCTTCCATCTCTACAAGATGGCCTTTGTCGGCTTTACCCCAAATACGTTTTAAGATCTCTCCCGCTTTTTGCTTCTTCCCCTGGCTTAAAAGAAAGGCTGGGGTCTCTGGGATAAAGAAAAGCCCTACAGCTTGTAGCGCAATCGGTAGTAAGGCGACGGCAAACATAAGGCGCCACTCTTTAGCATCAAGATAAAGATAAGCGACAACATACGAGATAAAGATACCTATTGTGATCATGAGCTGGTTTAAAGAGACCATCATACCGCGCTTTTCTGTAGGAGACATCTCTGCGATATAGACTGGCACGACAGCAGAGGCGATACCTATAGCAACACCTCCAATCACACGACCAGCAAGTAGCATAAGGAAGTCTCTTGTTAGAAAAAGTAAGAGAGTCCCAACAAGGTAAAGCCCTAGGGTAAAGACCAAGGTCTTTTTACGTCCCATTTGATCCGCAAGAACGCCACCCCATAAAGCGCCCACAATACAACCTAAGAGTAAGATGCTAACAACCACTTCTTGTTGAAAGATAGAAAGAGAGAGCTCTTCTGTTATGAGAAGAAGCGCCCCTGATATGATCGCTGTGTGGTAGCCAAACAGAAAAGCACTAATGGCCGCTATAAGCGAGACGAATAGGGTGTAATAGGGGAATTTTCTAGTTTTCATGAGTCTCCTCGATAGGTTTGTTCGCAAGAAGCGTACTTTTCTTGCATTTTTTCATAGATGGTTGCAGCCTCTTTGTGTGGATCGATTCTTGCTTGTATCAGCTTTGAGATAAATCCAGAGGTGATAGCTTGCCAGGAGAGTTCTTCTCCCTCGTGGAGAGCATAGCCATGCGCTGCACGTAAAGCAGCTCCAAGAGCGCTGCTCTTAGAGACACTTAGCTGCAGAACCGGGCAATTAAAGACATCGGAGGCTATTTGTAAAATAGGTGTATGGATCGATACGCCACCCGTTGCATAGATAAAGGTTGGCTTTATGTGCATCCATAAAGAGTGTAGTTTGGTAGAGAGCATTTGAGCTTCGATGATAGCGCGACAGTTAGCTTTTACATCTGTAGGGTCGAGATCAAAACGGCGTAAGCCCCTCTCCTTTACAAGAGGCACAATCTCAGGTTCAAAATAGGGGAGAAGGATAGCGCCATGGTTGCCAGGTGGCGTTACCTTTAGAGCATACAAAAAACCTTCCCAGTCTAAATGGTAGTGGTGCCTTAAGGCCTCTATAGCCAAAGCGCCATTATGAAAGCAGAGAAGAGGCATATAGTCTCCAGTTGGTGAGACAAAGAGATGACCTTCTCCTTTAGAGTCTAAATGACATCCTCTTACAGAACCAAAGTACGTAAAACTCGTGCCTAAACTAAGGCCGACCATTCCCTCTTCCACAAGGCCAAGGCCTATCAGGCTATTAGGGTTATCGCCGGAGCCGACTAAGACTTGGGTCTTTGGTGAAAAGCCATAACGCACCGTAAAATAGGGGTGAATTGTACCAACAATGGTAGAAGAGGCGACAAGAGGGGGTAGTTTGGAGGCAAGGTCAGGAGCGGTTGCTTCTAGGGAGACCGCATGCCACGATTTTTTCTGGATGTCCATTAAATTCATTCCAGAGCCATCACCAAAATCGATAGGCGCTATTTTGCCAATAAGAATAGAGGTCATAAAAGAGCTGACAAGGGCGATGTGGGCTGTATCTTCGTACGCGTTAGGATTTGTTTTATAAAATTTACGAATCTGCGGTCCTGTAAACCTCTCAAATGTATTGGAGCCAGTTGCTTTGATCGCCCCCTTTACCCCCCCAAGGGCGCGCCTAATCTCTTCACACTCTTTGCTTGTAGAGGAGTCCATCCAGATCGGGGCCGTCTTTTGTGAGAAGATATTTTTTAGTTGTTCTTGTAGGGGTTTCTTAGGATCAAGGGTTTGAAGAGATTTCTCTGCGGTAGCATTTAAATATACGGAGCCGTGCTGTTGCGCAGAGCCGCCGATTGCTTTTACTTTGGAGAGGGGCGCTCCTTTTTTTACAAGCCTTTGGCATAAAAGATCTAAAGCCTCTACCCATAAAAGAGGCGGGCTATGGACTAAAAGAGGATCCGCATTTTGTAAGAATCCTTTATGTGTTTTATATTGAGGAAGATCTCTCTCAAAATTCACAGACTCTTCTAAGATAACGCTCTTAGAAACAGTATCGATCAAGATGGCGGATAGACTCTGTGTGCTACAATCTAAGCCTAGAAATAGGTTTTCTACCATTAGCACCTCTACATCTCTTGTTAGTGATGGAGGCGAAAAAAGTAAACTTAATTTACAGAGAGGCTTTAGTGCCTTAGAGAAAGTTCTTTAGGGGCTCTTCTAAAGAAGAGATAGAGAGGGAATCTAAAGAAAAAGAAAGCCCTTACAAGATGCCAATAGGCAAATCTAGGTTTCGTAGTGACACGAACTCTACTAAAGGCGCCTTGCGACAGCTCTCTTTGTAAATGGTGGAGGATAGTGTGGGTATGTTTAGCGCCCGGCTTATAATGGCCTGATTTATTCGTGATGCCAACTATGCGTCCTTTACCCCGAACCATAAGAATACCAGCTGCTTCAACCGCATCTCCCGATAAAAAGCTAGAGTGTTGGATTTGACCCTTAGCTGTACGGATTTTAGGGGTTACGTGGAGCTTGCCATCTTTAAAAACAAAAATATATACTCCTGCTTTTAAAGCGGTAAGAGCGCCCTCTTTATTAAGCCCTACTTGATATAATCTGTCTCCTCTTACTGTAGTCAAAGTCTCTCTTTGTTCTTTGGGGCTAAAGTAATGGACTCTTTTTTGGATTAAGGTTCTTTGTAAGGCTTTGTCGCTCTTTACTTTCGTTTGTAAAAAAAGAGAGACCCGTTTTGTATCTAAGACCACGCCAAATGGTAGAAATTTTTTTAAAATATTCCCATACACGTGAAATCGCTTTCCTTCCCATACAATAGGGGCTCTCTCTAGAGCATAGCTTTTTCCCATAGAACACATATTAATCATATTATAATTATATAATTAATTGATTTTTAATTACATAATTAAAAAAATGTTTATTTAGTAAATCGTGGGATCCCACTTATAGATTTTGCCATCCATGGTCCGCGTGCGGTAGACCCAGGGGTCTTTGTTCTCGCGCATGAGACGGTCGAGCCCTAAAAGGGTGCCGGTTAAAAACCCGTAGCGGCGGATCGCTAAAAACATATAGCGAGAGCTTGTGGGGCGAAAGTTACTTCTTGAACCGTGGAGCGGTGAGATGTGGTCTTGGTGGAAGAGAATAATTTTCTCTGCCCATAAACTGAAGGGGTTAGAGCTTGGGGGGGGTGTGGACAGGGTCTCTCGCTTGGGAAGAAGATCGGCATCTTTACCCCAAGGTTCAAAGTATCCGGGAGTTGCGCTTAAATAAAGAGGAAAAGCGAGGATAATAAAGAGTCTAAAAACCATAATTTAGCTGCAGAAGGGGGTAGAGTTTACTCTCGCGCATGAGGGGGTGTGCTTGTGACTCATAAAGTCTTTCATTATAAAGGATCGTTGCCTCTTTGGCTCCTACGATACCAGCAAAATACCAGCCCATTTCAAAACCGGTTGTGATGACAGCTGCTGGTATATTATCGGCTCTATAAAAATAGTAGCTAGCTCCGATGAATAAAGAGTTTAGGCAGAAGGCTGTAAAAGCAGACTGCTTTTGACCAAGATAAAGATAGCCAAGCCCTGGGATGAGATTTAAACAGGCAGCGGTTGTTGGACTTTTTCGTGTTTTTTTAAAATGGGTCGTAAAGGTTTGTAGTTTGTTTTCTAGAGCCATCGCCTCTTCTAATAGAGGGAGGCGAGAGGAGCTCTCTTCTTTTAGATCGATCTTTGAGATTCTATACTCCTCTTCACTTTCAGAGTCGGTAAGGAGAAGGAGCTCTTTCTTTGGCTCTTCTTTAGCTAATAGAATTTCGATAGAGTCTAGATCGCCTTTGCTAAGAGCTAGGGAATAGAGAAGCTTTTTGGTGTGATCTGGATGAAATTTATGTAGAGTTTGTAGTGTAAAAGCGGCTCTATCTAACTCTTTATTTTTGATATAGCACTCTGAGACGATCGTTAAAAGATCTTTGAAAAGAGGGAAGGAAGAGTCTACGTTTTGTAAGCTTGTCTCTTCAAAAGTATCGGTCACATCTTGATACTTTTTACCGAGGTAGTAGCAGTAGAGAATACCGTATTCGATCTCCTCTTTTCGGGCTTTATTCTCGCTTGGAACCAAAAGGTGCGCCCGCTTTAAAGCGCTAATGGCTGGATAGAGCTCAAGGTTTTGTGCAAAGAGGTGGCCAAGGTAAGCTTCGTGCCCCCACATCTCTTTTTTCTCCTCCAACGAGAGAGGGGTGAAGGAGAGTGGGAGGCTCTTAATATACTTATCTTGGACGGAGAAGTCGAGGTGGGGCGTTAGAATGCGTGATGTGCTAAGGCAGGAGGTTAAAAAGAGAGGGAGTAAGAGCGGTAGGATTTTTTTTGTCATGCGCTTTCCATAGGTACATTTAAGAGACAAGTAAAGTTATACGTAACTTGTCTCTTTATGGCAAGAGGCGAGAGATGTGGGAGCGGGGTTCTGTGTCTGGTGTCGTATCAATCTCGGCGTCTGGTGCTCTCAAAATTTCAAGCATTTTATAGTAATCGTCTGTATTAGAGAGTTCTTTATTACCAAAGAGCTCCTCTTGAGCTTTTGTAAGCTCGCTATAAAATTCTTGTGTTGGGATGATGTGCGGACGAATGAATATCACGACGTTGTGAGAGACTGTGAGCTTCTGGTTTTGGTTAAAAGCAGCCCCTATTAGAGGAAGGCCACCAAGGCACGGCACTCCTGAGACTACACGTGTTGATTGGTTGCGGATGGTGCCGCATAAGATTAAGAAGTATTGATCCATCATAGTGACGCGGGTCTGCGCACTTGTTTTCGTTGTACGAATCCCGTTTAGAGTGTTTGTGGAGACGTTTGTACTATCACTGTTCCCTTGGTTTGTCTCTTCTGAGATCTCTTCATCGATATCTAAAGTAATGAGCCCATTATCGCCAATGATAGGTGTTAAGCTGACCGTTACACCGATATTACGATACTCTAAGTTGGCATTGGTTGTTTGGCTAAGGCCACTTGTTGTAACAAGTGAACCTGTAAAAGGTACGTTATCACCTGAGAAGATCTTCGCATTTTGGTTATCTTGCGCGATGATGCGTTGAGAAAGGACGATTGTTGTATCAGCATCTGCTTTAAAGGCATCTATAAGAGAGCCTAAAGAGGCGTAAGATTTTCCGTTATGCCAGATGATATCCCCAATCGCACCTAAGAAACCGCCTGGGATAGGTGGAATATCGGAGCCTGTTGGCACATTGGTTGCAGTCATGTCATTAAAGTTTTTTGGAAAACCTTGATTACCATCAGTAATCGGATAGTTACCAAGTCCCCAGCCTAACTTGTTATTAACTTTGCCTTGTAAACCATAACGGAGGCTTAAATTGAATTGGTTTGCCGTTGAAGTTTCTAAGACAAGGATCTCGATAAATACCTGTTTTAACGGACGGTCGATCATTTCGATCAGTTCACGTAGGCGCTTTAGAACGTCAGGATCGCCTGTAGCCAAAAGAGAGTTTGTCATCTCAATCCACTGTACGGACTGGATCGCTTCGATAAGGTTGGCATTTTTTGTTTGGTTTTTTTGATGGGCAAGGTCGCGGCTGATAGCGTTTAGAGCATCTACAATCCCAGCACCAGATTGGTTTTGCAATTTAACAACAAGAAAGCCTGTATCGTTAATCGTCTCCATCTCGTCGTTAGAGACTTTACCTGAATAAGAGGAGCTCGTATCAAACTCTTTTAAAAGATCGTAGACCTTTGTGATCTCATCTTCGGAACCAGAGATGATCACAGTATTTGTTTGATTTACATAAGAGAGGTGATCGATCGTATCTTTTAAACTTTGATCGACAACACCTGTTGCCGTCAAATGGTCTTGAAAGGCACGGACCATACGAATTAACTCGGGCCCTGGCACAATTTGTGGCTTGTACATTTTGTAGGTGGCCGCAACACGTGTAGAGGCAGTAAGGGGGCCATTACCTACATCCAAGCTTACTAAAAGCTTTTGGAGTTTATCGAGCTCTTCTGGTCTGCCTGTAAAGACGAGCGAATGGGAGTCTTTTATATAACGACCACCGCGAACCGTACGGAGTAAATTTTGATCTTGTGTTACAGCAACAGAGTCTTGTACAAGCTGTTTTACTTGCGTAAGAAGCTCTTGTGGGCTCATATTTTGCACTTTATACGTCAAAAAGTTTGAGCCTTGGGGGATTTTTGAGAGTTTTGCGTAGTCAGCTGTATCTATAACAAGGAGAATCTCTTTTAATTTTTCAATCGATTGTGTTGTGCCAACAAACTGGACGGTACTCATGTCCGGAAGAATATTTAAAGAGTTGATCGTCTTTGTTAAATCTTGTGTCTCATCTTGATTACCTTGCTTTAAGGTGTTCTCCGCAATACTAGAGAGGGCGCTTTTAAGTTCTCCAGCTGGTATATATTTTAGTTTATAAACGTAGACATCAGAGCCCTTTCCGTTCATATCATGAGAAAGAATCAACTCTTTGACTTTTGCTACATCTTGTACACTTCCTGTAAGGAGAATACTGCGATCATCGGGAGCGCTTTCTGCTGTTTGGAGAGTTTGTAAAAAAGCAGGGGGAGTGTTTTGAAATCTATTTAATTTTTTCGCGGTATCGCGCAGCATCGCTAAGATATCAGAGGCTGATCTATTAGTTAGAGGCACAAAAATTACGGTTGTGGTGGAGGTCGGTACATCGTTTGCTGCGATCAAATCTTTAACTTTTTGCACATCTTGTGTTTCACCGGAGATGATCACCGTGTTAGAGTGCGTCAAAGCTTGCGCAGAGTCTAAGACTTGGATAAGGGTCGGAGAGCTATTTTTGTTACCAGCAAGTTTTTGTGAAGTCTCTTTTAAGATAGCTACGATATCGGGAGCTAATCTATTTGTTAGAGGGACAAAAAGAACAGTAGAGCCGCTTTTAACTCTTCGGATGATGGAAGAGTTTTCTTGGTCTAAGTCGGCAAGGATCTCCTGCAATCTTTTTAAAGAGGCTGGATCTCCTGTAAAAACAAGTTGATTGGAAGCTGCTAAAAGCCTCGTTGTCTCGAGTGTGCGAAGGAATGAGGGGTCAGAGAGCTCACTTGCTCTAAGACTTTTTGCCATATCGCCAATCGCAGATTTTAAATCATTTGCTGTTAGAAATTTCGGTGTGTATAAAACAAACTCTGTGCTGGGCGATGCTTGTGTGAGAAGGCTTTGTGATTTGCTTATAGGAACATCAAAGGAGGGAAGAAGAGTATTAAGTTCTTGGAGTGCTTTAGGAGGACCTGTAAAGAGAAGAGAGTTACTAGACTTAATCCAGCGGAGCGAGTCGATTGTGGTGATAAGATCTTTGTTAGGAGAGTGAGTTGCTTCAAGGTGGTCAGCTAAATTTGTCAGCGCCTCTTGGATCTGTTCTTCGCGGGCATCTTTAATATTGTAGATAAGAAAGCTTGCGGCACTAGAGACGTTTGCAGCTTCTTTATCAATCTCTTGTAAAACAGCATTTGCTTTTTCAATTAAAAAGGGGGTTGAAACTACGTAGACGGAGTTTGAAAAATTCTGGCCGAAAAGATCGATGTGATTAGTTCCAGCCATAGGGGTTAAGATCTGCTTAGCAAGAGCGACCAAATCCGTTGGCTGCATATTCTTTACAGCGTAAATACCAACTTCGTAGGGAGAGTCTGGGACATCTAAACTTAAAAGAAGATCTTCAATAGTTTTTATGCTACTAGCGACATCTGTAATAATTAATTGCCTAGAGTCGAGGGAGACTTCTACCAAAGCGTCTTTAGAGAGCATGGGGGTTAAAAGAGCGGCAAGAGCTGTTGGGTTTGCTTTACGAATTTTAAAGACCCGCGTCATGATGACAGGGGCTTTATCTGGATTAAGAGGGTGCTCTTTAGAGACAACAGTCGGGATCTGTTTAACAGAGGGATTGGTGTGGATAATAAGATTTTGCTCTTCTTCTATAAGAGAAAAACCGTGGATCCGAAGTACTTGTACTAAAGCAGAGAGAACATTTTCAACGCTTGTAGCTTCTTTAGAAACAATAGTAACATTGAAGTTTAGCTCTTCAGGATTATAGATCACATTGAGGTCTGCTACTTTGCTAACAAACTTTAAAAACTCGATCATCGAGACATTTTCAAAGTTAATTTGGATCTCTTCTTTATTTATAGAGGGAGATTTTTTTGCTGCATAAAGAGAGGGTGTAGCAGAAGAGAAGATTAAAAAAGCTACTAAACAACCGTGAGAGACGTTCTTTATTATTCGCATGCCGTATAAATCAAATTAAAAAATGACTTCCACACATCCTAAAGGAAGATTTTAATATACTCAAGCGAATTCAAAAGTTGGTTTTTGGCAATAACAGAACTTACAATTTGCGCCAGATGAAATCGTTGCTAAAGTGAGCCCCTATAGAATATAGGGCGAGCTTTTGCAGGTGTAAATTTTAAGATTCTGGTGAAGCCAAAAACCAGCTTTTTAGTTTGCTTGAGTATATATTCAAGCGAATTTAAGAGAGAAAAATAGACCTCTTGTGAAATTCATTTTTCTAAGCAAATGGAGTTTTGCGAAGAGGTCTAATTAAGAAATACGAGTAAGAGCTAAGACGACTTCGCTTGTTTGCGAAGGAGCTTTTTCGCTCAAATGAGAAAAGAGTGAGTCTGCAATAAAACTAGGGGCGCTATTTTTCTCTTTGGTGAGATGATCTAATGTGATGTTATGGATCATCGTAAGTTCATCAGGTGGGGATGCCTCTGAACCAAAAGAGTGTAGAACAATAAGATCGCCGACTTGCCAGCTGTCATTGGTAGAGTAAAATTCAGCAGAGCTATTTTTCCCTAAGAGAGGGGAGTGGTTTTGTAAGAGACGCGGCTTGCCACCGCGGCTTGATAAGTGATAAAGCGATTCAAAGCCAGAGGAGATAAAAGAAAACTCATCGAGTAGAGGGCTTAAATGTAATATCGTAATTGCTTCAGCTTGTTCATGAGACTCTAAAGAAAAGACTTCGTTTAGCTCTCGTGCAAATTGAGAAGAGGTAAAGGTATTAGCTTTGGCAGAGACGACAAATTTGTGCATGAGGGCTCGTATGATGCCCCTGAGAGTTGCGATAGGTATAATAGAGCCTGCTGCGCTTTTTGGGGATTCGGCTAAGATACAGACAAGAGAGCCATCGGAGAGACGGAAAAAATCGTAGTATGTACCAAAGAGGTAAAGGCCTTTTGACCTTGCAAAACCAAATTCTGTTTCAGGCCAGTAAGGAAGGATGCGCGGTAGAAGCTTTGTGTGCTCCTCGCCTAAAAGCTTCCACACCTCTTTACTCTCCTCTTCTGGCGAGCGGTCTTGGTCAATCTTATCTGTTTTTAAATAAAGAGATAGATCTGTGATAAGATCTACGATATCTTGGTAGCGCTTTAAAGGGTCTTTTTCTAAAGCCTTAGCTAGGATGGGACGAATCTCTGTTGGCAAAAGATCGAGTTGGACGTTGCCAAAGCTAAGTTTACCAAGCAAGAGTTCGTAGCCGATTACGCCAAGAGAGTAGATATCGGAATTAAAAGAGACATTTTTAGGGTTTTTTTTCTGCTCAGGGCTCATATAGCTTGGTGTGCCTACAATGCCGCCTTTCTCTTCCTTTAGCCTCGGTTTATTCTCCACAAACCTTGATATGCCAAAATCTACCAATTTGATTTTGCCATTTTCTGTTATCAAGATGTTTTCCGGCTTGAGATCGCGATGGATAATACCGTGGGTATGAAGGTGTAGTAGGGCATAAGAGATTTGGAGTAAAACGTCGACAAGCCGCTTTAAGGACAAAGAGCGGCCATTTAGAAACTGCTTTAGAGTGATGCCTCGGATGAATTCCATCGCTATGTAAAGGGTTCCTTCAAAGGTTCCCTGCCCATATAACTTAACGATGTTTGGATGGGAGGCGAGATTGATAATCCGAGCCTCTTCTAAAAACCGATCCACAATCTCTTTTTGTGAAGCAATTTTAGGATGAAGTACTTTGATCGCAAGAAGCTCTTTGGTTTTTGGATCATGGCCTAAAAAAAGTAGGCTCATGGGGCCTTTGTGAAGAAGAGAGTCTATGTTGTAAGGACCGATAGTTTTTGGAGAGATAAAGGGATCGTCGAGCGGTAGAGGAGAGGTTGGCAAAGTTATTTGCCTATAAAGTTCTGCTTTATCACTCATACATTTCGAGGATTTTAACCCCGACTAAATCTCCAATCTCTACGATTTCGCCGCGGCCTATGGCTTTGCCATTAATTGTTAAATGGACAAGATGCGGATCCATATCGACAGGTAGCTTCTGTCCGACCTTTAACTTTTGTAATTTATCCAAGGAGACTTGGAAGCGAGCGACCTCTAAGTGAACTTTAAGTGGTACTTTGTCGAGCGAGAGTTTATCCAAGCTTTCGGGATTTGAAGAGACCATAATATCGTTATCATCATGCTCTTCGTAAGGGTCATCTATCATAAAGCGCTCTCCTGATAAGGATAGAGAATATCGAAAATTTTATAAGTTTCGTCTTTGTATTTGATTTGAAAAAGAGGAAGATCTTCTAAATAAAGTCGCAGACTTCCTTTGTGTGTATGGGGGTGATACGTTGGTGTGTCAATACGGATAAAGTCGCCAACTTCAAGAGAGCGGAGCTCTTCTTTTGTAAGTTCGACCATCCCTGCTGTAAGTGTTAATGGGATCGGAAGTTCTTTATGGCTTTGCAAATCGGCAAGTGTTGGCTTTTGTCCAATAAAATAGTTTTGAAAAGAGCGCTCTAAAAGAGGCGAGAGAAGAAGTCTACCCCAGAGCGTTCGTTTTTTGTGCTTAATACCAATGTCTATACTGTAAGCATGCTCTGGAAGCTTCTTTTTTTCGGCCATTTTAGGAGAGAGTCCCTTATAGAGGTCGAAAGACGAGAGAGCCGCTAAAGCCTCTAAAAGAGTAAAGCGATATAGCCCGCTTAAAAGCTCTTCATTTTCTAACTCTAAGCTCTCCTCTTTCTCATCTTTGCGCCAAGAGATAAGGGTCTTTATGTCTTCTAAAGACATCACCCAAAAGAGATCTCCCGATAAAGGAGCTAAGGTAAAGCTAAGAACTAAAGGATTTTTTCCCATGCCAGCAAAAAAGTTCTTCTCCTCTTTTTCCTCACGCGGACCCATAGAGAGCGTTAAAGAGTCATGAAAAAGAGAGGAGATCGCCTCGCTTAAGGCGTCTAAAGGAAAAGGATCAAAGAGGGGTTTACCCTGTGTGGCCGCCTGGACAACTTCTCGTTCAATGGTTTTTACCCAAGGGTCAATATCTTGCATTTTTAAGACTCTCTTTCTAAATCCGGAAGATAACTGAAATCGGAAGATTCCTCAAGACTCTTTTTTTCTCTCTCACCTTTTCCAAAGGAATTTCTGGATGGGTAAGTGGGTGGTAAAATATCACATTGAAAGGTCGGTAGTGTGACTTTTAAAAGATGCTCTAAGAGCTGTTGCTGTTTTTGGAAGAGACGTTGTGCAATCTCAGAGCCTTCTAATTGGATTTTAAAAGAGTGCGGCGCCGTGTCGTAGTGGTCTATAATGATATGAATATTAGAGAGCTCTTTAGAGGTAACAGTAATTTCAATCGTGGTAATGCCTTTTTCTGTAGCCTCTCTTAAAGGTTGTACTAAAAGAGAAGCTGTTTCAAGGGCCCAACTTGGAATCGCTTTAATAGGAGCTGTTTTAGAAGCTTCTAAATTATTTTGTAAAAATAAAGGTGCGGTATAAGGTCCATCTAAAAGAGGCTCTTTCTCTTCATCTTCTTCTTGGGAATCTTCTTTTTCTAAAAGGCTTTTAAAGCGCTCTTTTTCTGGAGGGGCGAGTATCTCTTCTTGGGGAGGCTCATTATAGAACTCAGGTCTTGGTGGAGATGTGTTCATGAGGATACTATACACTACCTCTGCTTTTTGTTCCTACTGTCGGATTCTTTCTCCCCTCCTTTAGCTTTTCTTCTAAGTACTGGGCGCGACTCTTCTAATAAGATCGGATTTTTGAGATTCACATGGTAGGGAAGATTACTCTGTTTGAAAGCGGTTGCAAGGTCTTGTAGATTGTCTCTAAAAATTGTTACAGCCTGTGGCGTGCCTAAAAGTTGTACGTTAAAGGAGGAGGGGGCCGTATCATAGTGTTGAATAACAAGTTCACAATTATGAAAAACAGAGCCAGGCATAGAGAGCTTGATAGTAGTCTCTGATACGCCTTTGTTTTGTTCGATGGTCATATAGCCGACCATCCTTTCGAAGAGCTCAAAAACGTGAGAGGGGAGCATAGTGTAGCTTGGGATCGGTATAGCATCGGCTTTATTTAGCGCAAAGAGGGTGTCGGGGCCTGTCAAAGGTGTTTGTAGTGGGGGCTCTTCTTTTTCTTTATGAAGCTCATGGGTTTTTATTTTTTTTGCCTCTAACATGTTCTTTTCAAGGGGCTCTGGTGGTAGTGGAGGTGGCGCTTTAGGCCTTTCTGGCTCAAAGTTTGTGAGGCCTGATCCTGCATCTTCTACCTTCTCCTTCTCGGTCTTTTTAGGCAGGTGTAGGTGAGGCTCCTTTTTGTCGAAAGGTTTTGCTTCTAAGTGTTTTGTCGTGATCTTTTTCTCCTCTTCTCCAAAAGGAGAGGCTTTTGCTCCCAAAGGCTTCTTTTTTGAAGGGGTCGGAGGGGAAGGAGAATCGCTATTTTTTTTTCTATCTGAAGAAGGGTCTACCTCTGAAACATCCATATCTCCTTGAAAATCTAGGTTTGATGATGGAAAAAGGAAAGTGGGGGCTGCAAGAGGCGGGGTGCTATCGTCTCTTGGGAGCTCCGCTTCTGGAATTGTATAAGGAGCTGTAGATTCTCCGGAGGGGTTTACAGGGATAGCGCTGCCATCTTCTGCTGAAAAGATCGAATCTGTTGGAGAGGGGTCTTTTAAGTAACTACCAAAAGAGGAGACAGGTTTTTTATTGTCTTGTGTTTCAGTGACATCCTCATCATCTCCCTCTTCTTGTCTTGGAAGATTACGCTTTTGGCGCTTCTGGGTCTCATCCGATTCGTCTACCTTCATGATTTTTTTAAACTTATCGGCATGGGCGGAGCTTTTTTCGGTTTCGCTAAACCGTTTGGGATCAGAGGGTCCTTCTATATTTGGTACATCTTTTGCCATCTCTTTAAGGCTTATCAATCTCTTTTTTTATTTTCAAATTATTCATTACAGCCTTATACTGTCTAAGCTTCAAAAAAGGAGAAGTATGAGTACGATAGGAAATATAGGAGGGCTTGTGCCATCTCCAAGCCCACATGCTGCTGACTCTATAGACAGGCTACCCCCTCCACCTCCTCCAACGCGAGCAAGTTCCGTTGATCTTCGTGCAGAAGTAGATGGACGAATAGGAGAGATCTTAGGTAGGGCTATTCCTTGTATGGCAGCAAGCTCGTCGACTTCTTCCCATAGTTCGAAACTCCCTGTAGAGGGTGAAGATAGAGAATCGCCTCCTCCTGGACTACTACAGAGGGCTCCTGCCTTTGTTCGATCGCAATCCCTTACAATAGATGCAAGAGAGAGCCATAGGGTAGTGCCTAATTTGTTGCTTTCTGGCGTTGCGCAAGCGCTGGGAGCAGAAGATGCAGGGGAAAGTGCTGCAAGTCCTCCTGCTATGTTGCGTAAAGGAGCAGAAGATGCTAAACAAGAAGGGGCTGGTTGATAATGATGAGTAATTTTTATTCTGTGATTTATAGGTATAATTATATATAATCTTTTGAGAGATCGTAAAGAAATGTCTTAATTAGATATAAATTAGATTTTATAAAGGAATTTTATGGATACAGGTAGCCCTACCGGACCAGCGAGAGAAAGCCTTCAATGGCCATTACTTCCAAGAACGGTCACGCCTCCAGTAGGAGGAGCACCGGCAGAGACTCTCGATAGGCGTTCTACCGAGGTTGCCTTAGATGCGATTTCTCGTACTGCAAGTAGTGGTTCTTTAGAGGGAGATCCGGCCCCTTATGACTCTTCGGGGAGCTCCCTTTCTTCTCGTGCTTCGCGAGGCTCCGCCTCTGGCAATGACCAGGAAGCTTCACCGCTCCCTAGAATCCCTGTAGGAGATCCGCCCCTCCCTTTAAGTGGAGCTTTTGCGGGAGAAAGAGAAGTAGAGCCTTCGCGATCGCCTCCTCGGGGACTAGCGCCCCTTGTTCCGCCGCTGCCTTCTTTTCGGTTAGGTTATGTTGTTCCGCCAGCGCCTTCTCTTGCTCCTTGTCCTGTTGTAAGGAGAACTGTAAGAGAGAGGGTAGGAAGAGCTCCACCATCTATAATTGGTCGTAGAAGGCCTCTTGTAGATAGTGAAACAGAAACAGATGAGGCTACTCAGACACGATATAATAAAAGGTCCCGTAAGGAAGAACATGCTCTTCCTTGTTATGGGGGATTAGGAGGTTCTCTTGCGCAAGGAGGAGAGATAGCAAGAGCCCGTGATGGAACCATGGCGTACGATTCTGCCCTCTGAGAGTTGATTTCTAATTTTACCTTACACGGAGTGTAAGGTAAAAATCAGATGTGCCAAAAAAGAAGTTGCCCCCCATGTGAAGTAAGCAAATGTCGGTGTCAAAACTAGTTCTTGCATCACTAGATCTGTATATCAAGTAATCTCAAAAAATAAAATTTTATTATTAGCTGTATTTCATAACTATTTATAAAATTGTTAGCGTTAAATAGAAATGTCCTCTTTTTGTTAAATAGAAATGTCCTCTTTTGGTACGAAGGGCTCTAAAAGCCAGGAGAAACGAAGATGGAGGAGGTTATTTCTATGACACAGAAGGAGTT
>JAFEGE010000106.1 GCA_018240105.1 Verrucomicrobiota bacterium | reverse complement strand
TGGATGTTTGGGGAGTCTCGGGGAGGAAAAACGCTCGAACCAGGTCAGGACCGGAAGGTAGCAGCCTTAAGGGATGGCTTTCTTGCTCCGAGTCACTTCCCTTTCTTCACAAACTCTAAGCTTTATCCAATCTTACCGCCGACGAAGTACGGCTCTCTTTAAATTCTACCGACCTTTTGTTAATTCTACAGCCACCGTAAGTGGGCTGTAGCCGATAGCCAATTATAGCAAAGAGAAATCGTCTATCACGAGCCCGTAGGGGCCGTTAGGAGGCAAGGCTGTATTGTATACGCGAGCCCGAGTGATGGGCGATTTATCAACGCTAGAATTGGCGATTTTTTCTTCTTTTTAGTTTTTCTAGTTTTTGCAATGCAAAAACTATTGCGACTACCAGTTAAATCCTAGGCCTGCGTAGAAGGAGTTGAAGCAAATGCGCTGCCCCGATAGGTGGATTTGGTAGAGCGATTTGCTCCGTCTGATCTGGTTGGGCGAGAGCGCTGCTTCATATAGATTGAAATAGTTGTAGCCAATGCGGATGTGCGCATACTTCATGTGGTAGGTAAAATAGGTATTGAAATCGATAAGATAGGAAGGACGAATTGTATTCATCTGGCGATCGACTAAGATTTCCGTGCTATTTTGGTCGTTTAGAAAAACGGTCTTTTCGATCATATTTGCCATAAGGCCGAATTTACCCTGTAGCCCCCAAGTAAAGTAGCACATTGGATTGTGTTCAAAATCGAGGCCAATTTCTCCCCCTATCATCTCATTAGAAATACTGACCTTATACTGATCTGTAAAGGTGCCTATGTTCGATGGGTACTCTTTTGTTGTATTGTAGACCATACGGTCTGTTAATTTGATACCTGGAACCCCGATGATCCAGGCAAAGGCAAAGTAGTCGACATAGCGAGGGGTGACGTGGTTCCAATAGAGAAGCTCTACCGTATTAAACTTTGCGTGGTAGTCGATCTGTACAAAGGTTGTATCAACCCAGTCATGTGTGGTCAGAGGAAACGTTGGTACTACAAGCTGGTTTGTAGGGCTATTTGCTTTACGAATCTGCTCCCACTCGATGAGCCCTTTGTAGCTGAGCTCTACAGTGTGCTCTGCTGTCGGTGAAAAGGCAATACCTGCCATGACTCCCGACTTAAAGCGAAAGTCCATGCGACTCATATTCTCAACCGCATAGGTGGTATCTCCCCCCTCCTCTCCTGTAGCGTATAAAAAGCCGTGCGGCTCCATCGTCTTACGAAATACGATCCAGTAGTCTCCCTCGGCAGCAAGACTCCAGCAGGTACGAGGACAGCTCTCTATATATTTTGGGCAATACGGCTCTCTTTCTATCGCCTTTAGACCCACTGTAAAAATAAAAATTAAAGTAGTAATACGCCATAGGGCCATTTGCATGTAGAGTCTCATATAGGTTGTGAAGAACAAAAATATAAATTTTTAGCTTTATACACAAGCCTATTAAAAGTAGCATTCTATACCGCTCGTGATTCAAAAATAAGTTTGGCTAATTTTGGCACCGGCTTTGCCTATTTCAAATGCGAGGCACCTTCTTGCCGCATCCTGATTCTTGCATGACTGTCGGTATATACTACTTCCACTTCAAGGTTCCAAAAATTTCTGCCTCAGCATCCCGGATTTTAAAATCATCTCCATCGCTAAACTTTTTAAGTTTAGGGGCAAAGATGACGCTTCGCTATTTTAAACTCCGCGCGCTGAGATTGAAACTTTCAGAACCTTGAAGTGGAAGCAGTATATCTCTATAAAAATAGAAATTTTGATATATAAATTTTTAAATATACAATTTAAATAATTTTTATTTTAAACTTTATGTAATACATTGATTTTTGCTTTTGATTTATTACAAAAAACCAGATATAATTGTTATATCTTAAATATAAAGTTTATTAAACTATCATGGTTTTAGTAGTTGGAAATCCAGTGCCCTCAGGGGCCCCAAGATTTAGCCCTCGAGAGGATGATGAACCACCTCGTGGACCTCCTCCAAGTGATGGGACCGCAGCACCCGGTATGGGTTCTTTTCTTGCCAGCCTTAGGGGACGAGTATCTGCCCTTAAAGGCCCTCTACTAGCAGCGGGAGGCATGGGAGGAGTCGCAGGAGTGGGTTACGCAGCTATGGGAGCAGCTTCCGCAGTTGCTAGTATCCCAGCTCTCCCTGGTATCGGCATTGCGGCTCTTCTTGGCGGTGCTGCGTATGCAGGAAGAAACCTTTTAGGTAGAACTGCATTACGAGGCGCAACTGCCCTCCGTCCTGTAGTTGAGCCTAGACTATTACAAGCCGCCGCCGCAGCAGCGCCCGCTGCCGTAGAAGTGGTCAAAACAGCTTTTAAAAAAGCACCTGAAGTTGCTTGGGCAGTCGCATTTAGTCGTGCAAAAGAGGAGCGAAAGGCAGCCGCTTTAGAAGCCGCAAAAACTGCTAATATCTCTCGAGAAGATTTAACGCAGATGCTTGTCGAAGTACGGCAAGAAATTATTGACCGTATCCCAGCTTCAAAGCGGGGGCAAATCCCTGAAGCAGCTGAATGGGACGAAGATTCTGAATGGCAAAAAACTCTTACGCTTTTACCTCCCGCTATACCAGGAGCTCCTCAAGGCGGGGAAGAGGCTAGAGGAATCCTTCGAGGCGAACTAAGAGCTTGGCAAACTTTTTGCTGTGTAGAGAGAATTGTTAACACTAATAAAGCCGGCTCTCGAGGATCAACGCCTCTGACACCAGAACAAAGAGGGATACGCGATCAAGTTGCTGGTGATCTTTTCAAACCTTACTCCGTAGTCCTCTTTGGAGATTTAGGCTTCGATGTACCACGCATTCCTCTGCCCTGCTTTGGCCCTCCTCCACCAAAAGCTGCTACTACAGGGGTAAAGGCAGCTGAAGATGTCTCTCCTGAAGCTCCTATAAGTAGCCAGATGGTCCATGCTGAGCTGATTAGAACAGCTACTGTAACCCAACTCTATGCTACCTATACCTGGATTACGAAGCTTGCAGGCACTCGTCCCTGTTTTAACCACATCCCTTATCCATCTTTTGCAACACTGATAGCTGAAGCTGGAGGACTAACTGCTTTAACCTCTAATGATACCGAGTTTAAAAAACTCTTTAAAAAAGCCTTCTTAAAAGCTATTGGGGATTGCACAGATCTTGCTCTCCCTTACCGTTCTTTGCTTAAATTCTTTGTTATAGCTTTATTTTGGATAGGAGAACTTGTTGTCCCCAATATTGCGCCCCTTTTACAAAGACGCCTGCCCCTTCTTTTAAATCAGAGCAGCGCCTCTACTTCAAGCTCTTCCTTTTTAGAGGCTGTGACAACAGCATGTAATGGCTTTGTAAAGGCAACACAACATGCAGGGGAAGATGCTTCTGCTTCACGGCAAGCCAATATAGCAGCCTTTCTAAAAAGCCCTGCTTATTTAGGGACAAAATACAAATCTGTTCGCCATCTACAAGTTGCCTTCACAAGACATACCCTTGCGACATTAATACCGGGTGATTTCCTAACAGCGGTTATACAAAGAGTTGATAGAAGAGCAAGAGAGACTTTATCCCGCGCTAGCGGAATAAGACACTTTGGTTTAACACTTCTCTTTACACCTCTCTTTGGCGTTTTTTCACTTGGAACACTTATTTCGCGACCGCTACAATGGGTTTTACATGGCGTGATTTGCAAGGGTTTAGAGCTACTCTTAATACGTGCATTTGGCTTTTGCGATACCCTCTCAAATGCAGAGAATCTTTTGGGATCAGAAACAGGCCTCGGCTCTCCTGCAACACAAACTCTCATTGCATTACTCACTAAACTACGTGCTGTTGTCAGCAGTAGGGAGCCAAACAGCTTAGTACCTCTTAGCAGGGTACCCCCTCTTGTGTTACGCGAAGCTAAACACGCTTTAAAATCGCTTGTTTTAGCGCTTCAGATGCATGGAGCTGATACCACGGTTGCCATTACGCGCGTATCAAAAGGAGAGACTGGTGGCATCGTAGAGTTACTAAACACCCTAGGAATCAAGGGGTGGCCACTGGCCGAGCTTAGCCAAGTTACAGAAGATAAGCTTGCCGAACTTCTAGCTAGAGGTCTTGTTACCCTATTTGAAGATGAGCAGATGTTGCTTAAGATAGGCCACGATGCTATGAAAACAACACAAGCTGCTTTAACAGATAAAGAGGAAGATAGCTCTAAAGAGGCTAGAATAGCTAGACACAACGAAAATCTTGCAGCCATAAGAAAATTGACACAAGGTGTTGTTGGAGATGCCCTTAAAAAACTTTTCGATGCTGGGCCTAATAAGGGTAAAGTAGAATCTAAAAAACACGTCGCAGAGCTCCGAAAAGCTTTTCTAGAGAAGAGAGCTGAGAAAGATTCTCTTTTTGACGAGTGGGAAAACCTCCTAAAAACACTAAAACAGAGCGACAAAAACCCAGATCTACACGCTAAATTTTTAGCTGTAGAAGAAGGTTTAGATCTACTGAAAAAAACTTGGAAAGATCCACTGGCAAAGATGGGAGCTGACCAAGATATTGAAAGCCACGTGACTGACCTCCACAAGGACCTTATAACACCGTTTCATAGGGCTCTTATAGAATTTGAAAAAGATTTCAGTAAGATGCTTGAAACAGCTGCTATTCTTGCCGAAAACAGAGAAAGCCAGGCTCAATTCGAACCTTTAGTCGATAAAATAAGCAAATCTTTAACTGCATTTCAAAAAGATCTAGCAATAGCCCTATCACAAGATACAGAGGTGACCTATGAGGAAAAGAGAGCGGCGTTAACAAGACTAGAAACAAACTATACAGAGCTTAAAAAGGATTTAGAAAAGCTTTTAGCTCTATCGCATAGCATTAAAGATACGACTTTAAGAAATCTTATAGCGGGTTTATCGAGCCCGGTTGCAAGCTTTGGCCACGCTCTTAACACCGCAACTAATCTAGTTGAGATGGATGAGGCCTTTAGCAAATTACAAAAAATACCACTTGAACTTACCCGCCCACCAGCAACTGCAGGCAAACCAGGTCGCGACTCTAATGCAGAGATACGAAGACAGGTAAGCGAGGCCTTAGATACAATTTTCCCTGAAAATAAAGCCGTATCGATACGCGAAATAGATGAAGTAAAACAGGCTTTGCTAGCTTCCGTGCCAAATCCTGAAGACTTTAAGAAGATTTTAGAAGAGAGAGTAAAAGGGCTCAGAGATAAAAAACGACAGAAAGCGCATGCAAATGAGTTAGATACTATAGGCAAATTACTCGATACGCTTCCAAAAAACTTATGCAAGCGTCTGGAAGAGCGTGCTGTATTGAAAGAGAGCGGTGTATCTAAAGAGAGTGTTGCAAAAGCTTTAGAAACCTTGAAAACCGCTAAAGAAAAATTAGAAGAGACGCAGCCCGTTGATCCTACTTGCGTCGTACCACTAGCTTGGACAGCTGTTTCAGAAGGTATAGATTTTATAGGACCGAGGCTAGAGCCTCTATTCCTAAAACTAGAAGCACTAATTACAGACCCTGCTTTTGCTGGAGCTGTTACCAATTCTCTTTTAAGATTTGTCACCACTGCCGGTAAATAAAAAAGGGAGGCAATGCCCCCCTTCTATAGCTTACTTCTCTATGCTAAAGTAGTAAAACTACTCTGCAGCTTGTATGAAATCTTGTCCTTGTACTAATTCTGCTTGTGTTAGAGAGCGGTTCGCAGAACCTCTCTTCTTACCAGCTGTCTGCTTCTTACTAGGA
>JAFEGE010000105.1 GCA_018240105.1 Verrucomicrobiota bacterium | reverse complement strand
CATATCAAATAAATATTTGCTATAATGAGTGAAGCGATACAGCTTTACCTAGGTGCAGCTCCTACTTCAAAAGAGGACATTTCTAAAAAACGCACCGATAGGACATTTCTATTTAACGCTAACAAGAAAATGTAGCGCCTTTCTGTCGATCGTACCGTTTGGGTTTTTTGGTAGATGCTCTAGAAAGACGATGCGCTGTGGGATTTTAAGAGAAGAGAGCTCCTTTTTTGCGTAGGCTAAAAGACGCTCTTCTAAAAGATTCTCCTCCTCTTCAATCTGATACGGGACGACAAAAAGGGTTAAAATCGCCTCTCCCTCTTCATTTTCTGTGGTGACAGCAGCAACCTCTGAGATATACCTATGGTGGCGAAAGGCCTCTTCGATCTCTTCTGCCGAAATTCTAAGAGCTCCCACACTTTTCAAAATAGCCCCACTCCGACCATAGTGATAAAAGTAGCCCTCCTCATCTTTAGAGATGATATCTCCTGTCAGATAAAAATCTCCTTGAAGGCTCTCTTCCTCCGGCTTACTTACCATAAAGGCCGGATCCTTTATTGGTAGCGCGAGAATCCCCTTACCCCTCTCACCTTCGGTTTCTAAAGAAGGCGCTATTTTTATCAAGCAAGAGCCGTAGATTTTACCTAGCGATCCATATTTTCTTTTCATGGAAATTGTTTCAAAGAGAGGGATTTGCATCTCTGTTAAAGTAAAGCCTTGTAAGAGAGGCTTATGCCACTTTCTTTCAAACTCTTTTTGCAGAGTGGCTGAAAGAGATTCTTCAGCAGAGACAGCAAGACGCAGCGAGGTAAGCAAGAATTTATTCTGTATCTCTTTCGGCAAATAGAGCATCTCTTTATAAAATGTTGGTATAGAAGCTAGAACAGTTACCTTATATCTATCTATAATCTGTAAAACCTCAAGAGCTGTAAGGGTTCCTGAAAAAGCAACTGCACAGCCCCCGAGAAACCACGGATCAAAAAAGTTCACTTGTAACCCGTAGGCGGTATGGGGAGAACTCGTATGGAGAAGACAATCCTCTTTTGTCAGAGAGAGCCACCCCTCGCGGATCGCCTCTCTAGCTATAATGGAGCGGTGTCCATGAAAAACCGCCTTAGGCTTTGTCATAGAGCCCGCGGTAAAAACTAAAAAGGCTTTATCACCCCCTGTAGTCTTTGGCTCCCTCTCATCTGCTTTAAATTCTTTTAAATCTTCAAGCTCTGCTTGCGTAAGAAGTTTACAAGACTTTGAAAGGGGCGGCTCTAGAGCAAGAGAGCTCGATTCGTAATAAAGAGCGGCATCAGCTTCTTCTAGGCAAACAACCACCTCCTGTTTAGTCAGAAAGGGATCGAGTATACACGGCACTAAAGAGGCGTGCATCGCAGCAAAATAGAGAAGAAGAGAATCGATCGTCAGCTCAGAGCGTATTAAAATCGTTGAAAAGGGCTTAAGCTTTAGCTCTTGCAACCCCTTAGAGAGCTTTTTTATCTTATGATATAGCTCTCCATAGCTCCAAGTTTGTGCCTTATCGACTTCTTCTAAAAGAATTAAGGCGATAGCCATTTCAGGCTTTCCTGCAAAGCAAGCTGTGGTAATGTTCATACCTTTAATCAAAGGTATTTCAAAATTACAGGGAAGGAGTTTCTAAAGGACTTAATATATGGTGAATATGGATGACCCCCACCACTTTCTTTTCCTTTACAACCGGCAGCATCATCACTTTGCGATCTCCCTCCATTAAAGAGAGGGCGTGCGATGTTAGTCGATCTGGCGTTGTTGAGAGAGGGTCTTTGGTCATAATCGCCTCTAAAGGTTGTTTAAAGACAGTCTCTTGATGGATCTCCAAAGCGCGCCTTAAGTCGCCATCGGTAAAAATACCTAAAAGCTCCTCTTTTTCATCGACCACCAAAACACAACCAAGCCGTTTTTTAGAAAGCTCCATTAGAGCCTCTTGCAGAGTCGTATTTCTCTTACAAATAGGAAGATGCGGCTCTTTTATCATCACATCCTCTACCCTTTCTGCAATCTGTTTACCGATCGCGCCGCCTGGATGGTTTAAAGCGTACTGGTCTAAACTAAACTTTTTAGCCTGCATAAGTCCTACAGAGAGAACATCGCCAAAGATAAGCTGGACCACTGTAGATGTCGTTGGGGCTAAATCAAAGGGGCAGATCTCGCCTTGCAGCGGTAGTTCGATAGAAAAATCGACGATATCAGAGAGGCGAGACTTTCTAGAGGAGACCCACGCCATGGTCTGTATCCCCCTCTTCTTTAGTAACTGGGCTAAATCGACAACTTCTGAGCTCATACCGCTCTTACTTAAAAAGACAACAAGGTCGTCTGGCGTTAGCACGCCAAGCTCCCCATGAAACGCTCCGGTCGGCGGCAAGTACATCGATCTTGTGCCTGTAGAGATCATGGTTTTTGCTAATTTTTCTGCGATAATCCCGCTTTTACCAACGCCGGTAAAGACGATCATCCCCTTACAACCAAGAAACTTAAGCAGCACCTCTTCAGCGCGCACTCGATCTATCGTATCGAAGAAATAGTTGAGAAACTGGCGCTCTCTTGTAAAGATGTCCCCTAGCATATATATCGAAGTATATACCCCTAAGGCTTCAAAGTTCCAGAAGTTTCCATCAGAGCCAGTGGAGTTTGTAATCGACTTGTAAAAGCAGCTAAATTTAAAAAGTTTAGCGCTATAATCGGAGGAGCATGGCTAAGATAAAAGTCCTAAAACCTATCGTTGAACTCGATGGGGATGAGATGACAAGAGTCATCTGGAAGGAGATCAAAGAAAAGCTTCTTTTCCCCTTTTTAGATATGGATCTTAAATACTTTGACCTCTCCATACAAAACCGCGACAAGACAGAAGACCGCGTGACAGAAGAGTCCGCGCATGCGATTAAACAGTATGGGGTTGGGGTAAAGTGTGCGACCATTACCCCCGATGAGGCGCGCTTAAAAGAGTTTCATCTTAAAAAGATGTGGCGCTCTCCAAACGGTACCATCCGTAACATCTTAGGGGGCACCATCTTTCGTGAACCGATCCTCTGCCGTAATATCCCAAGGCTTATCACTACCTGGAAAAAACCGATCGTTATCGGCAGACATGCCTATGGCGATCAATATAGAGCCGTCGACTTTCTTGTGCCTGGCAAAGGCAAGCTAACTCTTACTTTTGAGGGGGAAAAGGGTGAGAAGATCTCCCATGAAGTCTTCCATTTCCAAGGCCCTGGTGTCGCGCTTGGCATGCACAACCTAGACAGCTCGATTAAAGATTTTGCAAGAAGCAGTATGCACTACGCCCTTGCCAAAGGCTATCCTCTCTACCTCTCAACCAAAAATACGATCTTAAAAGCCTACGATGGCCGCTTTAAAGACATCTTTGAAGAGATCTATACCCATGAGTTTAAAATCCTCTTTGAAAAAAGAGGAATCAGCTACGAGCACCGTCTTATCGATGATATGGTGGCCTTTGCTTTAAAAACAGAGGGCGGTTTTGTCTGGGCTTGTAAAAACTACGATGGCGATGTCCAGTCTGATACCCTTGCCCAGGGCTTTGGCTCGCTCGGCATGATGACCTCTATCCTTATGACCCCCGATGGCAAGACTATCGAGACCGAGGCTGCCCACGGCACTGTTACCCGCCACTTCCGCCACCATCAAAAAGGGCAAAAAACCTCGACAAACCCGATCGCCTCGATCTTTGCTTGGACAGTTGCCCTTCGCTATCGCGGTAAGATGGACAACACCCCCGATGTCGTAGCCTTTGCTGAGGCGTTAGAAAAAGCCTGCATCCACACAATTGAAAGTGGCCACATGACCAAAGACCTTGCTCTCCTGACAGGCCATGATCAGAGCTACCTCACAACGGAAAATTTTTTAGACAAAATAGCAGAAAATCTTCGCCACTCTCCTCTTGGTGTGCACAAAAACACCTTGTAAAATCTAAATCAAGATTAGAAAATACAAGGCAAAAAACGTGAATAGACATAAGCATCTTAAAAACATAGAATTAAGCTTTAGAGTTCACGCTGCCTCCGCTCTTTTAGAGCCAAGACAGGTAGGAAAACCTTTCCCCTCACCGAAAAGATTACGGCTCGAGGCTTAGGCAAACAGCTTGCTTAAAGCACCTTACGATTAATTTATATCCCGCCGTATAATAGGGTTAACAAGGATTATACTATGGTTTTCACCCACTACTACCAAATGGTCCCAGGCGATAAAGAAAAACATTACAGCAAGCCTCGCGATTCCAAGGGAAAGTGGCCGATCGGCACTAAAAGGATGGTTGTAGAAAAAACTGGAGAGTTTGGCCCGCATTATAAAGTATCCCGTTACGAAAAAGTTCCGGGGTTTTTTGGACCGAAATGGGACCTTCTAACTAGTTCCACGAGATATGGTTACCCGGATACAGCAAGATACACCCATCCCCAGTATGCAAAACCTGCTCCCACAGCACCCCCACCTGCCCGGCCAGTAGCTCCAACTACCTCTTTACCTCCTCTAGCCCCACCTCGAGGCAGATTAGAAGAAAGAAGACCCCCTGCGCTTAATCCAGCTAAGCTCCAGCACTATACTCCAGGATTTCCTGATGCGAGACCCCCCTCTCCTGCGAGAGCCCCTTCGGTAGCGCCTAAGATGCCTCCTAAAAGCATCTTAAAAAAACCTATGGGTGGGTGATCTATTTTTTAAGCCAAAAATAAAGGCTTACAAAGATTTTATTTTCCGGCACAAAATAAGCATAATTTACTTATTATAAGCATGTTAAATAAATTTAATTATAAAAGTAATGTTAGCGTTAAATAGAAATGTCCTATCGGTGCGTTTTTTAGAAATGTCCTCTTTTGAAGTAGGAGCTGCACCTAGGTAAAGCTGTATCGCTTCACTCATTATAGCAAATATTTATTTGATAT
>JAFEGE010000104.1 GCA_018240105.1 Verrucomicrobiota bacterium | reverse complement strand
TTTTCTTAAAAGCTGTAGAACCGCATGAAGGGCAACATGTACGCATATATCTAGAAGACCAAGTTCAATGGGAACTAAAGATTATACCATCAATTAAAATTTAACCTAACTTCTTTTCCACCGCCAGAATCACCACAAGGTATTTGGGCATGGACAGATCTAGAAGCGCGCATACTTACAACAGCTACAAGGGTCCTTAAAAATCTCGGAGCAGGAAAAAGCTGTAAGGAACTTCCCTCAGAAGAGAGTCTAATCGCTATTCGAAAGTTCCAAGCTGCTGCCGTAAAATTAAAATCTACTGAAAGCGCTCGAAGAAGCTGTGACCTTGATAGACCAAGGGGTGTTGCCGAGATTCCTTTTGCGAGCAATTTTGATACCGGAGAGAGATCGGATCGACGCTCTATAGGAGAGGCTTTAGAAACTCCTGGCGGCCTACAAAGAGTTATGCAAAAGCTTACCCAACTAGAAAAGCTCTATGCTCTCTTACAAAAACATAAAGCGAAAGAGCAAGCTGCTTGGAAAGCAATTTTACATACTAAAATAAACCATTCTGAAGGTAGCTTTAGAGCTCACAATATTCGAGATCTAATTCAAATCCTAGAAGAGTTAGACCCTGGCCATCCAATGTTTGACGCTTCCTTAACGCACCTTGAAAATGAACTTATTATTATCGGAGCTTTAAAGTTATGGCAGGTATAACCTCACCAACACAAGTATTAGATTCTCTCTTTGCTATCGCCCATAATCACGATTCTGGTCAGGAAGGCGGCTTTTTGCAGATTTTTCGACATACCGTTTCTGTTAACTGGTTTTCGGCTGGTCTCTTTGACGATATCTGTCGTTTAGTTAGACATCTCTTTGGCATACAAACCCGCAGATGAAAAAATCTTAGAAGAACATCTTCTTACAGCCTTGCCTACTTTAGGCGCTTACTTAGCAAGCAAAATAACAAGTACGAGGTCATGGGAGGCTACCCATACAGCCCGTCTCCTAGAGAGGGTATCTTTAGTAGCTAACCAGCAGCTCGCTCATCTTGGCTCAAAGCATTGTTTTACTCCCCTATCAACCCACCAAATAGGGGCAGCTGTGCAAGATAGTTTAGTAAGAAAGACTGCTGATAAAAGAGCTTTGCTACTTCTTGGAGATACAAGTGAAACGGATAAATACTTTGTTGCGGAAAGGGGCTCGCTTTTACGTCTACCATTTGCGGTAGTAGGAGAAAATGGAGAAAGCCTTTCTAAGCGTTCTATAGAAGAAGTCTTACTTTCAGAAAAGCTATCTACCACTTTGCTTAATATGCAACTTAAGCTTGAGCGTCTAAATAGACTCTACAACCTGTTAGACACCTACAAGGCCTCAGCTAAAAATTGGGGAGCTCTTTTAGATAGTCCAACAAATGTCCCTCCAACACCACAGATTCGCGATCTTATTAGATTTATAGAAAGTTTAGGGCCGCACGATAAAAGATTTGAGGGTTCTTTAGCTTTTCTAGAAGAAAAATTGAAGAGCTTACAGCAAGCTTCAGCGCCACTACAAGCTATTGCTGTAGACAGATTAGAAGAACTAAGACCGCCTTCATCTTTTAACGCTTTTGCCTCGCAAGCCTCTTCGCTTTTACGATTAGTTACAGGCTAAACTCTCAGAAGTGTATCGGCTTAGATAGAAGCGCCAAATAGAGCTCATGGAGCGCCTCGGATAGTGTCGGATGCGGAAAACAGGTGTTTGTGAGCTCTTGTAGAGAGAGTTTATGTCGCATGGCAGTTACAGGCTGCGAGATGAGCTCTGAGGCGTGAGGGGCTAGAATGTGGACTCCTAAAAGAAGCCCTGTTGTAGGATCGGACAATCCTTTGATAAAAGCGTGATCTTTATAGCTACATGCCTGGTAACGAGAGTTTGCTGCAAAGGGGCTGATGGCTTTTTTGTAAGGGATATTTCTCTCTTGTAGCTCTTTTTCTGTAAAACCAACAGATGCTATTTCTGGAAAGGTGTAGACGACATTCGGAATGGATGCGTAATCAACTACTGTTTTATGGCCTGCTAAAATCTCTGCCACAGCAATCCCCTCTTCGGAGGCTTTATGAGCGAGCATTGGCTGTCCTGCCACATCACCGATCGCAAAGATATTAGCAATTGCGGTACGAAAGTTACCATCGATCGGAATAAAGCCTCGATTATCTTTAGTAAGACCGATCTTCTCTAGACCAAGACCCTCTGTAAAAGGCTTTCGGCCGATCGAGATGAGCGCTACATCACCGGAGAAAGTTTTATTCTCAGAGCCAAGAGCCACCTCTAAAGAGACTCTCTCTCCCTCTCTTTTACCGCTGATCACTTTAGCGCCCAAATGAAAGATGAACCCCTCTTTTTCTAAAATCTTTTGAAAGGCTTTCGAAATCTCAAGATCAAACTCTGGCAAAATGCGATCCATAAATTCGATGACCTCTATCTCGGAGCCAAGACGTCTATAGACAGAGCCGAGCTCTAAGCCGATAACCCCACCTCCAACAATCAGGATCTTCTTTGGTACAAAGCTAAGGGAGAGCGCTCCGGTCGAAGAGACGATTCTCTCTTCATCTAAAGGTAAAAAAGGAAGTGCAAGCGGCTCTGAACCCGTTGCAATGACAATGTATTTACCTGCAATTGTCTCGCCATTGATAGAGATCGTCTCTTTCGATAGAAACTCACCCTTTCCCTTAAAAAAAGTCACTTTATTCTTCTTAAAGAGAAAATTGATCCCGCCACCGAGCTTTTTAAGGATCTCCTCTTTTTCTTGCATGAGAGGCTGTAAATCCTTTCTACCCTTTTCTGTCGCGTGTAGAAGTGCTTTAGAAGGGATGCAGCCGACGTTCAAACAAGTACCGCCAAGTAGCGCCTCTTTATCGATAAGAGCAACCTTTAAGCCAAGCTGCGCTGCCTTAATCGCTCCGACGTAGCCACCGGGGCCGCCACCGAGAAAAATAACATCAAAGATCTCCATAGACGCCTCTTATACAAATAAAAATTTAGCTGGGTTTTCTAAGAGATCTTTAATGCGAACGAGGAATGAGATAGCCTCTTTGCCGTCGACGATCCTGTGGTCGTAGCTAAGGGCTAGGTACATAATCGGGCGAATCTCTACCTTCCCCTTTATCGCAACCGGGCGCTCTACAATGTTGTGCATCCCTAAGATACCGCTTTGTGGCGGATTTAAGATCGGTGTGGAGAGCATAGAGCCGAAGACACCACCATTTGTAATGGTAAATGTACCCCCCGACATGTCAGCGACAGTAAGTTTTCTCTCTCTCGCTTTAACAGCAAGGTCGTTTAAGCCTTTGGCGATCTCTAAAAATGAGAGGGTATCACAATTACGAAGAACCGGAACCACAAGCCCGGTATCTGAGCTGACTGCAATACCGATGTGACTATGAGCATGATAGACAATCTCATCTTTATCGATAAAGGCGTTTATGTCAGGAAAATCCTTTAGAGCCTCAACGGTCGCGCGCATAAAGAAGGGCATGTAGGTTAGCTTCACCCCATACTTCTTCTGAAAGCTATCCTTCTCAGCATCGCGAAGCGCCATAACAGCGCTCATATCGACCTCGTTAAAGGTTGTTAGCATCGCCGTCTCGTTTTTCACCTGCACAAGTCTCTGTGCAATCGTACGTCTTAATTTCGAGAGGGGCTTGCGTGTGACCTCTTCTTGGGTTTTTACAATAGGTGCCGAAGCTACCGGCGTCTCTTTTGGTTTTTCATTGAGAGAAGAGAGGTAGGCATCTTTACTCTTACGGACGCCATCAGAGGATGGCAGAGGCGCCTCTTTCTTTACAGGTGGCGCGCTTTCTTGTTTAGGAGGCGGTGGCGCTGTCTCTCCTTTTACGCTTGTGTCGAGAGAGGCTAAAAGGTCACCGATTTTAAGCACCTCTCCGACCTTACGCGTATAGCTAAGTTTGCCGGCGCCCGGGCTTGGCACCTCTAAAGAGGCTTTTTCTGTTTCAAGCTCGACAATCGCCTGCCCATCCTGCACCATAGCGCCATCGGCCACTAGCCATTTGCCTATCGTCACTTCGGTAACAGACTCTCCGGCAGAAGGTACTTTCACATCGATCTTACTCATAAAGCAGCCTCGTCTATAATACGTTTTTGCTCCTCTACAAAGAGCGCTGGATAGCCAGTATCTGGAATAGAGCTTGTCGGACGTCCTATGTAACGAAGCACCTTATCTTGCAAGAGAGGCTGGATTTCGCTTTGCATATAGAGAAAGGCGCCTTGGTTTTTTGGCTCCTCTTGGACCCACACAAACTCTTTCGCGTGGCTTAAACTTAATAAAGATTTTTTTAAAACGTCAGGAAATGGGTAGAGCTCCTCTACGCGAATAATAGCGATATCATCTCTCTTTTGGAGTTCATAGTAGATCTTGCCTGTGCATAAGATCACTCTACGAATCTCTTTTCTATCGATGTTTTCTGTAAGGATTGGCTGGAAAGAGCCCTTTGAGAAATCAGAGAGTTTAGAAAAGGAGCTAGAGAGGCGAAGCATGCTCTTTGGTGTTACAACAATGAGAGGCTTTCTTTTACTATCCCACACTTGCCGTCTTAAGAGATGGAAAAATTGCGCGGGGGTGGTTGGGTAGGCAACGCGCCAATTATCAAGCCCCGATAGCTCTAAAAAACGCTCAAAACGGCAGGAGGAGTGCTCAGGGCCTCCCCCTTCAAAACCGTGCGGTAAAAGGAGCGTTAAATTAGAGGTCACCCCCCACTTTGTTTCAGATCCAGCCAAGTATTGATCGATAATAATTTGGGCCCCGTTTACGAAGTCGCCATACTGCGCCTCCCATATAACGAGCGCGTTGGGATAGCCGAGGGTGTAGCCAAATTCGTAGCCCATGACAGCAAACTCTGAGAGGAGCGAGTTGTAAATTTCAAAGGGAGCTTCGGGATTGATATGGGATAAAGGTATGTAGAGCTCATCGCTCTCTTGGCTATAGACAGCTGCATGGCGGTGCGAAAAAGTTCCCCGACGCACATCTTGCCCGGAAATACGAATGTGAGCTCCCCCGTTTAAAAGAGTTGCATAGGCAAGCATCTCTCCTGCCCCCCAATCGATCCCCTCTCCTTTTGTTAGAGAGGCTACTCTATTTTCAAAGACTTTGAGGACTTTTGGATGGGCTGGAAAAGAGGATGGTATAGTAGATGCTTTTATGCCGATCTCCCGCAAATAAGTATCCGATAAAGCCTCTTTTTCTTTTAAATGCTGAAAGTCAGAGATCTTCTCTTCGTAGGCGTTATCTCGCTCTTCGTACGCCTTCTCTAAGGTCGTATCGTAAGTTTTTTGCATCTCCTCTAAGCTCTCTTTAGTAAAAACAGCATCGGTTAAAAGCTTTTTGGAGAGCTCTTGGTAGACGTTTTCCTTTGTTTTGATGGCCTTATAGAGCTTTGGGTTTGTAAACATCGGCTCATCGGTCTCATTGTGCCCCCAGAAGCGATGGCCATTTAAATCTATAAAGACGTCTTTGCCAAACTTCTCTCTAAACGCAAAGGCGATAGTCACAGCGCGAAGGGTCGCCAAGGGATCTTCTGCATTTACATGGATGATAGGCATGTCAAAAGCTTTAGCAATATCTGTACAGTAGCGGGTAGATCTACCCTCTTCTGGAGCGGTTGTAAAGCCTACTTGGTTATTGATAACAATGTGGATCGTACCGCCGACACCATAACCTTCTAAGGCGTTCATTTGGAGGGTCTCATACACAACCCCTTGTCCTGCAACGGAGGCATCGCCATGGATCAAGATAGGCAACGTACTATGAGGCTCTTTTGTCAGCCTAATTTTTGCGCGTACATAGCCTAAGACGACAGGATCAACAGACTCTAAGTGGCTTGGATTGGCTGAGAGAACAAGGGAGAGGGTATCGCCTTTTCTAGTAGTTACCGTCGCGGCATATCCTTTATGGTATTTGACATCACCGAGCCCTGCCCCTGGCTTTGGCAAGGTTTTTGCTCCAAACTCTTTTAAAAGAGCGTAGTAAGGTTTTCCTAAAGCGTTACAGAGAACATTTAAACGTCCTCGATGGGCCATTCCGATCACAATCTCTTTGATCCCTGCTGTCCCTGCCAAAGAAAAGAGCTCTTTTAAGAGGGGGATGAACATCTCGCAACCCTCTAAAGAGAAGCGCTTAGCACCTATAAACTTTTTTTGTAGAAAGTCTTCAAATTTTTTAGCCCGGTACAGCTCTTCTATCACAAATCTTAAGCTCTCTACCTCTAAAGGCCTCTCTTTTAAGACAGCCTCGTCTAAAAAATCGCGCATCTCTTTACTTTCTAAGTGGTCGTATTGAAAACTGCTCGTATCTGTAAAGGCTTTCTTTAAACTAAGTAAGGCTTCATCCCCTTCTTTAAAGCCTAAAGCGGCAAAAGAGAGTTCGGCAAGAGGGGCGTTTAGGAACATCGGGTTATGTCTAGCCTCTAGATGGCCAAGTCTTCGGTGTAGGGCAAGGGCTCGAGCCTGTTTATCATCAGTCTTACTATTAGAGGGTTGCGATCCGTAGGATGCAAATTCCATGCCTTGGAAGAAGGCAAGCCAATCCGGAGGCAGGCTCCTCGGATCCTCCTGGTATTGCTTAAGCCATTGTAATACATAGCTTTGATTGGAAAAATGTAGCGGTTGGGAAGTCTTATCTTCTGCCATACAAGGCCCATACTGCATAGACACTTTTTATACTAAAGAAAAAAAGGGGGAAACCCTCTCAGAGAGGGGTTAAAATGAAATATAATTGCGTTATAAGCAATAACCGACTAGAATGCCCAAGTTACAAAAAACTCTTTTCAAAAAAAGTCGGAGCGTATAGAACGCAACCAAAAGGGGTTCTTCCAATGAAAAGTGAGCGATTAAAAAAGTTAGAAAACGAACTACGTGATCTCGAAAAATGGTCTGACTTAGGGCTTGTTCCGAAAAAAGATCTAGAGAAACATGGATTAGAAATGCAAGCCATCAAAGCGAAGATGGAAGAAGAGAAGCAGCGCTTAATTTTCTTAAAAGAGAGTGGCGATGTAGAAGAGTATGCTCTTCCAAAAAGAGGCCAGCAAAAACAGCTCTATGATCACCAGTCTATACCTGATGTAGGTGGCTGCGGTGAGACAGAGGTTACAGAGAGCGACTTTGACATGGAAACACAGTCGTTTGAGCAGGACCATACAACTCTCTTTGATATCGAGATGGCGGGCGAGGAAAAACAGACGGGCGAACATGAAACTGATGAAGACCCATATAGCGACAAAAACCGCTGGCGCCGTTCTTTGGAAATCTCAGATCCAGAAAGCGACGAGTGGTAGTCTCTATCTCCACGTCCCATTTTGCAAAAAAAAGTGTCCTTACTGCCATTTTTTTGTGACCCCCCACCAAGAGGAAGGTGTTAAAAACTTCCTCAAGGGGATAGCTTTAGAGTGGCAGCAAAAAAAAGATCTCTTTGATGAGATCATCACGATCTATATCGGAGGGGGCACCCCCTCTCTTTTAGCGCCCAAACAAGTAGAAGAGCTTCTCTCCCTCTTTCCTAAAGCCTCTAAAGAGATCACGCTCGAAGCTAATCCAAACGATGTCACCGAAGAGAAGATGCGCGCCTTTAAAGAGGCCGGGATCAATCGCGTCAGTATCGGCGTCCAATCTTTCGATGATGAGACCTTGCAAAGAATCGGTCGTACCCACAGCGCACAAAAAGCACTCGATGCCATAGAGATGACCTACAAGGCAGGCATAGAGAATATCTCAATCGACCTTATGTATGACCTTCCAGAGCAGACTCTCACCTCGTGGCAGAAGAGCTTAGAACAAGTAGAAAAACTTCCCATCAGCCATCTCTCTCTATATAACCTCACCTTTGAAGAGGGCTCCTCCTACTTTAAACACCAAAAAAAGCTCCTACCTCTGGTTCCAAAAGAGGAGGATAGCCTTGCTATGTTAGAAATGGCTGTAGAGAGGTTTGAAGCCTTTGGTTTTAACCGCTATGAAATCTCAGCCTTTGCCCGCGATGGTAAGGTCTCTAACCATAACCTCGGTTATTGGATAGGAAGGCCCTTTTTAGGCCTTGGCCCGGCAGCTTTTAGTTACACCGAAGGGAGCCGCTTTCAAAATGCGCCGCATTTGGCGCGCTGGTTTCAAAAGGTTACTATCGGAGAAGATCCAACCTTTTTTAAAGAGACACTTACCTATCCAAATAATATTTTGGAGCTCTTTGCTGTAAGACTAAGACTTATGGAAGGGGTTGATCTCTTAGATTTTCCAACTTTGCCAGAAGAGGCGCTAAAAACAGTAGAAGAGCTTGTAGATCAAGAGCTTCTTACTAAAAAAGACTCTATTATACAACTCTCTAAGAGAGGAACCCTCTTTTACGATTCGATCGCTTCTGCTATTATTTAGAAAGAACCTAAGAGGGAGATCTCCTAATGAAAGAAAAAAGTTTACTAGGGAAAAGAGCCTTTATAGCTGGCGTTGGTGATGACCAAGGCTACGGCTTTGCTATTGCGAAGGCTTTAGCAGAAGAGGGTGCAACGATTTTATTCGGTACCTGGACCCCTATCTTAAAAATCTTTCAAACCTCTTGGGATATGGGTAAGTTTGATGCTTCTCGCAAGCTCTCTGATGGCACTCTTTTACAAGTAGAGAAGGTCTACGCACTAGATGCCCTTTTTGACACACCAGAAGAGGTACCAGAAGATGTCCGCAACAACAAGCGCTATCAAGGTGTTGGTGGTTATACTGTCTCTGAAGTTGCTAAAAAAGTAGAAGAGGATTTTGGCTCGATCGACATCCTTGTCCACTCTCTAGCGAACGGACCCGAGGTAAAAAAACCTCTTTTAGAGACATCCAGAGCCGGCTATCTTGCAGCTATTAGTTCTTCTTCTTACTCTTTTGTAAGCCTCGTTAAACATTTTGGCCCCTTTATGCCACCGAACTCCTCTGCTCTCACTTTAAGTTACATAGCAGCTGAGCGTGTGATTCCAGGCTATGGTGGCGGGATGAGCTCTGCTAAAGCAGCTCTTGAGAGCGACACAAAAACACTCGCTTTTGAAGCAGGTCAAAAATGGCAGATCCGTATTAACTGTATCTCTGCTGGCCCCCTCTCTTCAAGAGCCGCTCGCGCTATTGGATTTATCGACAAGATGATCGACTACTCTAAAGCGAATGCTCCGTTAGAAAAGGATCTCTGGAGCGATGAAGTGGGTGCTGCGGCAGCTTTTCTTCTATCGGAGAAGGCCTCTGCTATCACAGGCGTTACGCTATATGTAGACAATGGGCTTCATGCTATGGGTCTTGCTTTAAACAGCCCATCGATTGCAACTCCTATCTTATACCACTCATAATTCAAGAATCGGTTTTGGCATCGTCGGTAGCCCTCGCCTTTGAAATTGCCAAAATTTAGCCAACTTTCTAAGTTTGGCTAAATTTTCGTACTGGCTTTACCTATTTCAAATCCGAGGCACCTTCTTGCCACATCCCGATTCTTGAATTACTCTCGGTATAGCCTAGCCAAGAAAGAGTTGCTTTTACAGAGAAGTCTTCGGAGCGATCAAGGGTGCGAAGGCCGATTTCCCAGTCGAACGCCTCGAAGTTTTCCTCTACCTCTCTTGAAATTTGCGCTCTACGATTAGCTCTACTAATATGACCACAGACTTTACCCTCACCCTTATGTTTTGTGAAGGTTAAGAGAAATGTATGTTTGCCATCGCTGATAGTTAGAGGTTGATCTAGACCAAAGATCGTCGCTTTTTTACCAAAGACGAAGATATTGACATCTGGCTTATGGTTAATATACCAAGCAAGCTCCATATCCCCGTGCTTATCTTTCTTTGTCCACGAGGGGTAGTCGATAACCATCTCTAATTGGTTCTCTGTTAAGCTGGCATTCGTAGTAAATTCGGTCCCTTGGAAGGCTAAGATATGGTCGCCAAAAACAAGCCTTAAAAGGTGGTAGCCTTTAGAGTGCAAAGATCCTGGTGCATACTCTTTTTTCACTGTGACAAAAAAGCTCTCTTTAGCAAGCGTCTCAAACCCCTCTTTCTCCTCCGGAAAGCTACAGGAGAACTCCACAGGAAATAAAAGAGAGGTGCGAAGTAAAAGCGGATGGTCTTTTGGCAGTGTTCCCTTTACGACATAGTCTAACAGGGTAAAGCGCGGGGCAAAGCCGTCAAAGAGTTCATGAAGCGGTGGCCCTGCAAACTGGTTTGTGCCAGAGTGCCAAGGTATAACAAGCTCTTCTTGTAAAATATGGGCCGCTAAAAGCGTATCGCCATACTCTTTAGAAGTAATAAGATTTGTTGGTAGCTTAGGCTTTTCTTTGCCATAGTAGCGAGACTCAAAGGCTCCTATCTGAAAGGCAAGAAGAGGTGGCATCGATCCTAACGTTTTTAAATAGTTATTAAGGGACTCTATTGCCTTTTCTAGCGATTGGGTCATCTCTTTACCCAGAACATGCCTATACCCTTCATAAATGTATAAAAGAGGAAAGAGAAGGTCTACATTGGCAAGAGACTTACGGATCTTTGGAAACTCATGGAGGTAGACGGGAAAGCCCCCCTCTTTAGTTTGGGTAAGAAGAAGCCTTTGTAAAAGCTCTTTAGCCTCTAATATCGTCTCACCCTGTCTAAGGCGCAGTAGTGCTAACGCAAAAGTAAAATTTTCAAGTATGGGAATAGTGTCCCTTGAAGAGGGCTCTTCAAAACAGTAGTGGACAAAGCCTGTATGCTTGCTCTGCCATTTTCTGCCGAGCTCTACAGCTGGATGAAACATTTGGGGAGGAGAGATTGTTAGCATTAGATTTTCAACTTATCCCGCGCTTCATCAAGCGCCTTCATAATTCCAAATTCCCGCGATGGCTTACCAATGATGGTTGCAAATTTCATAAGCTCTAAAGAGCCATCTCCCATAGCAATGGCAACATCCGCTCTTTTTAAAAGCTCGATATCGTTATTATCATCACCCGCTGCAATCACAGGAGAAGTTAATTCATACTTCTCTTTTATTTGATCAAGCATCTTGCCTTTGTTAGCCTCTCCGTGAGTGATCAAAAGAAGATGCATCTCGGTATCGATCACATCGCGTATAATAGACATCTCTGCCGTAACGCCCCTTTCGTATAAAACCTCTCTAAGAGCTAAAAGAGTCCTTTCCTTGGCAACGCATTTAATCAGAGGAAAGCTCATCCCTTTTAACTCGTCCCACGCCTCTATCTCTTGCCACTCAGCCGCTGCGATTTTTTTTAGCTTCTCAAAGTAGGCAAGCCTTTTTGGGCTGCAATTCTTCTTCAGATAGTAACAAAAATCGCCCTTCTCAAAGCCTGCATAGACAATAAATTCATCAGAGCCAATTTCTTCATAGACACGAGAGAGTGCCTCTACTACGCTATAATCAAGATAATTTTGATGACAAATCTTTTTTTCGGGCATCTCTAAAAGGTCTGCGCCATTTTGGACAGCCAGGAGATAAGGAAATTCAAATTTTTCTAGGCTTTGGTAGGCAAATGAAAAGGTCCGGCCTGTTAAAAAAATAACAGTAAAGCCATCCTTATGGAGATTGGTTATGTAGTTTGCGACCTCATCAGGGATCAGATGGCGGGCATCGGTCAGGGTGTTATCAATATCGCTTGCAAAGACTGCTTTACACTTTTTCATATATCCATGATAATCCAGAGCCATGCGAATCGCTACTTATTTTCTATTTTTATCACTTTTCTTTCATCCGCTATCCTCTGAAGAGGCTACCTCAACGATCGACATCGAAGAGGAAGTCGTCTTGCCAAGGCCCGAAGGCTCTCCCCCCGAGTTCTCTACCGAAAGCTATCAAAAACATTTTACAAAGACCTTTACACTGACTATCCTAGCGATCGGAGTTCTCCTCCTGGCCGCCTACCTTGTAAGACGCTTTACTCACAACCGTCCCCTGCAAGGCAACCAGCGCAAAAACATCAAAATCCTAGAGCGCCGCCCCCTTAGCCAAAACACCCAACTCTACATGGTACAAATTGGCAAAGACTATCACATTCTTGCAGAATCAAAATTAGAGGTGCGCAATATCGCCACCATCAGTGGCCTAGATATCCAATAGGTCAAAAGACGCTTGCTATATGTTCGCCACTAAAAGCTCGAAGAGCAATCCGAACGATTGAACCATCCGTACTATCTTCAATTCCAATACCCAACCAAGACACATCTCCTGTAGGCGCAACCACTCTAATCCCTTTAGAAAGATCACAAAGAGCCGAGAGACTTTGTGCAAAACATAGATCAGCAGCTGCCGCTCCAGAACGGAACGCGCCTGTAGAACAAGCAAAAACAATTATAACGGCACCCTTGCTCAGCTTGTTAACAGCCTCTTTAAATATATCTGCGGTATATAACGTTGTGCCTATTGCTATTCGATCGCGTGTTCCATGAACAGAAATTATCAGTAGATCTGTGCCTTCCGGAATCTCTACAGATGGCTTCTCGGTCGTTAGATCTATTAATTTTACATCTCTATCGCCTAAAAGCTCGAGTAATCCCTCTGTCGCAGCTAACCTAGTAGCAGGCGCTTTGTCTGTTAGAACTACGACATTTGTACATCTATGTGGGACTAAAATTTCAGGAACGTCTTCGGTTGTTGAAAACTGTTTATAATAACTATCACGAAAAACTCCTTCAACGCGTAGCACATGGTCTTTAACAAGTTTACCATGACCATGATTCAGACCATCTCTCCACTCGCCTTCATAAACAGCTCCACCTACATGGGTGTACTTACCGTGACCATGCTGCTTGTCTTCGCTCCACTCGCCTTCATAAACAGCTCCACCTACATAGATGTGCTTACCGTGACCATGCTGCTTGTCTTCGCTCCACTCGCCTTCATAAACAGCTCCACCTACATGGGTGTGCTTACCGTGACCATGCCTCTGATCACCGACCCACTCGCCTTCATAAACAGCTCCACCTACATGGGTGTACTTACCGTGACCATGCTTCAGACCATCTCTCCACTCGCCTTCATAAACAGCTCCATCCGAGGAGGTGCATTTACCAGGACCATGCATCTTGCCTTCGACCCACTCGCCTTTATAACGAGATCCATCCAAGAAGGTGTATTTACCAGGACCATGCATCTTGCCTTCGACCCACTCGCCTTTATAACGAGATCCATCCAAGGAGGTATATTTACCATGACCATGCCTCTGATCACCGACCCACTCGCCTTTATAACGAGATCCATCCAAGGAGGTATATTTACCATGACCATGCCTCTGATCACCGACCCACTCGCCTTCATAAACAGCTCCATCTGGGAAGGTCTGTGTACCATGACCAGAGCTAATATCCTCCACCCACTCACCAACCTCCTCACCACGATTCCATCTAGCAGTACGGACAGTCCCATCCGAAAGAGACAATTCACCCCAACCATGGGCCTCACCATCAACCCACTCACCTTCATAAAGAGACCCATCCAGAAAGCTCGCTGTACCATGACCATCGGGTCGACCTTTTAGGAGCTCACCTCTATAGCAACATCCATCCGGGAACTCAAGGTTACCATCACACCTCTTATTTAATTCCAATACACCGTCACAAGCAGGTGCAGCTGAATAGCTATACAGCTCCCTGTCTCCTACCAACCGGCTATCAAAATGATGTGTTATAGAACCCATACCCCCCCTCTTAATACTTTATTATTATAGAGTTAATCATAAAATAATAGTTAATAAAATTCAAGTTAATAATTAACAGTGTAGGCGTTTTTTAGAAATGTCCGCTTTTTGTTAAATAGAAATGTCCTCTTTTGGTACGAAGGGCTCTAAAAGCCAGGAGAAAAAGAAGATGGAGGAGGTTATTTCTATAACACAGAAGGAGTTAGATAGGCTGTCAGTGCTTGCCAAAGTAGGGGAAAAAAGGCTTAGCCAAGAGGCTGCAGGGGCTTTATTAGAGCCCTCAACAAGGCAGATAAGAAGGCTTCTAAAGCGTTATAGGCAAGATGGGGCTAAAGGTCTCATAGCAAGAAAAAGAGGTCGCCCTGGGAAGCAGGATGATACCAAAAGCTCTGAAAGAGCCCATTATAGGCCTTTTAAAGAGTAGATATAGCGATTTTGGAGCCCTACTAACTAACTGATCGCGTAACAAACCATCATTTGGATGGAGGCACCTCTAAAGCCTTAGGAGGCTTTAAAATCTCGGATAAGAGAATGAGATTTTTTTTAGAGATACCTTTTAGCCTTTTTTTAAGCTTTATCATATGGTCTCTTCGTCTGTTGCCAGGGCAAGGCGCATTTCAGTATCAGCTTGGATATTTTTGAGACGGTTGTAGTCCATAATCCCGAGTTGACCGCGCTCGAAAGCAGAGGCAATCGCAAGAGGAATTTTGGATTCTGCTTCCACGACTTTTGCTTTGTACTCTTGCTCGAGGGCAACCGCCATCGCTTTACGCCCCTCAGCACGAGCTTGGGCAACTTTCATATCGGCAAGCGCCTGCTCTGATTGGAGAAGAGCGCCGACATTTTTCCCGACGTGGATATCTGCGATATCAATGGAGAGAATTTCAAAGGCAGTTTGTGCATCAAGGCCTTTGCTTAAGACGAGCTCAGAGACGCTTTGTGGATTTTTTAGTACATCGTAGTGGGTCTCTGCAGAGCCAATAGCGTTGACGATACCTTCGCCAACACGTGCAATAATTGTCTCTTCGGTTGCCCCGCCGACTAGCTGGGCAATATTTGTGCGAACGGTAACACGGACCCGCACTAAAAGCTCAATGCCATTTTGCGCAACTGCTGAGATCATCTGATGAGGGTTAGAGGGACAGTCGATCACTTTAGGGTTAACCGAGGTGCGAACGGCATCAAAGACATCGCGCCCTGCTAAATCTATAGCGGTAGCACGGCGCCAGTCGAGTTTAATGTTCGCTTTATCAGCTGCGATCACAGAGCGTACAACATCAGAGATTCTACCACCAGCAAGGTAGTGGGTCTCTAAATCTGAGGCATTAATATCTTTTATCCCGGCCTTGTTAAGGTTGATCATAGAGCTAACAATCATGCGAGGTGGGATCTTACGCATGCTCATCCCGATAATATTAAAAAGAGAGATGTGCGTCCCTGAGACAAAGGCTTGAAACCATAGACTGATAAAACGTCCTACGATCAGAAGGACGAAGGCTATGACGCCAAGAGTTAATAAAACTAAAAATGTTGCTATTTCCATATCCTACCTCACAACTAGGTGAGAGCTTCTCTCACCGACTATTTTGACTATGACGCCCTTTTTTATATAGGCACCTGATGAAATGGCCTGGCATTTTACCCCTTCTACTTCGATGTAGCCGGAGGGCCTTAACTCTGACACAACGATGCCGCTTTTCCCTACATACTCTTTACCATAAGAGTAGGCTCCATAACCCGCTTGTGTCTTGCTTAGATAAATAGATTTTTTCTTTACCATGACAAGAGCAAGCTTCATTGTTATCAAAAGAGCTACGAGCAAGCTAACCGTCCAAATGCCCCCGAACAGAGGATCGTACTGCACCCCAAAGGCGATAGAGACTAAAAAGAAGACGCCGCCAACCAAAGCCATAACGCCGCCTGGGAGAAAGAACTCCAAGAAAATCGATACTAAGGAAGTGATGCCTAGAAGAATTGCTAATATCATAAAATTTCTATACTCAAATAACCTCAAACATTGCTTTTTTGGCAAAAGCAGAACTTATAATTTGCGCCGGATGAAATCGCCGCTAAAGCGAGCCCCTATAGGATATAGGGCAAGCTGCAGCGGGTGCAAATTTTAAGATTCTGGTGAAACCAAAAACCAATGTTTGAGGTTATTTGGGTATAGCTTGAAATTATGCCAGAAACTTTAATTTTTTACGCTTTTAAAGTGAAAGATCCCCTTTATAAGCAAAAGAAAAATTGCTGCAGAACAAATTGCTACTTTAAAGAAAGGTATTTCTATATGAAACGCCTCGGGCAAGAAGCGCGGTATCCCAATACGAAGGATGAGCATAAGAAATAGGACAACAGAGAAGAGCGGTACGGTGGGCTTCAAATACCTTTTTTTGAAGACAAGCTGCCAACATAGAAGCCAAAAGATAAATAAGACAACAAACGTAATAAGATCCACTAGGCCTCTTCGCGAAATTCGCTTTGCTTGGGTATAATACCACTCGCAACAAATAAATTCATAAAATCATCGCATCTTCTGCCAAATAAGTTCGCTATCGATCTCACTAACTTACAAGAAGTTAATGCTCGATCTCCGAGCTTTCTTATTTGACAAAATTTTGCGCGTTTTTATGTCTTTATTTGTTGCGAATGGTATAACAAGCAAATGGGGTTTTGTGAAGAGGTCTACTATATTTTAGAGCCTTTACCAAGCCTTTTAATCACAACTGTAGCCCCATCTATCCTTGCTACTTGTACTTTCGCTCCTATTGGTATGTACTCACCTTCCGAGAGTGCATTGTAGAGCATACCAGCAATCGTAATTTTACCAGAAGGCCTAAGAGGTGTTGCTGCTTCTGCGAAAATACCAACCTTTAAAGGGGAAAGCTCTTTTTCAGAGCTATTTAGATCGCTCTCTCGCAATACAAGAGGGCTCTTTTCAAAAATAAACCGAATAAGACGTTTGGATAAAAAAGCGACCCCACCAAGAAAAAGAAGTAGTGCCATGCTGATGGCTCCTATTTTCTCTAAAAAGGTTGCAAAAAGGATAGTATGAGGAATTTCAAAGCGTGAGAGCTGTGGTACAACCAGAAGCACACCGCCTGTAAGGAGAGCTAAAACACCAAGGACGGCTAAAACACCGTGGGCCGGATAGATTAAAAATTCGAAGAGAAGAAGCAAGAGACCCAGGGTAAGAAAGATCATCTCTAAAAAGTTGAATAGCTCTAGGCTATACTGTGTCAAGAGCGTTAAACCAAGACAAAGAAGCCCTAACACTCCAGGGAGTATGACTCCAGGCTGCGTGATTTCTAAAAAGACCCCTACCAGAAAACCGACTGTTAAAAGAGTTGCTACCAAAGGATGGGCTAAAAAGGAGAGAAACCCCTCACGCACATCCTTGTAAGAGATCACCTCCGCATTTGCCGGTATAAGATCTCCTAGAGAGGGGGCAATTTTTTTAGCAATACCAAAGCGAAGAAGCTCCTCTGCTGTTAAAGTTAAAAGCTTTCCTTTAGGAGAAACTAGACGATCTTTAGCTTGGATCACATCGCTGTCTGGCACAAGAGTTAACACCCCATCTCGCTCTACAAGAAGAATATCTTTATCAACCATAGCTTTTGCTAAAAGAGGGCTTCTTCCATATAGCTCTGCTCTGCTTGCAAACTCGGCCCTTAAAGCAGAGTTTATCTTTTCAGATGCCGTAGATATCCCATCCATACCAGACTGAATAGGCTCTGCAGCACCCATGATCGCTGTTTTTGATATGTAAATCTCCGGGCAAGCATAAGCAAGTAGAGCGCCAGCAGAGACTGCCCAATTATCTATATAACAGCGGATCGGGACATAGGCTCCTTTAAGAGCCTCTGCAATACGCACCGCTGAAAAAACTTCGCCACCGGGAGTATTAAGATGTAAAACAATCTCAGTTACTTTTTGTTTAGCAAACTCTTCTAGTGCTTTTTTCACATAGACATAGGTAGTTGGTTTAATCTCTCCCTCTACACAAAGAAGCCCTATCGACATCTTTGTTTCTATAATGTCACTTCCGTGACAAAGAAATGGAACAAAGCAGCACAAGAAAATAAAGTTTTTAAATTTCATAGGATTGGTAGCATAATATTGTTCTTTATTTTTCTCAAATAAAGTTTAAGGAATTGAAAATTAACCCTTTTTTATGGTAGATTGGCAGGCGGGAACCCCGACTTTATGAGGTAAACATGGAAATAAACGAAGACTGGTTAAGTTGTAATCCTGCGTTAGACGTGATCAGCGCTGTTACGCGATGCGATGACAGCCATAGAGAAGCTTTAGCTGGTATTAACACTAAAGCCGAAAAAGCTCATTACTACGTAGCCCTCATATCGTCTCTCACAACAAGGATTGGTGGTTTAGCTGAAAAGGCAAGGCAAGATCCAACTGGTTTAGATGAAGAGACCATCGGCCTTATTCAGCAGTTTAAAGCTGAGTGGGAAGAGCTCGTATCTGTCTTTCCTCCCGAACATAGAAATATCGTTGAAAGTTTAAATCCCTTTCCCGACTCTTTCTCTCTAGAGGGCAAATTTTCACTCGCAGATCTACAGACCTGCCTTGCAAGGTTAGAATTCTTTCCAACAAGGCTCCAGCACCACCTCTCTAACTTAGGACAAGA
>JAFEGE010000103.1 GCA_018240105.1 Verrucomicrobiota bacterium | reverse complement strand
TATGATGTCCATTTGGGGGACCTATTTCATCAACCTCAAATATTGAAAAAGAAGTTGTTGTTATCGGCGGAGGTCTAGCTGGCCTTGCTTGTACGATGAAGCTTGCAGATCTTGGCTGCAAAGTAAAACTCATCTCTTTAACTAAAGTCAAACGCTCCCACTCTGTCTGTGCACAAGGCGGTATTAATATTGCTGTCAATCTTATGGGAGAAGATGACTCTCCAGAGATTCACGCTTATGACACCATCAAGGGAGGCGACTTTCTAGGCGATCAGCCTCCCATTGTAGAGATGTGTTACAATGGCCCCTACCTCATTCGGATGTTAGATAGACTAGGTGTTCCCTTTAATAGAAGAGCAGATGGCCAAATCGACTTTAGACGATTTGGAGGAACGCTCTATAAACGAACAGCCTTTGCAGGAGCCTCTACAGGCCAACAGCTTTTATATGCGTTAGATGAGCAAGTGCGCCGCTTTGAGGTAAAGGGAAGAGTAGAGAAATTTGAGCACCATGAGTACATGCGCTCTGTCATAGATGAAAATGGTATCTCCAGAGGTTGTGTTATTATGGATCTCTATACCATGCAGCTCATGACTCTTAAGGCCGACGTTGTTGTCTTAGCAACCGGTGGTAATGGCGTTATTTTTAAGTATTCTACCAATTCAACGATCTGTACCGGTGCGGCTAATGGTCGGGCTTATACCCAAGGGGTAAAGCTTGGAAATCCTGAGTTTATACAGGTCCATCCAACAGCTATTCCGGGTATGGATAAGCTACGCCTTATGTCAGAGTCGGCAAGGGGTGAAGGCGGCCGCGTCTGGGTTTATGGCGATAGCAATAAAAAGATTATAGGGCCAAATGGGGAGGAGGTTGTTTGTGGAGAGACAGGCAAACCTTGGTATTTCCTAGAGGAATTATACCCCTCTTTCGGCAACCTTGTGCCTCGTGATATCGCCTCAAGAGTTATCATACAAGTTGTGACTGCGGGGCTTGGTATTGATGGAAAAAAACAGGTCTTTCTAGACGTTACACATCTTGACTCTAAAGCTCATCAAAAGTTAAAGGCGATCTTAGATATCTATCAAAAGTTTACCGGCGAAGATCCTAGAAAACATCCTATGAAGATCTTTCCGGCTGTGCACTATACGATGGGAGGCCTTTGGGTGGATTGGCCTGCTAGTAACGATTTAGATCGTTTTGAGCGCTTTAGACACATGACGAATATACCTGGCCTTTTTGCTTGTGGCGAGTGTGATTTTCAATATCATGGCGCTAATCGTTTAGGTGCAAACGCTCTTTTAGCCTGTATCTACAGCGGCATGGTAACAGCAAACGAAGCTTTTTGGTATTTCAATACATTAAAAAAACGAGCTCGCGACATGCCACCTAGCTGCTTTAATGAGGCAGAGGCAAAAGAGCTTGCTTTGAAGCGCGATCTTTTAGAGAGAGATGGCGATGAAAACGTCTTTCTTTTACATGATGAGCTTGCAAGCGTTATGGTTGCCAATGCAACCGTTGTCCGTAGTAACCGCGGCCTTAAAGAGGCGATCGATAAAATTAAAGAGCTCAGAGAGAGAGCAAAAAAGATCTCGCTTGATGATCGTGGTACGCTTGTTAACCAGAGCTACCAATTTGCTAACCAGTTTATCTATATGCTTGAGATCGCTCTTAGCATCGTTAAAGGAGCGCTTCTTAGAGATGAATTTAGAGGCTCGCACTTTAAGCCTGAATTTCCAGAGAGAGATGATCACAATTTCCTAAAAACAACGATCGCAACGTATGATCCCAAAGAGGATGAGCCGACTATTTCCTATCTTCCAGTTGACATTCGACACATTGATCCCATAAAAAGGGATTATACAACGGCTAAAAAAGTAAGGCCGGAGTTGAAAAATATGCCTTCTAGAATCCCACTTGTTACAGAAGTAGGCTACGGAAGAACTTAAGGTAAGGGCGATGAGTCACGGTAAGTTTGTCTTAAAAATTTTACGAGGCACCGAAGGGCACCAATACTGGGAAGAGTTTGAATGCGATCGTATGATTGGTCTCAATCTTATCGGAGCGCTCTTAGAGATCCAAAAAAATCCCGTTACCCGCCAAGGTAAGAAGGTTGAGCCTGTTGCCTGGGAGATGGCTTGTTTAGAAGAGGTTTGCGGCTCTTGTTCTATGCTTGTCAATGGCATTCCCTGCCAAGCTTGCACAGTTCTCATAGAAGATCTTATTAAGCAGTCTGGCTCTACAAAGATAACGCTCGCCCCCTTTTCTAAATTTCCGGTCGTCAGAGATCTCGTTATCAATCGCGACTCTATGTTTACAACGCTAAAAAGAATCGAAGGCTGGGTGCCGGTAGAAAATCTCCATTCGGAAGAGTTTGGCCCTAAAATCTCCCCCACAAAGCAAGAGGCGATGTATACAGAGTCTACTTGCATGACATGCGGCTGCTGTTTAGAGGCGTGCCCTCAAGTAAATAAGCGCTCCTCTTTTATGGGAGCTGCCGGGATCAATCAAGTAAAGTACTTTAATGCTAATCCTATTGGAGCGGCTCTAAAGAAAAATCGCCTCCGTACCCTTATGGAAAAGGGGGGGATTTCTGAGTGTGGTAAGTCAATGAACTGCGTCCAAGTTTGTCCTAAGGAGATTCCTCTTACGCAATCCATTGCACAGATGGGCAAAGATGTCTCAAAAGAGTATTTCAAAGTCCAATTCGGTCTTCCTGAGAACGACACCCCTACATATTAATAGCAGAGGGATGTATAAGTTTTGTTGTCTGACGATGGAGGGGCATGTACTCTGGTGGGAGCGCACGCTCCACCTCATACCGCTTTTCTAATTGTGTTAAGATCTTTGTGAAGAACTCTTTCTTGGAGAGATGGGGTTTTAAAGAGGTAAGAAAATCGCCATGGGGTCTCTTGTTACGGTAAGTGGGCTCTTTTTCTGGATGCAAAAGAAAGTCCATATTTTCCGGTTTGAAGTCCCAAAGAAACGAGGTGTGGTGTAAGAGGCGATCTTTACGCAGATATTGGGCATTACCACCGATTTTTTTGTCATTTAAGGTGTAGTCATTTTCTCTAATTTCAAAGGTCGGTAGAGAGAGGGCTTGTTGGTAAAATAGGCCACTCCATTCTAAAAGAGGTTTTGGGTAAGGATCAAAAGAGAGCTCTTTTGTTTGGAGAATAAAGCTTACAAAGAGCGTATCTTCATCGACAATTACAGTGCCACCACCACTAAAGCGATGTACAAGAGGGACATTTGATGCTTTGGCAAGCTCTAAATTGACAAAATCAGAGGGGGTAGCAGAGGTGCCGAGAACAATATGTCTAGAAGAGCCGTGGTTGAATAGACACCAATTGTCGCTATCGGCGCGTAAAAGTGCCTCTTCGATCTGCAATTGTCTAAAGATCGGGACATTTTCCAGCACTAAGAGTTTTAACTTCATGAGATCACTATAATCGATTTTTAGAAAAAAACTCTTGTGAAATCTCCAGATACGTGTCAATGAGACCGCTACATTTAGAATTTTTTCGTGGAGAGGTTTTCCCTTTTCAGCTACGATTTTTTCTAAAAAATTATATTCAAAGGAAATGTGTTATGTCTAATGGAGAACTTATTCTCTATACCACGGAGGATGGGAAAACAGCCATCCAGCTTAAAGCTCAAGGAGAGACAGTTTGGTTGACGCAGATAGAACTTGCTGACCTATTCCAAACAACCAAGCAGAATATTAGCTTGCATATCAAGAACATACTTTCAACAAACGAATTGTCAGAAGCAGTAGTCAAGGATAACTTGACAACTGCCGCTGATGGTAAGCGCTATAAAACTAAGCTATACAACCTCAGTATGATCCTTGCAATTGGCTATAGAGTGGAATCCCAAAGAGGAGTCCAGTTTCGCAGGTGGGCCACGATTCATTTGCAAGAGTACCTTGTGAAAGGTTTTGTAATGGATGATGCACGTTTAAAAGAGCCGAAGCCGTGGGATTATTTCGATGAGTGGTTAGAAAGAATTCGTGAGATTCGCGCTTCGGAAAAGCGGTTTTATCAAAAAGTGCGTGATATTTATGCGACAGCCATTGACTATGATCCCAAAAGTGATCAGGCCCAGTTTTTCTTTAAGAAGGTGCAAAATAAGATGCTTTAGGCAACGACACATCGCACGGCAGCTGAGCTTATTGTTGAGCGGGCCAATGCAGAGTTGCCAAATATGGGTCTTAAGAGCTGGAAAGGGAGTCGAGTGCGTCAAGAGGATGTGACTATTGCCAAAAACTATCTTGATCACCCTGAAATAGAAGAGCTAAGTCGGATTGTTGTTATGTACCTTGACCATGCGGAAGATCAGGCGAGACGGCGCAAGGCGATGACAATGGCAGAATGGGAAGGAAAATTAGATGCATTTTTGATTTTCAAGGAGAGAGATTTGCTCGACCATGCGGGTAAAATTTCGGCTCAAGTTGCTGAGAAATTGGCCTTGGAGCGCTATGAGGTATTTGACGTCAAAAGACGAGAGGTTGAAAAGCAAATCGCTGATAATGCAGATTATGCTGTATTAAAAGAATTACAAGTCATATCCCAATCAGTAGAAGCTCTAACGAAAAATACTTGAGAGGCATCCAAGATATTTTTGTACTATCTGGTTCAAAAACTTGGACTTCAATATTTATTGCGATTGGTATTATGTGCGTTTAGTGAGAGCAATCAGATGGATAGAGATATCGGCTGCTGTGACACCCATGAGGCGGGAAGCTTGGCCGAGGGTCTCGGGGCGGATTTTGAGGAGGATATTTTTTGCCTCGGTCCTTAGGCCAATGAGGCTATCGTAGGGGAACTCTCTTGGAATTTTTATGGCATCGAGATGGACAAGCTTTTCTATCTCTCTTTGCTGCTTTTGGATATAGCCTTCGTATTTTAGGGCGATTTCGATTTGGGTGTTTATCTCTTCACCATGGTCGGGGAAGGTATCAGGAAACTCTGTATGAGCCCGTCTGTAGGTATATTCCGGCCGAGAGAGAAGGCTTTGTCCGGAGATCACTCTATCCTCTACAAAGCGCTTTGTAGTTTTTAGCCGCTCTAGTTCGGAGGCGATGGTATCTTTTTTATGTAAGAAGGGTTGATAGGCATCCTCTTTGAGAAGACCTAGTTTATACCCGTAGTCTCTTAGGCGAAGGTCTGCATTGTCTTGTCTGAGGAGAAGGCGGTGCTCAGCTCTGCTTGTAAACATACGATACGGCTCTTCTAGCGTCTTTGAGATGATATCTTCGATCATAACGCCGATATAGGCCTCTGAGCGCGGTAAAATAAAGGGCTCTCTCTTGTGTGCTTTTAGAGCTGCGTTAATCCCTGCAATAAGCCCTTGTGCGGCGGCCTCTTCATAACCTGTAGTACCGTTTATCTGCCCTGCAAAGAAAAGGCCTGGAAGGGTCTTTGATTCTAAAGCCATGGTGATCTGGCCGCTTTTTATGTAATCGTACTCGATAGCGTAAGCAGGGCGCATGATCTCTGCCTCTTCAAGTCCTTTGATTGTATGGATCATAGCAAGCTGTACATCAAATGGTAGAGAGGTTGAGATGCCATTAACATAGATCTCATCTGTCGATAGACCCTCTGGCTCTAAAAAAATCTGGTGTCTGTTTTTATCTTTAAAACGGGTCACTTTATCTTCAAAAGAGGGGCAGTAGCGAGGGCCAACACCTGTGATTTCGCCAGAGTAGAGAGCAGATCTATTTAGATGCTCTAAAGCAATTTTTTGTGTCTCTTCGTTTGTATAAGTGATCCAGCAAGAGGTTTGTGGTAGGAGTTTTTTTTCTTTATCAAAAGAAAAGGCCACATCATCTTCTCCTGGCTGCTCCTCCATCTCGGAGAAGTCAAGAGAGCGTTTATGGATACGGGGAGGTGTTCCAGTTTTGAGGCGACCAAGGGAGAGTCCTAAAGAGCGAAGTTGATCAGAAAGGCCAAGAGAGGGGGGATCGCCACCGCGTCCACCCGAGAAGTTGGTGTGGCCGATATGGATCTTACCCTTCATAAAGGTACCAGAGGATAAAACGACCGTTTTACCTAGAAAGGCGATCCCTTCTTGGGTCTCTACCCCTCTAATAACGGTTTCTTCTACAATAAAACTTTGGATGGTTGCTTGGAAAAGGAAGAGATTCTCGGTCTTTTCGAGCTCCTTTTTCATTTCGATGCTGTAAGCAAGCTTGTCAGATTGGCAGCGAGGCGACCAAACAGCAGGGCCTTTTGAGCGGTTGAGCATGCGAAAATGGATACCGGTACGATCGGCCATTTTGCCCATGATTCCGCCTAGAGCATCGATCTCTCGAACTATGTGGCCCTTGGCTGTACCGCCAATGCT
>JAFEGE010000102.1 GCA_018240105.1 Verrucomicrobiota bacterium | reverse complement strand
CTTATGCTCTTGAGGCCTTTGACCTCGGTTTATTGTTTGGAGAGTTCTATAACTACTCCGTCATTAAGGAGCAACTGCTTTTCCATTTCGCCTTTAAGAGCGAGCGCGATTACAGTATGTATATAAACAGCTCTTCTAGAAAATTATGATCATACTAGAAGAGTTGTTTTACTTTTTTTCCTTTATGAAAAACAAACGTTGATTTAATTAGATCTTAACACTTAAAATACACTCCAATTTTTAAACCAAATAGTAACGGAGGTTTTTATGTCAGCAATTTCAGCACCAGTAGTACCAGCATCTGCTTCAACAGTAGTACAATCATTACCAGCATCTGCAGGAGGAACCGTTGTCTCATCAACAGCACCTAATGCAATTTCAGTAGGAGCGAACGGCGCAATAGCAAATCAAATAACACAACAAGAACACCTTGATAGGCACTGTACGACACACCGTCTAGTGACTGGTCATATCGAAAAATTATGGCACACCGAACAAGCGCATGCATCATGCGTTGAGAAAGTCTTAATAAAGATCGGCTCTCTTCCACTCTTAGCTCTTGGTGTCCCTGTTGCAACAGTAGAAGCAGCCGTAAGAGGGGTCTTTGCAGTAATCGCTTCTATCTTCGCTAAAAAAGGAGACGGCCAAACAGCAGTCGATCGCTTTGCAGGGGTAAAAGCAACTGTCCTAACCGTCTTCAAGAGCGTCTATTTAGCCTTCACCTTTAGCCCTAAAGTCTTTGATGAGAGCGGCAAAGTCTGGAAAAAACTAGGCCCTCCACCAAAAGGCGTAGAGACAACAAGCGTCGTTACAAACCCTAACGCTGTACCTGTTGCAGATGCGCATGCAGGAAGCGGCCCAACCACGGATCCAAAAGCCGGAGATGCGCATGCATCAACTCCTGCAGCCCATGCTAGTGCAGATGGCCCTGGCGCAGCAGCAACTACAACACCTGCTCCTGCAGCTCCAACAACTGCAGCAGCATAATTTTTCCTTCTCCCTTTTAAAGCGGTGGTCTTATACAGACCGCCGTTTTTTATTTTTACAAAATCCCTATAGAGTATAAAATCTACAAATGTATGAGCACAGAGCAAAAAACCAATATTAAAATAGAAACTGACTCTCACTTCAAAGGAAAATCCGTCTTTGAACATTTGCGAGCAGCTAGACTTAAGGGACTCCGCGCTAGTGAAGAGCACCACGGCTTAGAGCCGCAAGGCCATCTTGTGGGCGCCGCTGATGCTGCAAAAGAGACTGCCGTTATCACCCTTTTTATATGGACTCTTGCCACCTCTCTTAAACTTGATTTTTTTCAAACAGCAACCATCTTAGGCTTTGTTACCTTTGGCCTCTTTATCTGGAAGATGGGAAGACTAGCTCTAGTAGGCTGGGCAAGGCTCGAGCGCGTTAACCGCCTTATTGCCGATGAAAAGCATGAGATCGAGACAAACCGCGAAGAGGAAAAAGAAGAGCTTACAGAAATTTATAGAGCGAAGGGGTTTAACCCCCCACTTCTTGATAAAGTTATCGACATTCTTATGGCTGATGACAATAAGTTATTAGGCGTCATGCTAGAAGAGGAGCTTGGTGTTGCTTTAGAGGTGTGTGAACACCCTTTAAAACAAGCCTTTGGCGCGGGCGTTGGTGTCTTACTAGCATCGTGTCTCATGACAATAGGTCTTGTTCTGCCTTATGCCTTAAGCTTTCCGATCATCTCCTATTTCACAGTCTTTATCGCCTCTTATGTGATTGCAAAAATTGAAGGGATTCGCCCTCTCCCCTCCCTTGTTTGGAACCTCTCTCTCACCTTTCTTGCAACTTCTGCCGTCTATTTTCTATGCCACTTCTTCCTTACCTATAACGGATATGTATAATGGCTGCCAAAGTAACCCCTTATATCCTCGATGAGTATGTCGCCTCTGGGTATGAGGAGAGTGAAAACCCCTTTATCACAAAAAATTCGAGAGCTTTAGGTAAATACACAGCGCTCCTCTCCGCTCTTTTTGCGACCTTTTTTTTAGCCGTAGCCTATACGATGCGGTTTTTCTATCCAGATCTTGCCTCCTTTTTTCTACTCTTTGTCTATTTTTTAGCAGGCACCCCCTCTCTTATCCGCTCTTTAGAGGATTTAAAAGATCTAAACATCAATATACAAGTTCTCATGACCTTGGCAGCCTTTCTCTCTGTCTTGATCGGCAGCGAAATAGAGGGCGGCCTTCTTTTAGTCCTCTTTGCCCTCTCGGGCGCTTTAGAGGAGAGTGTCACAAAGAAGACCAAAGGGGCCTTGCACGCTTTACATAAACTCTCCCCAACCATTGCTCATGTCGTAGAAAAAGATGGCACTGTCTATCCAAAGTCCGTCAAAGAGGTCGTCCTAGGGGAAAAAGTTCTTGTCAAAGCGGGTGAAATTGTCCCTCTAGATGGCATAGTCGTCGAAGGAAGCTCTTATGTAAATCTCTCTCACCTCACAGGCGAGAGCGTCCCCGTTTCAAAAAAAATCGGCGATGAAGTCCAGGCAGGCTCTCACAATAGCGACGGCACCATCACTCTTAGCATTACAAAGACAAGCGCTGAGTCGACACTTGCCAAAATCATACGCCTTATCACATCTGCTGCCGAGGCAAAGCCGCGCCTACAAAAGCTTCTAGACCAGTTTGGCCGCCAATATGCGATCATCGTTATCCTCCTCTCCGCCGTTTTTGCAACCTTTATCCCTCTCTTTTTTGGCCTCCCCTACCTTGGCCCTTCAGGTTCTATCTATAGAGCCTTAAGCTTCCTCATAGCCGCCTCTCCTTGCGCTCTAATCATAGCGACACCGACCGCCTACCTAAGCGCTATCTCCTCTTGCGCCCGCAAAGGGATCCTGTTAAAAGGTGGTATCGTTTTAGACGCCATGGCCAAATGCCGCGCTCTTGCCTTCGATAAGACAGGCACTCTTACAACTGGTCGCCTCTCCTGCGCTAAAGTGGATAGCAAAGGCGCTCTCCCTTTAGAAGAGGGGCTTGCTATTGCAGCTGGACTCGAGAGAGCCGTAGTCCATCCTATCGCAGAAGCTATCCTTTCTTACGCTAAAAAAAACCAGCTCTCTCCCCACCCCATTGAAGATTTAAAAATCCTCCCAGGAAGAGGCGTAGAAGGCTTTATCATAAACGGCAAAGAGAGAAGCTACGCTGTCATCGGTAACCCCTCATTTATCTTAGAAAAGATTACCGATCCCAAAGAAAAAGAGACCCTCTCCAAGATGATCACCCAAAGCGGCCATCTTGTAACTCTTCTTCTTGTCAAAGAGACGATCTTCATCTTCCACTTCTTAGATGATATACGCCCTGGCATGGAAAAAATCGTCCACGCCTTAAAAAAATACCTCAAAATTTCCATGCTGACAGGCGATCACATCGACAACGCCGCCATGGTTGGTAAAAAGCTTGCCATCCACGATGTCCACGCAGATCTCAAGCCCGAGGACAAACTCCGCCTCATCAAAGAATTGGCTGAAAAAGACCCTCTTATCATGATAGGCGATGGCATCAACGATGCCCCTGCCCTCACACAAGCCATGGTCGGCATTGCCATGGGTGAAGTCGGCAGCGCAACCGCCATAGAAGCGGCCGACATCGTGCTCCTACGCGACGATCTAGCCCTCCTCCCTTGGCTCCTCAAAAAGAGCAAAAAAACCACCGCCATCGTCAAACAAAACCTCGCCCTCTCTCTCCTTGTCATCCTAGTAGCCACCATAACCTCCCTCCTAGGGCTTATCCCCCTCTGGCTAGCCGTCGTTCTCCATGAAGGCAGCACCGTTGCCGTCGGTTGTAACTCTCTCCGCCTATTAAAATAAGTACTTTTCCAACCAAAAACCCACCCAACCTATTCATAATAAATATATTACGTTTTTAATTTAAAAATTCCAATTCTTCTTAAAATGTTAGCGTTAAATAGAAATGTCCTATCGGTGCGTTTTTTAGAAATGTCCTCTTTTGAAGTAGGAGCTGCACCTAGGTAAAGCTGTATCGCTTCACTCATTATAGCAAATATTTATTTGATAT
>JAFEGE010000101.1 GCA_018240105.1 Verrucomicrobiota bacterium | reverse complement strand
CTTTCTGTATTAAAGCATTGGGTAACCTCAGCCGTAGCTGGAGCTTTCCATTCTCTTGTAGCATCATAACACATGTCTGATTGCCTGCTGTCTCATCTTTAGAGCCTAAGATAAAAAACTCGTTATTTCTCTCTATTTGCCAAGCTTCTTTAGAGCTTGCATGCTTACGCCAAGCAGTTTTGCTGCTTCTCCAATCTTGATAAATCTATTTATTTGATTATATATAAGTAGATTTGCATAGATTATTGCAAGCTGTTACTAACCCCTGCCAGCCATCTTAGCCTGTCTAGCTAAGAGATTCCTATACTGTCTTCCAATACTTGCCAATTGACTACGCATCCGCCCCATCCGGTCTGGAGAGATCCCAGAAAACTTATTTCTAGCTGGAGATGGTAAGGGAGATGAAGGTATTCTTAGCCGAGGTTCGACTGGGATAAGCGCTCTTAAGGGCTGAGGAGCTCTGAGAGCTAATCTTCCAGATTGGCCTGGTATAGAGGGCCGTAGCCCTGCCGTGGCTCTTAAAAGAGATGAGGCGGTTCGGAGAGGGCTAGAAGGAGGGCTTGTAGGAATGTTAACCCGTATACCACCAGGAGCTCTTACAGCCCTATACCTTCGATATAGAGCATCATGGCTTGCTAAGGTTTCCTCTGAGGGATGAAAGTTGAAAGGTTGTCCTACGGCGGCACGAGCCAAGGGAGAAGGAGGAGAACCCCCTCTTATAGATATACCACCTATTGAAGTTACTGCTTCTCCGTCAAGACTTCCTCTCCTCCCCATAAAACCTTTTTGCGCTACTTTTATTATTATAAGTATTATTATAAGAAAGCGAAGAATTAGAGTTTAAATCCTTCTTATTGAGACTGATAAAACAAGATGACTTTGCTGCCTTATATACCGCTCATGATTCAAGAATCGGCTTTGCCTATTCCAAATTCGTGGCACCTTCTTGCCATCTCCCGATTCTTCAATTACTCTCGGTATAAAATTATTTTTATTATATAATTAATAATTTCGTTTATTTAACTAATTTTAATGTGATATAATTATTAAGATTTATTAAAAATATTACATTTAACTATGGCTTCAAGAGTTGAATTACAAAGCGCACTCGCTCTGCTGGAAAGAGTCTCCAGAAAAGGCCCGACCTTTGACCAAGCCCCTATATCCGGCGAGCACCCCATAACAACTGCTGTTAAACTGATCCATAAGACAGCTTTAGTCGGTAGAGGTAAGGATAGAGCACTTCTCCTACCCCATCGCGATAAATTTGTTTCTCTAAACGATACCTTGAGGAGTCCAGCCTTTAGAAGAGGCTCCCTTGGTACTCTAATGGGTGGGCACGCCTGCCAAATCCAGGGTCTACAAATAGCTCTCCCACAAACGAACTTTGAAAGGATGGTAGAAATTGCCACAAGAATCCCTCGTATTGCCTTTACGATTCTTATCGATCTTCTTCTACTTCCAGGTGCTTTAGCTTTACTTGCAGTTGCCGCTGTTAAAACAGACTTTAATCCCAAGCCTCATGAGGTAAAAAAAGGAAAGACCCCTATTTTACTTTTACACGGATCAAACTTTAACGAGAGCCAGTGGGTCATAGGGCGGCTCTTTTTAAGAAAAAAAGCCTACGGCTCGGTATTCTCTTTAAATTACGATGGCCTCATAACCAATGATCCCACCAAAGGTATTAGCGATTATGCACGCGATAAGATCAGTAAAGAGGTTAAAAGGATTAAGGAGCTTACAGGAAGCGATAAGGTGATCTTAATGGGCCACTCTATGGGAGGGATGATCGCAGGCTGTTATGCAGAGGATTTTGCACAAAGTGATGGCGTAACTGTGGAGCATGTCTTTAGTATCGCATCACCCTGGCAAGGAACCCCTCTTATTGATACTTCTTGGCGATTAGGTGGCCCCTTTTCTAGAGAGCGCGAAACTATGCGATTTCAGCAAATGAGTGTTCGTGGAGCAACAGCTACAGAACCAAACTTTCGAAGGGCCCTTATTGATCGAGTCGTAGCGTCAGAGAGAAGCGGCAGACGAAAATACTACAGCACCTGGTCAAGCACCGACTACGCAGTCCCTCTCGCCTGTGGCCATGTCACAGAAGATCCAAGAAGACAACACTCCTTTAGCTACCTTGGCCACTTTGGTATAGTTGTGTGGCCAACCGTATGGCTCCAAATCCGCTCTTGGCTAGATGTTGCTTATCTTGCCGAATCAGAAGCCCTTTAAAAAGGTCCGAACTTCCAAAACAGCAGCCCTAGGGATCTTTCCCTCTATCAGGTGAAAGTACTTCTCCCCTTTTTCTGCATGAGAACGATACGACCAACGGCCTTGTACATCTTCTGTCTTTACCTTTAAAATCACGTAGACGTGGTCGCCAAGAGAATCACTTTCATCGCTAAGCTTTTGGAGCTGCTCCTCTTTAAGAAAGTATATCTCTTCACTCTTAGGTAGGTAATTATCTCTAGAACTCTCATACCAGACGCGCGAAGAGATCAGAAGATAAAGATGCTCTGGGAGCTTGTACGTCTCACCTGTTCTTATATCCATCTTTTTATCAGACTTCTTCTCTGCCTTCTTTTTCTCTATCATAGCAAAGGGCTGTTCCGCTTTTTTTATCTCCGCTTTACTCTTTAGCCTTGGCCTTACTCTCTCTTCTAATCTACTATTTCCCTCAGCCTTGGGGCGAACTACATTTTCAATCTTTCTATCTTCTTTTAAAACTACCGACTTTTCTCTCTTTAAGCGCATACTACCCGCGTACCAAAGGCTAATACTTTGCGCCACAATAATTACAGCAGAACCAATCATGTAATAATATTTATTTTTCATATAAAAACTTTTTTTATTTAATAATGCATAATTTATTATTTAATAATCAAATTAAATAGATGACAACAAAAAAAATATTCGCTATCTACAACTCTATATGAGAGCTTTTCGCCCCTTTATTATTTTTTTAGCACTGCCATTTATTTTCTCCTGCTCGCAAAAAAAAGAGAGAAAAGCCGACACGATCTTCTATGGAGGCGATATTCTGACTATGGAAGATCTCCACCCTACAGCAGAAGCGGTTGCTGTCCTCGGCGGTAAGATTATCTTTATCGGCAAAAAAGAGGAGGCGCTTCACTACAAGACTGCGACTACAGAAGTGATTGACTTACAAGGCAAAACGCTTTTACCGGGCTTTATTGACCCACACACCCACATTATTCCAACCGCACTTACCTTAAAAGGGTTTCAGCTCGACCCTTTTACTTATAAGACAGGAGGAGAAGTTCTTACAGCTCTTAAGGAAAAGGTAAAAGAGGGTCCTGTTTTAGCCTTTCGGTACGACCCCTCTCTTATGAAGGAGCCTATCGATCTGAATTTCAAAACACTAAACAGTATCTCACAGACAACTCCTATTTTAGTTATTAACACATCTGGCCACATTGCTTATGGTAACGATGCTGCCTTTAGAGCAGCCAACATCACAAGTGCAACACGCAACCCCCAAGGCGCCTCTTTTGAGCGCGATAAAAACAATAACTTAACAGGCGTTGCCTTTGAGCTTCCAGCAGTAGCTCTTCTCTTAGAGAGCTTCTTGCAAATGAAAAAACTCGATTTTGAAACACTCACAAAAGATGCCATCTCTTACTACGCAAGACAAGGTTACACCACTCTCACCGATCTCGCTCTCGGCCTACCTATGCCAACCCCTTTAGAGAGCCTTGAGATCCTACGCAAAGTAGCTCACGATAAAGAGGCTCCTGTTCGTATCCAGGGCTATCTTATCTATCCCCTTCTACAAAAATTCGCAGCCCTAGAAAAACGAAACGACCCCTCTTTTAAAGTTCTCGGCATAAAGATATGGGCAGACGGCTCTCTCCAAGGCCACACAGGCGCTCTTACAGAACCTTACACCGACCTTCCGAAAAGCCGTGGCACATTAAACTATCCGGCACAGACCCTTACTGAAATGGTAAAGCAAGTCCATGAAAAAGGCATACAAATCGCCATCCATGCTAACGGTGATGCCGCTATCCAAAACAGCTTAAACGCCTTTGAGCAGGCATTGCATAGCTTTCCTGCAACCGATCCGCGCTTTCGTGTAGAGCATGCAACTATCCTCGACAGAGCTGCCTTCATCAAGATGAAAAATGTGAAGGCAACCCCCTCTTTTACTGTTCTACACATCTACAACTGGGGTGAGGTCTTAAAAGACAAGATCCTTGGCGAGGAGAGAGCAAACGATATAGATCCAGCGCGGAGTGCCAAAGAGCTCGGTCTAAAGTTTAGCATCAATGAAGACTCTCTCTCGGAAATAGGCCCACTCTTTCTCATCCAAGTGGTTGTCACAAGACAGATGCGAGACGGCCAAGTTCTCGCACCAGATGAGACGATTTCCGTAAATGAGGCTCTCAAAGCAATGACCATCTACCCTGCCTGGCAATCTTTTCGTGATAAAGAGATCGGCAGCATCGCTACAGGTAAATACGCCGACTTTGTGATCCTCGCGAAAAACCCGAAGAAAGTAAATCCTACGGAAATCGGCTCGATTACTGTCGTAGAGACGTGGCTAGAGGGCAGAAGAGTTCTCCAGGGCACCTCTCATTAGAGGTTTAAAATGCCTTTGATATCCGAAATTAATTTAAAATCTTTATTTCTCGCTTCTATTTCAGCAGCTGATTTCCCTCCAGTTTTATCCGGATGAAGAGGAAAGCAACATCTTCTCCATATTTGGCCTAGATTTAAACCTTCAGTATCAATGCCATATTTCCGAGCTATAGCCATAAGCTGCCCTTCAGCGGTCAACTTCTCTTCTGGATTGATTACCGACGTTTTCCCAGCCTTTCTCGCTTCCTCCCACGCAGCAACTACTCTTTTAGCCCTCTCATGGCCCTTATCAGCCGCTTGTTTATACCACCTCAGAGCCTCCGCTAAATTTCCCTGCCTATTCAAATAGTGTCCTACCAAGCACATGGCCTCTACATCACCAAGCTCTGCTGCTCTTTTATCCCAAACAAACGCTTGTGCTTCCTCTCCATACCCTTCATATACCTCTGCAATAGCTTTAGCTACTAGAATCCAACGTCGATCTTGATTAGCCAAAGTCTCTAACCATGAAAGAAATCTTCTACCCCGATTAGCTTTTGCTAATTCTATAAGTTTGCTTACAAGATACTCTTTGTCTTTTGTTGAGAAGATAGCAAAATCTGCGACCAACATGGTGGAAAATGTATCCTCTACATCATGTGTCACATCTATCCCGCACACGAAAAATAAAACCCTATCCATAGCCGCTCGTTGGAGAGGGGCGCTAGGGTTTTTTGCTATCTCACGAAACCATCTAAAAAGTTTCGCTTCTTGAAGAGGCAATTTTAACTGCCTTGTAAGCCTTATCAAAACCCAAAGCCTACCTAAAGCCTTTACACTGCCTCCCTCTGCCTCTTTCGTTGTGAAGGCAAAAATAGCCTCTCTATCTGTAACATCCCTTGTATAAAGACGACATACAGCATCATCTTTGTTTGCATTTTCCGGCCCGCTAGAGTCTATCCACTTTCTAACGGCTATGGTAAAAGCGCACGTTTTAAGTTTTTGAGGAAAACTAGGAGCCCTGTACCATTTTACTACCTCATCTAATCCAAATGAATCAAAATTACCTTTTATACAACTCACTATATGAGGCCTTAAGGCAACCGCCATCGGATGAACATCTTCATCACAAGAGGAGTCCTATGAAGAATTGGTATCTCTATTTAATTTATCTGCATAGTCCCAGAGAGAGACTAGGTCCTCCATCTGCCACCATGGCTCGAGCATCTCTTTGGCAAACCACTCACAAATAGTCTCTTTTACACCCGAAAGAGCCGTTTTCTGAAGCGGGGAGCCATCTTTTACAGTAGAGCAAGCAGCCCCCATCTCTATAACAAGCTTTCTTTTTTCCTGACTAAAGCTGGCTTTAGAAAATAATCCTCCTAGAGCCTCTTTTCTTTCTTTGGCTGTATCGGGTTCTTTGCATAGCTTTTTCATGGCATCTATATCGCCCTCTTTCGCCTTGTCCTTCAGAGAATTTATATAAACCACCTCAAGCTCTTCTGCTAAAAGAACGGCAATTGGACCTAGAACGGGGATGACCAAAAAAACACAGCGGGCTACACTTTTTTCAGTGATATGCTTATAGTAAGTAGCTCTCCAGCCAGAGAGCAAAGCAGGTTCTGGTTTCCAAACGTATTTAGCAAAGATATCGACTACGTTTTTTACCGTGCTAAGGCCAGGTAAAACAACTCCTGGAAAGAGATCCATTTTGCTGAAAACTGTCTTTTCATGGTCTGGGTAAGATCTACGACAAACAAACATAAAGCCTTCTGTTTCTAAACGAAGATAGCTCTTTACCGAAAAAATAAAAAGAATTTAAAAAGAGCCGCCTAAGGCTTTATAAAGAGCAATTAAGTCGACAAGCGCTTGGAGTTCCATTTGAAGAAGAGCCTCCTCCTTGCTATTTTCCGCAAGCTTAGCATCTAAAAGATCGAGACGATTGACAAGCCCCTTTTGATTTCTCTCAAAGGAGAGGTAGGCAAGGTTTTGGTAGCTTTTGACAACAACCAACTCTTCCTCCACCCTTTTTACATCTTGTGTGTAGGAGATAAGCGCTTTTTCAGCCTCTTCAAACGCCTCTAAGACTACCTCTTGATACTCGTAAGCGGCATAAGCTTCTTGTGCTTTAGCAAGCTTAAGGTTGCCTATAAGATTACCACCTTGGAAGAGCGGGGTGTTGATATCAGCGCCAAAGGCCCACGTTTTACTCTTAGGGGTAAAGAGGTTTTTAAGAGCAAGCGACTGCAAGCCCCCATCCCCGATCAAAGTGATCGTTGGAAAAAAAGAGGCAACCGCAACACCGATGTTTGCTGTTGCGGCTTTAAGCTTTCTCTCTACCGCTCTCACATCAGGCCTACGACGCAAAAGATCCGAGCGTACGCCCATCGCAACGCTGTAGGGCCTCTTTGGCAAGGAGCTCTCTACTAAAAGCTCATCCACTAGAGCCTCTGGCATACAACCTATTAAAACAGAGAGGGTGTAAATAGATCTGTAAATCTCTGCGATAATAGGTGCCTCTTTAGCCTTCGCCTCCCCAAGCCTTCCCTCTACACTCTCCTCGGGCATTTTACTCACAAGGCCAGTTTTATAACGAAGCGCTGTGATCTCTTTATACGCCTCTAGCATTCTGATATCTTCTTGCACAAGGTGTAGCATCCTTTGCGCCTTACGAAGCTCCATGTAGTTTTTTGCTATTTCGGCAAAGAGCGATAAGAGGCGATCGTTATACTCTTCGCATTTACTCTCTATCATAGCAGCTGCGGCTTCTACACCGCTTCTTGTCTTACCAAATAGATCGATCTCCCATGAAGCATCGAAGAGCGCGTTATAAAGGTTTTGGATTTGTGGTATCTGTAGAACAAAGGGCAGGCCCGTATTCGGTGAGACAGAACCAGTCGTTGACCCTGTGGGATTACCGATCGCAAAGACAGGGCCATTTTTACTAAAATAACTTCTCGTGCCGTTAAGATCTAGATCTACCTGTGGAAAGAGCTGTGAGGCTGCAACTTGCCTTGTCGCGCGCGCCTGTAAAATGGTCGCCTCTAACATCAGTAGAGTGCGATTATATAGAGCCCCAGTCTCTATGTATTTTGTTAAAAGAGGATCATCAAAGACTTGCCACCAATCTGTCAGCGGCGGCTCATCTGAAGTATCATCGACTCCCCACTCTTTAGCAACCTCGACCTCTGGTTTGCAATACTTAGGCCCCACCATGCAGCCTGATAAAAAGAGAAGCAAAAAGAGATACCTCACGCCATCCTCCGACGAAAGAGAAGGCTTGCTCCAATCGTATTGCAAATACCAATCACCACCATAGGCCACACCCTCTCTAAAACAAGAAGAAGAGGGATATCTTTTAAGAAGAGTCCTTTTGAGATCAGGAGCATGTACCTAAGCGGAATAAGATAAGTAACTGGCTGTAAAAGAGTGGGCATATTTTCAATAGGCGTTGCAAAACCTGAAAGTAAAACCGCTGGCATCATAAAGATAAAGGTCCCGAGCATCGCCTGCTGCTGCGTTCTTGAAAGCGAGGAGATAAAAAGACCAATCCCACTAACAGACCAGACAAAGACCACTAAACTACAAAAGAAGTAGAGGAACGAGCCGGTAAACGGAACCTTAAAAAGGAAGATACCACAGATAAGCATAATGGTTCCCTCTATCGTCCCGACAATAATCCCCGGCACGATTTTGCCAATCACAATCTGCCTTACCGTTAAAGGGGAAACAAGAAGTTGATCAAAGGTGCCAAGCTCGCGCTCTCTGGCAACCGACTGCGTTGTTACCACAAGACAGGTAAGCATCGACAAAATCGCAACAAGGCACGGGATATTGTACCAAACATAGAGAAGATTCGGATTAAACCAACTCCTCGGCATTAAAATACTGTTTTCTTCTACAAGATCGGCCTTCGCCTTAAAATCTTCATTGTATTGGAGGACAATTTGACTTGTATAGCCCGCCACAATCTGCGCTGTATTCGACTTGCGGCCATCTAAAATCACTTGGATGGTAGCCTCTTCCTTCTTATCAAGCTTGCGCGAAAACTCCTCATCGATCGAGAGGACCATGACGCCTCTCTGGTTATCAATAAAGGGGGCAATCTCCTCGACACTTTGTAAATAAATAATTTTAGTAAAAAAGGGCGAGCCGTGAAAGCGCTGCACTAACTCAAACGCCTCTTCGCCACTATCGCGATTCAAAATCCCAATCGGCACATTTTTTACATCAAGGGTTGCCGCAGAGGCAAAAAGCGTTAGCTGCACAAGGGGTGGAAGAAGGATCGAGATCCGACTTTTTTTATCTCTGAGAAGCGCTAGAAGCTCTTTTTTGATGAGAGAGAGTATCATAACCTTTTCTTTGTACTTACCAGAGTTAGAGAAAAAAAGAGAAGGCCAAAGAAGAGCATGAAGAGGCTATTTTTCAAAATAAGTTCAGGGACGTTACCGACAAGAAAAAGGGTCTGAAGAGCCTGTACAAAATATCTAGCTGGCATAAGGTAGGTTAAAAGGCGGATCGGGGGCGGCATACTTAAGATTTCAAAGAGAAAACCAGACAAGATATAGGCTGGAAGAAAGCCTACGATAAGCGCTATCTGCGAGGCAATAATCTGATTCTTGGCAAAGGTTGAGACAAAAAGGCCGATCGATAATGCGCAGAGAAGAAAGATCGCAGAGACTCCGCATAGAAGAAAAAAAGAGCCTCTGAGCGGCAAATGAAAGACAAAAAGGGAGATAAAAATACAGATCACCATAGAGACCATACCGAGTACAAAATAAGGAACCATTTTGCCAAGGAGAAGCTCTAAAGGGGTAACCGCTGTCGATAAGAGCGCCTCCATCGTCCCCCTCTCCCACTCTCTTGCCACAACGAGCCCCGTTAAAAGGGTACCGATCAGCGTCATAATGATGGCAAGCGAGCCTGAAAGAAGAAAAAAACGGCTCTCTAGCTGCTCATTATACCAGTAGCGCGGCTCTATCTGGACAAGCGGCCGACTTGTAAGATCTCTTTGGATAAAGCTCTCTGTTAAAAAGTTCTGAAAGGCGCCTTGGGTATAGTTGATGACAAAGTTTGCTGTATTAGGCTCGCTACCATCAGCAATCACTTGGATGGGAGCAAGAGTGCTCTTACGCTCTCGAAATTCTGAGAAGTAGGAGGGTACGACAACAAAGCCTCTAATATCCCCTTTTAAAAGATCTCTCTCAATCTCTCTACGATCGCGCACCACTTTGACATCAAAGTAGGTAGAGTTTGTCAACGACTCTGCAAAACGGATCGCATCGGGGGCCGTATCTTCTAAGACAAGAGCCACGCGAAGGTGATTGATATCTAAAGAGACCCCGTAGCCATAGAGAAATAAGAGTAAGAGCGGTAAAAAAACGGTGATCAAAAGCGTGCTGGGATCTCGTATGATCTGCAATACCTCTTTTTTCCATAGCCCTTTTAGCCGCTGCATTATTTATGCCTATCGACAAGTTTAATAAAAGCCTCTTCAAGCGTCGAAGCTTTTGCCTCTTCTTTTAAACTATCTGGCGCTCCCATATGGATAACCTTGCCCTGGTATATAAGGGCAATCCGATCGCAATACTCTGCCTCCTCCATAAAGTGGGTTGTGATCATCACGGTAACCCCTCTTTCCACCAAGGCATGGATATGGCTCCAAAATTCGCGCCTTGTTAAAGGGTCTACACCGGAGGTCGGCTCATCAAGAAAGAGGATCTCTGGCCTGTGCATGTTGGAAGCTGCGAGCGCAAGGCGCTGCTTAAAACCTAAAGGCAAAGTCTCAGCAGAGCTAGAGAGATAAGGCCCAAGGTTAAACATCTTTATCATCTCATCCACAGCCTGCTCTTTCTCTTTACCGACAAGGCCATAGATACCGGCAAAAAACTCGAGATTTTGTTTTACGCTCAAAGCGCCATAGAGAGAAAACTTCTGCGCCATGTAGCCGATCTGCCTCTTTGCAAGGGAGGTCGCTGTCGCAAGCGAGACGCCATTGACAGTGGCGCTTCCCTCACTTGGCGGTAAAAGGCCGCAAAGCATCCGAAAAGTCGTCGACTTACCTGCCCCATTTGGACCTAAAAGGCCAAAGATCTCCCCTCTAGAGACAGTAAAAGAGACGTGATCAACCGCCACAAAAGAGCCAAAGCGCTTGGTTATATTCTCTACTACAATCGCAGGCGCACTAGAGGCGCTCTTAGCTCGTAATTCTCCAAGAAGCGATTCACCTTTTGGAGCGCCTCCTAGGATATCTATAAAGCTATCTTCAAAACGAGGCTCCACAAGAGTTCCTTCTATAGGCGGCGCCCTCCCCTCTTTGACAACAAAGCGAACCTCACTTCCTTGCAGCGTTGCATCGACAATCTCCTCTTTTTTAAGAAGCTCTTGGATGGTTCTGCGACGTGATTCTATCGACGGGGTCGTCACAAAGACGCGCCCTCTAACCCTCTCCGTTAAAAGATGAGGCTCTCCAAAATAGAGAAGCTTGCCTTCATGAAGAAGTAAGACCGTATCGCACGCCTCTGCCTCCGTTAAATAGGAGGTTCCCCAAAGGACAGAGATTCCCTCCTCTCTAAGAGAGCTGACCATTTTCCATAGCTCTTGCCTTGAGAGAGGATCAACCCCCACCGTCGGCTCATCTAGAAGAAGAAGCTTTGGTTTTTTGATTAATGTGGAGGCAAGACCAAGCTTTTGTTTCATCCCGCCGGAGAGGTCTCTAGCAAGCCTTTTTGTAAAGGGCTTAAGAGAGGTAAACTCTAAGAGCTTCTCAAAGCTCTCCTCTCGCTCCTTACCCGTAACCCCTCTTAAATCGGCATAGAGATTTAGATTTTGTAGGACGGTTAAATCTTCATAGAGGCCAAACTTTTGCGGCATATAGCCGATCTCAGTGTGGATCGCCTCTGCCTCCTCTACCGTATCATGGCCATCGACAACAATGCGCCCCTCTGTCGGCTTTAAGAGAGCTGCGATTAATCGGAAAAGCGTTGTCTTACCTGCCCCGTCAGGGCCGACAATACCAACGATTTTTCCCTTCGGAATAGCAGCAGTCAAACCATCGATAGCCGACGGTTCTTTATTATGAAAAGATTTGTAGAGATTTTCAATTTCGATAAGGCAAGTGCGCATGGTTTTCTTTTAGACAAACCAAAGCGCACTTTGCAACTCTTTTATATGGTTAGAAAAGGATTTTCGCCTCGGAGCAGGGACTCAATAAAAAGCTGCCATGATCTTACGGATTTATCATTCTCTGTGCGATAGACATTTCCTGGGCAATCGCTCTCCGTTGTACACCCGTCGTGCATTTCCATATGGTATGTAGAGGCAAAGACACGAAGAACTGCTGGGTTTACAAGATCATGGCCACCTGCCAAAACTTCCCAACCTCTTCCTGTATTTACAATAAAAAGAGGAGCTCTCACCTCTTTTATCTTCATAGTGACTTCTTCCCAAGAGCTCGTTGCCATATTTGGAACATTCACAGCAAAATCACCCTCTACATCGCTTCTACCACGAGCCATTAAAACAAAACCCTGAGGCTGTCCACCGTGCGTTAAAATAGTGGCGCGCCCAAGCGCACTTACTCTCACAGCTTGTAAATGCCCTCCAGGAACTTCCATCTGAGGCCAAGGCCCAGCTACAGTCCTTTCAGCCTCTGTTAAAATAGAGAGCACCTCTGCAGTCATTGTTGGAAAAGTTATAGTTGTCATATATCCTCATTTTATGAATTTTTATTAATGAGTATTATATAATTATTACATATTAAAATCAGCTAAATTTAATAAAAAACTAAATAAATTTAATTTAAAAACTTTACCGTGACTGGCATCCCTTGCTTTAGAAGTTGGTCAGGATTGTCTACATAGATCCGTAGACGGTAGACTAGATCTGTCCGTAGCTGTGTAGTCTGGACAGTTTTAGGGGTAAATTCAGCAACGGGAGAGATAAAACCGACCTTTCCATGGTAAATCTTTCCTTTAGGCGTATCGGTATAGACAAGTGCCTCCATCCCAAAGTGTATCCTACCTAGATTCGGCTCGTTTATATAGGCTCTGACCCACACAGGCGATGTCAAAGAAAGAGTATATACAGGCTGACCTGGCGCCACAACGGTACCGACCTCTCTAACGCGCGTCAAAATAACCCCATCATTGGGACAGATAGCCTCTGTGTAGCGAAGGTTATCAAAATTTATAACAAGAGCGCTCTCGGTCTCTCTAAGGTTTGCTAAGAGCTGATCACGACTTGTTTGCGCATTATCGACATCCTCTTGCGAGACACCTCCGATCGGCAAAAGCTCTAAGCGCCTCTCCAGTAAAATCTCAGCATTCTCAAGCTTAACGCGCATAGCCTCTAAATTACTGCTCGCCTCTAGAACTTGGCTATCGTAAGGAGCCGGATCAAGCCTTGCCATCAACTGGCCCTTGGCGACATAGTCCCCCTCTTCAAAAAAGAGCTCCTCTACTTGCCCCGATACTCGAAAGCTAATGTCTACCTGCCTAACATCTACATTGCCATATAAAACAAGCTCTCTTGTTTTATCCCTTCTATGAAAAATAAGATAGGCAAGAGTAAAGCCTATAAGTAGAGCGACAAGAAGAGTAAGCAGCAGTAGAAATCTTTTATCTCTACGAGCCTTTAGCTTGCCTGTTTTTTCAGCCACTTTTTCCCTGCGCCCATAAAGTGCGTTATCACAATACCCGGTACAGGCGGATCAGCCCAGCACCAATTATACAACAAAGGAAGCTCTATCACAGGCAGCTTATGGATAAAAATAACCCGTGAAAGCGCATCCTGATCGCCCGGGAAAGTATGCTTCCCCTCTAAGATAATATCGGCCCACTCTTTAATCGTGGTGGAGCCCTTTACAAAGCCAACAACTCCCGAATTATACATCACCTCGCCCTCTAAGATGGTCTGTGTTTTTTTATACACCTCTTGCATAAAGGGTCGATCTGGCACTAAAGCAATATCGGCAACAGAACCAAGCTTCTCAAAGATCGGATCAATTTTACCCTCTACTCTACAGTCAAGATCAATCCAAACCGTCCTCTCAAAGGGCGACTGCAAACAAGCCAAAGGTTTTTTAAGCCACGCATAGCGACTCTCTCGAAAACCTGGCTCAAACATCAGATCGTAGACACCCTCTTCGGGAGCTGTCTCTGCCACTAAAAGAGGCTTATCGAGCTCTAGAGTAACAACTCTTCCTCTCTCCTCACACAACTTTCTTGCCTTCTTCGACATACCAAAATCGATAAAGGCAACCGGATAGGAGGCGTGCGCTCTATAGTGGCGCCACCACCACGGCAAAAGCCACTCTGCCTTCTCATCACAGCCAACTATAACACCATCGCCTTCTTTCATAAAATTTCTTATAGCACGGCAAATCGCCTTCTGTCTTCATGTTTTTTTGAGAAACCTTTGTAAGGCTTGTCATTATATTTTTAAAAATTATTAGCATGTAAATTAAAGGCAATTATGCTACTTTTTTCTAACTCAAAAAAAACAAATAAGGCATAAATATGGAACGTATACAAACTGGAAGCGCAGCTGCTGCTGCCGCTGCTATTCTACCACCACCTAATCCTCAAGAAGATTTACACGCGGTAGTTGCCCCCGCTCTTCTCAGACTCGAAACCTCGGGTGCAGCAGCAGCTCCATCTCTTGAGGGCAGAGTGACCCCTCCCCCTCCATGCACTCCGTATGAGCATTTTAGAATTAGACTTCAAAACGCTTTAAGCTGTCTAGATATAAGAATAGAAGTTCCTTATAGCCAAGAAGCATTCGCTGATTGGGCAGCTAGCAATCAAGCCACACTGAACCAAGTAACGATTCTTTATTTATATGGTCTTGCTTTAACTGTAGTTCCTAATGAAATTCGCTTCTTACCCAATTTAAGACATCTTGACCTCGCTTCCAACAATCTTACTGAGCTCCCAGAATGGCTAGGTGACTTTCGACAACTTAAAAATCTCGACGTAAGCAATAATCAAATTACAACTTTTCCAACTAGGCTAGGCGAATTAACCAGCCTTGAAACTCTCGATGCTAGGAGGAATAGAATTACTGTCCTACCTGAGGCAATTTCTAGTCTAACGGCTCTTAAACATCTTGTTTTATCTCACAATCAACTTGAAACTATCCCTGCATGGGTCTCTCGTCTCACAGCTCTTAGTGAACTGATCCTTAATGGAAATAGACTTAGAACTCTACCAGACTTGGCACCCACTCTTTCACATCTTAACGTGAGGAATAACCTGTTCGTAGAATTGCCTTTAGGATTAGCCTCTTTGTCCAGCCTTCATGTACTCTTCGCTGACGGTAATCCAATACAGACTATCCCTACATGGCTAAGCGACATAGAAAGTCTTCAACGTTTTGATTGTACGACAACTGCTGTAACAGGAGATATCCCTGCAAAAATCGGCGCATTAATTGCTAAGCCTGAAGCAAATGGTGTTACGATATTTACAACTGAAGATCTCCATCTTGTTGTAGGAGCTGAGCCTCTTGCTATTTAAGTAACGCTAAAAATATTGCGAATTATCCTCTATTGCTCTATCAATAGAGGATGCGAAAGTCTCCCTTATCTCTTCTCCTTCTTCTGCTTTTTTCTCCTCTTGTAGCAGAGGAGAACCCTTTTACAAATGCTAAACCAAGGATGTTTTTGCAGGCAGAGTATCTTTACTTCTGGCTTAAAGGAACGCCTGAGCCACCTCTTCTTGTAACGGAAAATGAGACTGCTCTTCTTGGCGGCACATCTTTACATACAGGACCTCAGTCGGGAGCGCGCTTTAGCCTTACTTATAAATTTGGTAGCTCACGCTTTTTTGGTCTCGATGCAAACTATCTTTTCCTAGAAAAAGATAGCTACTCTAAAAGTGTATCATCTGATGGTGATCTAGGATCAGCCCACTTAACCATCCCCTACTTTAATATTGTCACATTTCAGGAGAGTGAGACAAACCTCTCTCTTCCCGGGCGCTTCTCTGGTGAGGCGACTTTAAAAGTAACAAACGAGCTACAAGAGGCAGAAGCAAACGGCACCTTTAAATTATTGCCCCGTCGCTTGCCTGTAGATTTACAACTTTTAACAGGCTTCCTCTGGTGGGATTTTGAAGAGAAGCTAACCTTTACAACGAGTAGCCCCTCGATCATACCGCCCCTCGATACCTTCTACACAAAAGATGAGTTTAAAACTTCTAACGAATTTTATGGCGGACAAGTCGGCTTAAAAAGCGAAGTTTTTTGGAATAGACTCTCTTTACAACTAAAGGCAGAAGCAGCTTTTGGTCTTATGTGTAGCGAACTTCGCATAAATGGTATGCTTGTAACAAACGACTTTAATGGCTTGCAAGAGACAGAAACCTTTCCAGCAGGCTACTTTGGTCTGCCATCTAATACAGGCAACTTTAAGAGACAATACTTCTCCATCATCCCGCAGGGAGTGGCTCGCCTCTACTTCCATCTTACGCGCTACCTAAGCCTTGATATCGGCTACACTTTCTTGTATGTCACAAAGACCCTTTGGGCGACAAATAGCTTAGATAGCCTTATTAATCCTTCACAGGCACCTGCTATTTCAGGTAGTCCCAGCATAACACTTGTAGGACCAGCCTTTCCAGAGCCGCTCTTTGAAACCAAAGATTTTTGGATGCAGGGGCTTACCCTCGGCGTACAACTACGATTTTAATAGACCTATCCCCCGCTATAACGCTAAAATAGAGCCATGGAACGTCCTTTATCAGAACAGCTGCGGCCTAAAACTTTAGATGAAGTGGTCGGCCAAGATCATCTAGTTGGCAAAAAAGGCTTTATTACAAGCCTTGTTGCTCGAGGCAAGCCCCTCTCTATCCTTTTATGGGGGCCGCCCGGGAGCGGTAAGACTTCGATTGCACGCCTCTACGCTAAAGCCTTCTCTCTTCCTTTTGAGACACTAAGTGCTATCTTTAGCGGCGTTGCTGATTTAAAAAAAATCTTAAAAGAGACAGAAGAGAACCCTCTTTTTCGCCGCTCTATTCTTCTCTTTGTCGATGAGATCCACCGCTTTAATAAAGCGCAGCAAGATGCCTTTTTGCCTTATCTAGAGAGCGGGCAGCTTGTTTTGGTCGGAGCAACTGTTGAAAACCCCTCCTTCTATTTGAATAATGCGCTTTTGTCCCGTATGCGCGTCTTAAAACTCAACAGTTTAACAGAAGAGCATTTGGAAGAGATTTTAGCGAGATATGAAAAAGTCAAAGGCAAGCTCCCCATCGATTTAGAAGGAAGGCGCTACCTTATTGAGCTTGCACAGGGCGATGGCCGCTATATCCATAATCTTATAGAAAATATCCAAGGTTGTAATCCCGAGCACATTTTAACAGTTGCCGAGCTAGAGACACTCTTTCAGAAAAAATCCCCTCTCTTTGATAAGGCCTCTGAAGGCCATTATAATCTTATATCGGCCCTTCATAAAGCGGTGCGCGGCTCTGATCCCGATGCAAGCCTCTACTGGTTTTGTCGTATTTTAGCGGGCGGAGAGGATCCCCGCTTTATAGCACGGCGCCTCATCCGTATGGCTGTCGAAGATGTTGGCCTTGCTGACCCACAAGCCCTGCCACAGACGATCGCTGCACGCGATGCCTATGAGATGCTTGGCTCTCCAGAAGGTGAATTAGCTTTAGCGCAAGCAGTTGTCTACCTTGCCCTCGCTCCTAAAAGTAATGCTCTCTACACCGCCTATCAAAAAGCCTCTCCTATGGCGAGCAAAACAAGCGAGCTTGACCCCCCCTATATTATTCTCAACGCTCCGACAAAACTTATGAAAGATATGGGCTACGGTAAAGGCTATATCTATGACCATGAAACGCCAGCTGGCTTTTCTGGACAAAACTACTTTCCCCCTAAGCTCGGGCGGCAAACTTTCTACGATCCTGTCGAGCGCGGCTTTGAGCGCGAGATGAAAAAGCGGCTTTTATATTTTAAAGCTTTACGCGAAGAGATCGAGAAGAGTTAAAAGATGATGCGACGCATCTTTGCCCAAACAGCATAAGTGATAGAAAATAGCGTATGAAAGAGCGGCGCCTCTAAGAAGACAGCCAGTAGCGGCAAATTTACTCTTGCATAGAGCGCTGCTAAAACATGAACCCCTGTCAAAACCTTGCCGTTACTATCAACGGCATGGATTTTCTTCATAGCATCGCTATAGCTAATACCCGTATCAAAAGCCTCTAGATCTTTTGCAGAGGTAAGAGACACATAGTTAACCTCCCCTGTCTGCTTTCTTTTTTGGAGGCTCTTCATCTCCCTCGAGCATATAGGACAATTACCATCAAAGAAGACCGTCAGAGGGCCATCGCCTTTTGTGAGAGTTTGTATCAGATTAAGAAGCTTTCGGTTGAGCCATACAAGCACCACCATAAAAAGCCCCCATGAGACAAACAGAACAGGATAGGAAAGAGGTCCGATGAGTGTAATAGCCCCACACTTTTGTATCGTATAATAAGAAAATACTGCCGAGGTGCCTGCTAAAACAAAAGCTAAAGCCAAGCTACGATTTAGAAAGAAGAGGGTTGAATTCAAAGAGAACGAGAAGAGTGGATAGAGTGTTAAAAGCCATAGAGGCGGAAAAATTTCGCTACCTGGGTGGGTAAGAATCGGTATGTGCATAAAGAGCATCTCTTGGAGAAAGCCAAAGAAAAGCGCGTAGACAGAGAGCGGCATCGAAACTAGAAAGAGCTTTTGATCGGTCTTCTTTAATAAAAAGAGTTGTAAGAGATAGGAGATAAGAAATGCTAAAAGGGGCAAGAGGATGGATTGCTTAGCCCCATAAAATAAGATGATACACCAGCTAATGTTATAGATCGCGCCATTTAGCCAGGAGATGGGGGCCAAGACAGCTGTTTTTTCTTTATACTTTTCAAACTCTGGATGGCTTACCATCTTTTTTTCTAAAGGAGCAATCCCTGTAACCTTAATGATAAGATAAGTCAGTAAAAGAGGACTAATAACTAAGGCCCATCCAAAAGGAAGCCACAAAACAAGGCTCCAAAGCGCCCACCACTGGATAATTTCGCCTAAGTAATTTGGATGGCGCGAGTAGCTCCAAAGACCTGTTTGTAAAAGAGCGCCCTGATTTTTTGGATTTTTTCGAAACCGCGCTAACTGGTAATCGCTAAGCGCTTCTATAAAAAAGCCAAGAGCCCACAGTGCCAAAGCGCTCGTGAGTGCTTGCCAAGAGATCTCTTTAGCATAAGCGTGGACCCACAAAAGAGGAAGCGCCACTATATATAAGATAACTGCTTGGACAAGGAAATTTTTTAGAAAACTCCAAAGCTTTGTATCTCCCCTTTTTTTAAAAGTTTCATATCTGAAGTCATCCGCAAGGTGACGATTTCTTTGATAGATGTGAAGCGTAAGTCTTATAGCCCAAAGCGAAACACAAAGGTTCACAAGAAGCGGGGGCCAAGAAAATCCTGATAGGATAAAGGCGCTCCAGGCAACAATAAGAAAACCACCACCCCACCCTATATCGGCAATATCCATACGATTTTTTTTGAGCGCAACACAAAGGCCGATGACGGCATAAACTAAGAGTAGAAGAGCTGGTATTAAAAAGAGGAGGAGTTTCATAAAGGTTAACTTCAGTATACCAAGAGAGAGCTTATACGGACATACTGAAATCCCGCGGCCAGATCGACCGCGGGATGACTAGACTTTATTTTGTTGTTGTGGTTGGATTAGAGACTGTACTAGAAGCCGATCCTCCACCCGACACCGTTGCTGTTGGTGTTAGGCTGTATGGCGCATCCGGACTTACATTCACAGTCAGGATGATTTGAGGGTAGTTACCACTCGGCGCTAAAGAAGCTGTTTGGGTAAAACTTTGCGTTGCGGCATCAAAGCTCCAACCTGCACCGCTAAAGGATTTGTAGGTAAGCCCTTTAGGCAGCATAACAGCAACATTTACAGCTCCTGATGTACTAGCAGTCCCTTGGTTAGAGACTTTAATACGATAGGCACCTGTCTGACCATCGACAAAGACAGCATTGTGTGTCATAGCAATCGCTAAAACAGGCGTTTTTGCAGGCACAGGCGGCGGTGTTGGTGGTGTTGGCTGAGAATTTGTCAACATACCAAACAAATTCATACCATTAAAAGAGCCCCAACCGGAAGCGTTATCATAGCCTGCTCCTGCAGAGTAATATAAATTATTACCTGTTGTCACATCATGAAACGCTGTTTTAAAAGAGGCGCTATTGCCAATCGCATAAAATACTGGATTTGCAAAACCGAGGACCGGCTTTTGCTTGGCCACTAACTGCTGGTTTACTAAAGCTGTAAAAGCAGCCCAAAGCGGTGCCGCACAGCTTGTACCACCATACATTCTCCAACGACCCGCATGGTAAATTGCATAGCCTAAACTTGAATCAGAGTGAAGCGCCACATCAGGAACGTTTCTATAGCTTTTGGAATAGGCTGTCGCAACATTTGCTTGCCAAGAAGGAATTGGCCATACGACGCTAACGCCACCGCCTCCAGCACCATTACCGAGACCATTATTCCAGATAGATTCACTCTCATAAGCCCCTGTTGTGCGATTCACAGCTAACCTTGTGCCGCCAACTCCAATGACATAGGGTTGCGATGCAGGATCATCCACCATAAGCGTCCTAGAAGAGTCTTGGTCATAGTTATCATAAGCGCCACTATCGCCTGCAGCAGCATATATAGTCTGACCGTGAGCGGCCATCTGTAAAAAGATGGCTCTCTCAGCCTGGATCTCTTGTGGGCTTGCTAAGCTCTCACCTAAGCCCCAAGAAGTGCTGACTTGCTTAGCAATATTATCTGTCGCAATACGATTATAAGTATTTACCACGCCTTGCGCAGAATTAGGACCTTCATAAACATAAATCTGACTTCTTGGCGCTAGAGCAAGAGCAAGCTCAATATCAAGCGTTACTTCAGCATCGATACCAGTCCGAGAGCCACCATCAACAAGAACATCTTTTAATTGCGGCGTTGGGAGCCCAAAATAGCGGGCATATGTATTGATGTCGCTTGGCGAGTAACTGGCTAATTCAAAGAGAGCAATAATTTGACCTGACCCATCAACTGGGGCTCCAGTTAAATTATAAGCTGTCACAATATCGTGAGGAGCGTATGCACCACCAGGTCCAGAGGGAGAGACAGATGATCCTATGTGGAGAGGCTCTAGTAATTCTACTTCGGTATTTTCCCTGTTAAAAGGACGTCTAAAAGCAGAATTATCTAAGCCAACCACACCTCTAACTATACCTGCAATCTCTGCAGGTATTTGTGGATCGTTATCAGGTGCATAAAATTTACGGCCGCTCGCATCCTGGTAATGATGGAGACAAAGGCTAAAAGCATTTTCTACAGATTCGCTCTCTGCTTCCACGTTTAGTAAAGTGCGGTTAGGGTGTGTACCACTGACAGTTAACCCTACGCTCTTTGCATAAGCAATGACCGCATTGTAATCATCTTCTGTAGGAGCAAATCTTTCAGTAAACTCCTCAGAGGTAAGATATTTACCATAATGCTCTTCATCGCTCGGGTCATACATACGACGTACAAGGTCTTCTAAGACCTCTTCATCGCGGAGTGGCAAGACAAACGTAAAAGGAACCTTAGTGGTTGGATCAAGCTGGTGCAGGAAGGCAGCGTTCGCTACCGCTTGGTAAGGAACGTGATCAGGCAACCTTACAGGGTTAGAATCCTCTGTAACAGCAGCTCTCATATCAAGCGTTGCCGAAACCATGAGAATGGTAAGATATCTAAAGAAATTTTGCTTCATAGATAGAATCTCCTATTTTGGTTTGTGATAAATATAACGACTCTGCTGCACAAGAAAAGATCGTGAGACTTTTATTTCAAAAACCCTTTTTTGCGCAAAAGAATTTTCTTAACATACTCTTAAAAAATTACAACAGCAATCTATTTTTTACTTGGCTCGATTTTAGAAAATTTTCTATATATAACTCTAAAGACAAAGAGAGATCTATGGAACACATAAAGAGTAAATTTCGTACGTTTATTGCTGGCTACTACCATCTGCTTTTACTGTGGCTAGTCGCTCTTTTTATTTTTAGACCCTTTACCCACCAAGTTTTCTATGTAGGCGGCTGGAAACTTTGTCTATCTCTTGTTATCCTCTCCTCGATATTTAATATTCACCATACACCGACTGTTAAGACTATAGCTTCCTGCTTAGCAGTTCCGGCGGTTATTTTATCCTGGCTAGATTTAGCTTATCCAGGTCCCCTCTTCTTTATCAGTAACGCCTTTGTTACAGCTCTTTTCTTATTCATCTGCACGATGTCGATCCTCTACGATGTGGTCCTTCGAGCAAAAGTTACTCTGGAGACCCTCCGTGGCGTCATTTGCGCCTATTTTATGATCGCTTTTGCTTTTGCCTACTCCTATTATCTGGTTGAGTACATATTTCCTAACTCCTTTCATTTAGCAGGATCTCCCGCCTCCATTTATGATTACGCACACTACTTCTCGCAGTTTCTTTACTTTAGCTTCGGCACCCTTCTTGCTATAGGCTATGGCGATATCACAGCACTAAAGAGCGTGGGGCAAACGCTTGCTATCCTAGAAGGGATTATCGGACAGTTTTACATCGCCATCTTGGTTGCACGAATCGTCTCCGTCTACTCTTTTTATGCCCATAAAGAGAGAGCCGAAATCACTTCCGAACCGGTGCAACCTCGCCATCAAAGACAAAGCTAGTAGTTTTTAACTGTGTAGAGAGTTAAACTGCTAGCAAGCCCTAGGAGTTCTCTTTGCACAACTACCAAGATCTGATCGCTATCTTTCACGGCTGCTTTTTTAAAGAGTATAATACCCTCCTTGTCAAAGGAGGCGATGAACCGCTTTATCTTCCTACAGACAAGGACCGCCCTCACAACGAGCTCTACTTTGCCCACGGCTTTTTTGCAAGCGCCCTTCATGAGACGGCCCACTGGCTGATTGCGGGAGAAAAGCGCCGCAAATTGGTAGACTTTGGCTACTGGTATGCCCCTGATGGACGCACTACAGAAGAGCAAGAGCTCTTTCAAAGCGTAGAGGTAAAGCCCCAGGCTCTCGAATGGCTTCTCTCACAAGCCTCAGGCTACCGCTTTCGTATCAGCATCGACAACCTTAACGGCAAAGAATCCGATACCGAGGCTTTTAAACAAGCCGTTTATGAGCAGGTTAAAACGTATTGCAGAGAGGGGCTCCCTTTGAGAGCGAAAACCTTCCGAACGGCCTTGTGTAATTTCTACAAAATGCCTGTAGAATTACGAATCGAAGATTTCGATATAGGGTTGCTTTAGACTCTATTTTCTTGCTTGTTCTTGCTGCTGGCTAAGAGTTGAAAAAGCGCTCTTATCACGTAGTGTACTTCGCATAACACGGGGCGTAGTACCATTGTTTACGCGGACATATAGAGAGCTAACAATAATCGCAACCAAAAGACCCAGACCTATGATGTAAGGGCGCCATTTTTTAAGATAGGTAGCAACTATACTGTTTATTGATTTTTTAAATAATAAAAAAATAACAGTAATTCATAATATTCATAAATATCGATAAAATTAAACGCCTTCTATGAAAGCGCGTTTTTTCTTTGCTCTACTACTCCCCTTTTTTCTCCATGGAGATCCTAAACAATCATCCTATCCAGATCAAACTTATGAGTGGCATGTAATACCTTATGTCCAAGCAGATGCCTTTTTAGTGCCAGGTGTAGGCATTTCTCTACAGTGGGATGGGGCTCCAGTCGGGTTGGAAATCGATGGCTATCTTTCAGCAGTACTAGCCTACGGGAAGATATCATTTTCTGGGTTGCTTCCGATAACAGATCACAGCTATTGCAACCTCGGCGTAGGACCGATTTTTCTACCTTGGACAGGTCAATACGGTATAGGGTTTCCTATAGGCTACAACTATAGAGGCGACCGTGACCATCAAAGGTGGGGTTTGATCCTTACCATTACAGAGAAATATTACGGCGCCTGTTATACCGGCAAGCGCCCTAAGTACAAGATAGAAGTCATGCCCCTTTGCCGATTCGGCTACTCTTTCTAATTTGTAAAGAAAGGGAAGCAATGGCTTTTACCCAAGAGCTGTGTAGATTCTCTAGCTGATCTTTTTATTGTCATAATTTATTTTTAGAACCGCACAAGTTAACTTAAAAATCTTATATTTAATAACTTAAATATACATGTTGGTTTTTTAGCATTTTTTCAACATATGGTGTTGACATGCCGATCTATTCAACATATATTGATGATATGTCGGATTTTTTAGAGAATTTCAACATATGACGTTTTATCGCGATCGTCCTTTTAATGACCTTCCCCTACTTCCCCCTAAGGTAGAACTTGAGACCCCTACGGTTCTAAAAGCCTGTATCGAAGCAAATAGAGAGCTTGCGAAGCTCACAATAGCAGAAAAGCTGATCCCTAACCAGACCGTTCTCATAAACAGCATACCACTCTTAGAATCTCAAGCCAGCTCTGCTATCGAAAACATTGTTACAACTACAGATGAACTTTTTGAGCATGCAGAAAACGATTCACTTTCCTCTATAAGCGCTGCAACGAAAGAGACTTTGCAATATAGGCAAGCGCTTTACCAAGGTTACGAATCACTTAAAACTCGCCCTCTAAGCATTACCACGGTCTGTGCTATCTGTACAACCATCCGAAAAGTTCAAACGGAAATCAGAAAACTCCCTGGAACGGCTTTGATAAACGATGCTACACACGAAAAAATTTATACGCCCCCCGAAGGAGAATCACACTTAAGAGAGCTTCTTAGCAATTGGCAAAATTATCTACATGCTCAAGATGGAGTTGATCCTCTCATTAAGCTTGCAGTACAGCACTATCAATTTGAAGCTATTCACCCTTTCTTCGATGGCAATGGAAGGACAGGCCGCATCATCAACTTGCTTTACTTAATCGAACAAGGACTACTAAAAACACCTATTCTCTATTTAAGTGGCTACATCATCACCCATAAATCGGAATATTATCAAAAATTATTAGAAGTGACTACTAAAGGGGCCTGGGTAGAATGGATTCTCTTTTTCTTAAAAGCTGTTTCCGAAACGTCTAAGTGGACAATCAGAAAGATTTTAGCTATTGACGAGCTGATAGAAGATTCTAAAATTATTATTAAATCTAAAGCGCCTTCTGTCTATAGCAATGAACTTATTGAGCTTCTGTTTACCCAACCCTACATTCGGATTTCTCATTTAATCAGTAAGGGCCTTGTGGGTCGCGATACCGCCTCTAAACATCTTAAAGCCTTAGCTCAAATTGGATTTTTAGAAGAGATGAAAAGAGGAAAAGAAAAGCTATTTATTAATCACCAATTTCTGACTCTCCTTAAAAGAAAGTAATCGCTCTTCCTACTTATAACACTTCTTCGATGAGAGTGCCTTTTAGAAAAAAGAGTAAGAGAGCTACTGGAGATAAGAAAATGGCCCAAAAGTGTAGCCAAAAGCGGTTTCCTTCATACTTCCAAAAAACTGTCTTTCCTTTCGAGCTGTAGGAAGCACGGCTTAGAAGGACAAGACCAATTGGAAAAAGGAGTATATACCCCTTCCACTTCAAAGACCCAGAAATTTCTGCCTCAGCATCTCATATTTTAAAGTCATCTCCATCGCTAAACTTTTTAAGTTTAGGGGCAAAAATGACGCTGCGCTACTTTAAACTCCGAGCGCTGAGATTGAAATTTCTGGGTCTTTGAAGTGGAAGAGGTATAAACCAAAAGATAAGCCAAAATTTAGAATAAGCGTAGTGAAGACGAAAACTGTTTATTCCCATAAAAAAACCCCATTAACCAGGTGAAGACCACGATTTAATGGGGCTAATTATAAGCTAACAGCTTATTCATAAGAATAATTAAAACTTTTTACAGATATAAAAGTTTTAAAAGGAGGGGCTCTACTCTTCGCCTTCTTCTTCATCTTCTTCTGACGCATCATCATGATCATCATCAGAGAGGTCATCTGCAGAACCGTCGACATCAAAAGATTCGTCTACAAGCTCATAAATGAAATCTACAGCTTCATCTTCTGTTGAGAAAAACTCAAGCGCAAGGCCAGTGGCAAGAGATTGTAGGCAAGCAATAATATCCGGTGGGGAAAGCTTTTCTACGTGCTTATTGATGACTTTTACAAAGTCCTCTAAGAGTTGTGTTTCTTGTTTTTCTGTAAAAGAATCTTTACCCATATTACTTCAATCTCCAAATAGTTAAAGGCAATGACTATACCAAAGGGGTGATTTGAACCGATATAGATATTTTTCAAAGTAAATATTACACCTTAAGAGAGAGATCCACATGATGGGAGAGACCATTTTCCTCTAAAATAAAAGCTGATAATCAACCGAGATTCTCTAGAGAAAATTCTCAGTAACCGCATCAGAGAGATCGCTGCTCTTAGCTTTGAGCGCATAAAGCTTAGGTTACACCAAGAGTAATGCAAGAAGCCGCCGTGGGTTTGAAATAACTCATTGGCGGACGGATGGCCACTTATCGATCTGAAGAGTCTTCTTTTTCGAGATTGTGGATAAAGAAGTAGGTAGCTTCGGTTACGTTTGGCACCACAATTCCACTGTGGAGAAGCTCTTTGATTTTGTCTTTGTCAACCAATTCTTCGGTTTTTGTAGCTTGTAGAGCTCTCGCCTCGTCTAATGTGGTTTTGATATTGATGCGAACACATTTTTTTACGCGATAGTTCTCAGAAAAGATCTCTTTTTCATCGTGAGCAAAAGATTGAAGGATCTCTGCATAGACCTTCTCTTTTTCCTCTTCCAGTTTTTTCAGCTCTACTTGGAGTTCTTTGTATTTGAGAATCTTTTCTTCTAGGCACATATGGGGTAAAAGTCTCCGGCTGGAAGGTTCAAACCTACGCCAAACAGGTTAATAATGTAAAAAAGAGCTCTCTTGCAGAAATGATAGGCCTTCAAAGGGTTTTTATGCAATGCCAAAAGGCGTGGATTTGACTTTGATTTTAGCCGGGCTATTTCTCTTATCTTATTCCCCACGAAATATTCGGCTTCTTTTCTAAAAATATTTACTAAATACAAAAATTACCAATACTGATAACTTTATACTATATGAAAGAGCACCATCCAATAAGACCGATTTTATGGATAGGTTCATCTCTTAAAGACTTGAAAGAGATGTCAGAAGATGTGATCAAGGAATTTGGCCACTCATTGAGAGATATCCAAAAAGGGAGAGACCCAGGCAATACTAAGCCGCTTAGGCATCTTGGCGAAACTGGTATTTTGGAAATTGTGGTGGATGAAAAATCAGGTACTTTTAGAACTGTATATACAATTCAATTCAAGGATGCTATAGCAGTTTTGCACGTGTTTCAAAAAAAGAGCAAGTCAGGTATTGCTACTCCAAAAAAGAGATCGATTTAGTTCTCCAAAGGCTTAAACAAGCTAGGACACAATATAATGAATGGAAGAGGGAAAAATGAAGGATAAAGCGATTATTAGCACCGATAACATCTTTGCCGATCTTGGCCTAAGCGACTCTGAAGAGATGCGGACACGTTCTGATTTAATGTCAGAAGTGGTGAATATCATCAGAAAGAGCGGCCTTCCTCAAAAAGAAATTGCTACTATTTTAGAAATAAGCGCTCCAAAAGTTTCCTCTCTCATGTCTGGAAAAATTAATGATTTTAGCAATGATACTTTGATGAACTACCTGACCCTTCTTGGATGCAATATCGAAATTCGAGTTGTCGCCAAACACCAAGTTTCTAAATCAGTTAAACGAGGTAAGATGAAAGTAAAAAGACCTGCTGCAAGGAGACGAAAAACTAACTCTCCCTCCAAACAACGCTAGCTTATTTGTGATTGCTCCCTCGCCTAAAGGCGAAGGCTTCTAGGGATTACTCCCAGGCCATCCAATCCGAGGGCCAAAATATTTTGCGCTGCGTTGAAATCCCTATGTGCTCTATACCCACAATCTG
>JAFEGE010000100.1 GCA_018240105.1 Verrucomicrobiota bacterium | reverse complement strand
TTCTTAAAAGCTGTAGAACCGCATGAAGGGCAACATGTACGCATATATCTAGAAGACCAAGTTCAATGGGAACTAAAGATTATACCATCAATTAAAATTTAACCTAACTTCTTTTCCACCGCCGATATTAGCACAAATCTTTGTTTGATTCAATATAAATTAAAATTTACATAATAAACAAATATTTGAATAATAAATAACAGTTTAATTAGCTTTAGTGTAATTAGAAAGCAATTTCTATAACATTTTATTTAAAATCACCATCTTAACGAAAGATTTACATTTCTGCCATGCCTGCTTTCAAAATCTGGTTTTACCTCTTGTTCAGGGTTTTATGATGAGTGGATCTCCCTTTACTTCTTTGACCGATCCAATTTTTAAGAAGCATGAGGGCAAATTTCCTGCCAGTTTACTCCAGTCAAAAGTTCTGAACCCGTCCAATCGCCCCCATTGATTTTTATTTTCACATAAAGTTTTCTTCCCTATAGTGGTCTGCTTCAGATACAGGAGAGCCCATGAATATAATAAAGCATTTATCACTCATCTCGCTCGTTTACTCCGGTTTCTTGCACAGTGAAGAGAGCGTTACAAATCAAACTCATCGTGTTTTTCAATTTGAAAATGAACATGTCAGGGTGTGGAAAACTATCATTATGCCTCATCAACCTCTGAAAATGCATAGACATGACTGTCCTCGTGTAATTGTAGGATTGAAAGGAGGAACTCTCACTAAAATTGAAGAAACTGGAGAAATATCCGATCTCAATTTTGAATCTGGTATGGCCTATTGGTTAATAGAAGACCCCTTAGGCACACTGCATGGAGACATCAATGAATCAGAGGAACCGATTGAGGTAATGGTCATAGAACTCAAAGCTTTGGATACACGAAATTGAGATTGTTTGCTTTTGCTGTAAGCATAACTCTTATGGCGAAATAACAGAGCCTTTTTCAACACCAGCTCTTGATACTCTTTTTCGGAAGAAAAATTTTGGCTCAGCGAATAATAATATGATAGCGAAACCAAGAAGCAATATTGTTTGAATCACTTTGCTATCAGGGTGTGTAGCGAAAATTTCATTAAAGACATTGGCAGTGGTGTGAAAAACAACGGCCACCATGATGTTACGATGCGTTTTATAATATAGCCAATTCATCAAGATCACAAAAGGGATGATGCTGATGAGGAAGTTCGCTGAATAAATCCAGCTCATATGAGCCACGTTACTATGGTAATAATCTTTAACGAAAGCAAGAGGTAGATGCCAAAGAGCCCAAAAGATGGCAAAAATCAATGAGGTCACAAAGAGATTAAAATGAACACGAATGCAATCAGTCCCATAAGAGTGCCAAGCAAGCTCCTCCAAAACGGGTGCTAAAAAGAGCATTACCCAAGGAGAAAAGAGTGCATATGAAAAGGAGGGCCCACTTGAAAAAGAAAATTGATTTACACTATAACCAAACATCAATGAGATTGCTTGGGCAAGTAAAATACTACAAGGCATAACAGCCAGTGTAAGAAAGAGATATATCGGCCGCGTTTTTTGAACTGTGAAGAGCCTACGCCATAAATCTTGGCGTAATGTTGGATTTATATACATCATCGAAAAGGCAATGATTACCGGACTTATTAAGCCAATTAAAGCCAAGGTCCCACTTAAAAGAGAATAGGAAGGATCACGGCTGTAATAGGCTGATGTGAACCAAAAAGCCCAAGGAACAACTGTACATAGGAGATAGAAAAGGAGCGGGTGTTTGTATTCTTTAATCGCCATATCTGAGTTATTGGCAAACCCGTCTTATAATGTCAATCTATCGTTACCGGAAACACCTTTGGTGTAGAGAGACTGGATCCAATTTTCCTTGAAGCTTATCTTCTTTATATGGGAGAATTTAGCCTATTCAACAGGCAGGGGTACCAGTTCGAAGATTTCTATGAGCTTTTAATTCCAGGGCTGCGCCTTTGGATTTCTTTAGGGTGTAGTGTAGAAGAAAAAGCGAATCCACAGCCCGTCGATGTTGATATCAAAATCAAGTTTTCGAAAGAGCCTTTAGGTTGTCGTTCAGATCAGCTAGCCGATGTCGTTTGTTATAAGACAATAGTTGAAGGTGTGCTTGCCTTTACAAAGGGAAAATCTTTCAACTTGATTGAGGCTTTAGCAGAGCGTATTTTCCACTGTATCTCCAAAGAAGCAAATCTTGAGAATACCCTTGTTGAAGTCGCTATCACCAAACCTAACCATCCCGTTCCTCATGTTCAAAAAGGGATGGTATTTAGATATTGTCGGAGGGTCCCACAGAAGTCTTTATAGCAGTAGGGTCTAATCTAGGACACCGCTTTTTAAATATCCGAAAAGCTCTCCATCTTATGGCTGAAGAAGCCCTAAGTAAGATGCGCGTATCGGTGATTTTGGAAACAAAAGCCATTCTACTACCTGGTGCACCCCGAGCATGGGATCTCCCCTATCTAAATCTTGTCATTGCAGGAGAAACCTCTCTATCGCCCAAGGCTTTACTTGCAAATCTAAAAAATATCGAAAAGAGACTTGGACGAGATCTCCAAGCTGCAAGATGGGCGCCGCGAGTTATAGACTTAGACATTTTAGCATGGGATGAAAAATGCCTCTCAGAAGAGACATTAAAAATCCCCCATCCAGAACTCATGAACCGCCCTTTTTTAGTCAGCCTAATGGCATTGTTGAGCCCTACTTGGCGCTATCCAGTTCCTGGGTTTTCCTATAGCCACAAGACTCTCACGGAAATTTTACATAGAGAGGGCAATTTTGATGCAGGGCAAAATAGATGTTTTGTAGCATCCCCTCAAATGATCGGGATTGTAAACATGACTCCCGATTCATTTTCCGATGGAGGCGACTACTTCCAAGTAGATCTGGCCCTAGAGCGCATTCAAAAATTGACAGAGCAAGGCGCTGCAGTTATTGACATAGGAGCACAATCAACCCGTCCCCAAGCTACGCTTATTTCATCGGAAGAAGAATGGAGCCGTTTAGAGCCTCTTTTAAGCGAGCTAGCACAAGATTTTAAAAGTCGTCTCTCAAAACCAGAGATTAGCTTAGATAGTTTCGATCCTGAAGTGATTAGAAAAGCGCTTCAAGTTTATCCAATTGATTGGATCAATGATGTAAAGGGAGGAGAAGATGAGGACGTACTCAAAATCGTTGCTGACACCAACTGCAAAATTGTCCTCAACCACTCTATAACGGTGCCTCCAGGAAGAGATAGGATTCTACCTTTTGAAACTGAGCCTATGCGATATCTTTGCGAGTGGGGAGCTCAGAAAATTAAACTACTTAGTGCTTATGGCATTGATCCTTCCAGAATTATTTTAGACCCTGGTATAGGCTTTGGAAAATCACCTTTGCAATCTCTCTCTTTGCTACGTGATATCGACTCTCTAAAAAGGCTTGGGTGTGAAATTCTTATAGGCCACTCGAGAAAATCCTTTTTGAAAATTCTTGCCCCTGAAGGCAATCGCGACTTAGAAACCTTAGGTATCTCCCATTATCTCGCTAGAAAAGGGGTTGATTATTTGAGAGTCCATGATGTTGAAGCGCATCAAAAAGCGCTCTCTGCCTTAACACTACTCGAGAGTGCCTATGTTTAAAAGAATTTTGGGGATTGGAGCCTGTGATGAAAAAGGGGTTTTAGGAAAAAACGGGACATTGCCCTGGTACTACCCCGAGGATCTAAAACATTTTCAGAGTATCATCGGTGACACCCCTCTCGTCATGGGCCGAAAGACATTTCTCTCCATGCCTCGTCACTATTTCACGAAAAGAGTATCGATTATTTTTACCCATTCTCCCCATCAATTCGATCCATCCCCGAATCTCATCTTTGTTACTTCTCTTGCCGAATTCCTTTCGCTAGAGCAACAATTTAATGAATTGTATGTCATTGGCGGAGCTCAAATTTATAACTTATTCCTAAAAGAAAACCTCATCCAAGAATTTATCTTAACTAAGATCAAAAAATCCTACGAAGGAGATGTTTTTTTCCCTCTCTCTCTTCTCAGCGATTGGCCACGCCTCAAAGAAGACGAGACAGACTCCTTTAGCATCTATCGGTACCTCAAGCCATCGAAGATCGCTTATGCAGATAAAAATGCATAAAACTCATCCCATTCACAGCCACAGAAACTTGGCCCATATGAGGTCCATCTTCGTGGTGACCCTCTTAGAATCTATGTGGATAATGGTTTCGTTTGTTAAAATTATGTAATAAAAGAACCCATTTGACATATTTGGGTGCTTATGTTACATAAAAAGTATGAGAAAATCAAAATATGACGCGATAATTAAAAGACTTACCCAAAGGGCAGTTTTTACAGCACATGAAGCCCATGAGGCTGGAATTCCTCCTCGCATGCTCGCACATTTTTGTAAAAAAGGGCTCATTGAGCGAATCAGCAGGGGTATCTATAAAGGAGGAGCTGCTCCGATAGACATTGATTTCCAGTGGGAAGATCTTTTCTTAGTAGCGATGAGCATACCCCATGGCGTTATATGTCTCATATCCGCTCTATCCTATTATGGTTTAACCGATCAAATCATGCGAGAGTTTTGGATTGCTGTACCTCATGCTTTAAAAAGCCCTAAAAGACCCAAAACTCGTATCATTCGCATGAGAAATATCGATTTAGGACAAACAGAAATCACAGTTGGAAAAGACCGCCTGAAAATGTTCGATAGAGAAAGGACGGTTGTAGATGCTTTTCGACATCTAAGCCATGAGATTGCGATAAAGGCTCTGCAAGAGTATCTGAAACAAAGAGAATCCAAACCGAATCTCAATAAACTTTTAAAATACGCTAAGAAACTGCGTGTGAACATTTACCCTTATGTAATGGCTCTGACAACATGAACAATAAATCCTTAAAGCAATCACTGAAAGAGAGACTTAAAATCGTTGCAAAAGAACGAGATCTAACATTTGAAGAAGTTTGGCACAATCTGGTTTTAGAACGGTTTTTGGCACGCCTCTGTCACTCTAAATACAAGACAAATTTCATTCTAAAAGGAGGAACTCTGCTAGCAAGATATCTTCCCCTAGGAAGAGAAACTAAAGATTTAGATTTTCTCGTTAAACAACTCAAAAATAGCGAAGAGTTTCTTGGAAAGGCTTTCGATGATATTTGTCGCATCAATCTTTCTGATGGGTTTGAATTTGAAAAAGTCAAAATCGGCAATCTACCACATCCTCATATGGATTACACAGGAATAGAAGTCTTACTTTTGGCAAAATTAGGAAGCCCACAATCCTACATCCAAATCGACTTGGGGTTTGGCGATATTGTCGAACCTATTAGCCATTCACTAAATCTAACAGCCACATCAAAAGGGCCTCTATTTGAAAGCCAAATCGAAGTGCGATCCTATCCCAAGGAGTTTATTTTTGCAGAGAAACTTGAAACTGTTGTCCATCGAGGTATTGGTAATTCGCGAATGAAAGATTTTCATGATCTTATTTCTCTAATTTCTTTAGAGGCCTCTTTAGATAGAGATTACACTGATAAAGTAGTTAGAGCAGTATTTGTTCATAGGCAGACACCTCTTGAAGCATTACCTATCGAATTTGATGATGAAGCAGAAGTACTTCAATCTGCCTGGCAGAATTATCATCAAAAGATGTTTGCTTCTGAGAAAAAATCGATTCCTAGCGCGATTAAAGATGTCATAGAATTAATTAATAATTGGCTAACAATCAATACAAACCTTTGCGAAGTGGGAGTGCTATGAAGAAATGGTTTATTGCCGATACACATTTCTCTCATACCAATATCATACGATATGCAAATCGTCCCTTTGCCACAGTTGAAGAGATGAATTGCGCCCTAATCAAAAATTGGAATATTTGCGTTGGCAAGGATGATCAAGTCTATTTTCTCGGTGATTTCGGTTTAGGTGATGTCGATCACCTTCACTCAATTTGCAGACAGCTCAGTGGCCAGAAAGTCTGCATTAGAGGCAACCATGATCGAAATGCAAGCTGGATGTATCGCGTAGGCTTTTCTATTGTTTTGGAATCAGCTTTCTTAAAAATTGGCGGACATATTGTTGAATTGATTCACATACCAACAGAAAGCCCTCCAAACCACTTTCAATTACATGGTCACGTACATGATAAAAGACCAAGTAAAATCATCTCCAACCAACTGAATCTCTGTGTAGAAGTCTGGAATTATAAGCCAGTTCCCGAAAAGGCTATTGTTAGTCTTTTGGATAAAGCGTCTAAAATAGAGCCTGAGAAAACTGAAATCCGTGAATCATAATTATGACAAATATGCAATTTATTCAACAGTCTTCTCCTTCTAGTAAGGTTATTCTATCTCAATGATTGTTTAAAGGTCGTGAAGATCTCTAAATAAACCTGTGAGGGAAAAAATTTTTATCTTACAATCCAGCTAATGGAACATAAGAAAGTAGTGATTATCGGCGGTAGCTCAGGCATGGGCCTAGCAAGCGCAAAAATGCTCTCCTCTCTTGGCTATGAGATTGTGATTGCAAGTCGATCAAAAGACAAACTCAAAAAGGCTCTTCTAGAAATCGGTAAAGGAGAGAGCTATGCTCTTGATGTCACAAACGAAAAAGAGATCGCGCAATTTTTTGATTTCGTAGGTCCTTTTGACCACCTTGTAACCTGTGCAGCTAGCTTTACCATGGGGCCGTTTTTAAAAATGGCCTCAAAGGAAGCTCGGGATTTTTTTGATAGCAAATTCTGGGGACAATATTTAGCTGCAAAGCTTGGTGCACCAAAGATTCGTAAAGGTGGGTCGATCACATTTTTTTGTGGGATCGCAGGCCAAAAGCCTTTCATGCATTTTGCCGCGGGAAGCGCTATCAATGCGGCAATCGAAGGGCTAACCCGAGCGCTTGCTCTCGAACTCTCCCCTCTTCGAGTGAATGCCATTGCACCAGGAACAGTTGTTACCCCTGTTTGGGATAGCGTTCCTGAAAAAGAGCGTCTAGCGGAATTTGAAAAAACAGCGCTACAATTGCCAGCCAAAAGAGTCGGCCAACCTGAAGATATCGCCAAAGCAGTATGTTATCTAGTGCAGTGCGGATACGCAACAGGTTCAATTGTGTATGTTGATGGTGGCGCTCTTATTGTTTAATCTCTCGCTGGAGATTGTTTATACCATTCGCAATAAATAAAGACATAAAAGAGCTCTTTACATAACTAGCCTGACAATGCATATCAAAGGCTTTAAGATCGACATACTCTTGCAGAAGGATAATCTTGTATTTTGATTTCCCTGGCGCGCCCTGATGAGAGATTTGTCGAGTAGCATGCGCCCTTATACAGCCGCTTTCGTTTTTCTTAGTTAAAGCCATCAACTCTTTCAAAGCAATCCAGAGTTTTTCTTCACAATTTTCTTTTGGCAACCACTCAGAAACAACAAAGACATGACCGGACATACGCTTACCCCTATTATATCCATTCCTAGTCTTTATCTATGCAATCTTAAGAACAATTTTCCCAGTACTTTTACGACTTTCCAACAACTTTTGCGCTTCTCTTGCCTGTTCCAATCGAAACACATGATCTATGTGGACTTTAAGAGATTCATTTTTAATCTCTTTCATCAAAACAGCTGCCCGATTAAGTAACTCCTCATGAGACCCAAGGTAATTCATTAAGTTACCACCTGTAAGCGTAATCGATTTAAGCTGTAGCAAATTGGGAGAGAAAGAATCAATCTGACCACTTGCATGGCCAAATACAACAATATGCCCCCTTACACAACAAGCCTCTAAATTTTTAGTAAAGGTATCTCTCCCCACGCCGTCAATTATGTAGTCAACGCCCCTTCCATTTGTAAGCCTTTTTACTTCTAAGGCAAAGTCTTGATCGCTGTAAAAAATAATGTCATCTGCACCGAAAGACTTAGTAATCACTCCCTTGTCTTTTGCCGAAACGGTCCCTATGACGCGAGCTCCGATTCGTTTTAGCATTTGGATGAGAAATAAGCCTACCCCTCCTGCGGCAGCGTGGACTAAAACATTATCGCCTGGCTTAACTTTATACGAGTCATTAACCAAATATTGAGCAGTTAGCCCTTGCAGTGTAAAAGCTGCTGCCTCTTCAAAGCTAATCCCTGGCCTTAAAGGAATTGTTCTTGCAACTGGAACAACCGCATATTCAGCATATGATCCAAGACTACCCAAATAACTAACAGAATCCCCTACTCTGACCTCAGTGACATCTTCTCCAACAGCCTCAATAATCCCACTACCTTCTACTCCCGGTGTGAAGGGTAGCGGAATAGGAATCATGGGATCACCTTTTCTCATGTAAATATCGATAAAATTCACCCCCACTGCCTTAAGTCGAATAAGAACCTCTCCTCTTTTTGGAAGAGGTTTGGGTACATCTCGCATCTCTAAGCAATCGACATCACCATAGCTAACAACTTGAATAGCCTTCATTATGAGGTCTCCTGTTTTGCTACAGGTGCACCGGCTCCGGCCAGTAATCCTCCATCGATTGTAAGTTCAATCCCTGTAATGTATTTCGATTCATCAGAGGCAAGAAAAAGAACAGCATTTGCCACATCTTCAGCCATTCCCATTTTCTGCATCGGAATATCCTTTGCGATAGCAGTCATATTTGATTCGCGCTCTTCTCCCTTTCCTAGCATAGGCTCCCACATCGGCGTAAGAATAGCCGCTGGATGAATGGAGTTACATCGAATCGGATAACCTTGCCCTGTACAGTAAAGAGCTACACTTTTTGTATGATTCCGAATAGCTGCTTTGCTCGATGCATAGGCCGCAGCTCCAGGAATACCCACTAAACCCGATCGTGAAGAGATATTAATAATCGATGAGCCTCGATTACCCTTCATGGCGTGTATCGCGTATTTACAACCTAAAAAGACGCCATCTAAATTGATGGCATGAACCGCTCGCCAACTTTCAAGTGAACCATTTTCAGGATCCTGCGGCCCAAAACCTTCTTGAAAACCTGTGATACCCGCATTGTTTACTAAGATATCTAACTTAGAAAACTTTTGAAGAATCGCTTTTATAACCTGAGACCACTCCTGTTCGTTTTTCACATCTAAATGGAGATAAATGGCCGGTGAACCGATCTCTTTTGCAACACTCTGTCCCTTTTCATCCTGAACATCAGAGACAATAACTGTTGCCCCTTCTCTTGCTAATACTCTTGCCGTTTCTGCTCCAATCCCTTGCGCAGCTCCCGTAATTAAAGCAACTTTCCCCTCTAATCTTCTCTTTGACATAAGAATTCCTTTTTATTCATACCTCGCTAAATGGATCCAGTGTCCTGACACAAAATGAGCAGGCGAGTTCTTTGTAGCTTCCATATCCGCACAAAAGCCCCACTTTTCATAAGCGGTGATAGCAACTCTGTTTGAGGGCCTTGTACTAGCAACTAGCTTTTTATAATTAATCCCGATCTTTCTAAGTGCCTTGATAAGAAGGCTTGCTATACCTCTTTTTCTGGCATTTCTATCCACAGCTAGAACGGTGATTTTAAATTCCCCCTTAGGAACAAACCCTCCACCCATAAATGTGATAAAGCCCTGTATTTTTCCAGATTTTTGCTCTCGTAGCGTAACAACATAATAATAAACACCTTTCATCGCAGACTGCCATTCGGAACTCAAATCCTTAGGATGAGTAGAGAAAATCTTGTCTAATTTTGCGTCCATTGCCTCTTCTAATTTTTGATCCGTTAGTCCAGAAAAGAGCGAGAGGCTTTTATCTTCTTCTACAGCTCTTGGATATGCCTTTAAGAAATCGATCTCAATTTCTCTGAAAGTTTCTATGCCAAGCCCTTTGAGCTCTTGCATCTTTTCATAAAATGCCTCTGACAAGGCCGGCAGCCTAATCCACTCTACTACAAACGGTTGCCCTTCACTTCCCTCTTCTATGTAAGAGCCAAAAGCTTCTTTCTTTATGTTTCTAACATACTTATCAGCAAGGTTTTTTAGCTCAATTTCCATAAAATCACAGTAGTCGCCCATCTCTTGTAAACTCTTAAAAACTTCTAATTCCTCTATGGGGACTTCTTTTACAATCGATTGCAACCTTTTTATCATCTGCATTTTCTGAAGAAAGTGTGTTACCCAAATATCCTTCTTTAGCTGATAAAAATCAGCGCGCTCCTCTGGTATTAAAACCTTTTCAATGTACCCCATAACCAAAAGCCTTCGAATTTCTACACTGGCTGTGCTCTTGCTGATCTGTAGCTCGGTCACTAGTCTTCCCATAGAGATCGGCTCTCTTGTAATCATGAAAAGCCCAAACATGCGCCCATAGGTTTTGTTTAAGCCAATCTCATCAAAATAGATGCCAAATTTTTCTACAATTTTGCCAGATGCCACACGCCACTCCTAATGTTCTGTTTGTTCGGTATTTATCGAACATTCTATAAATTAGAATGATTTTCCAGCTAGAGATTTTTATATCTCAGAGCTTTTGAAAATCAGTTCAGATCCATTTTTAAGCAAATTAGCGTAAATAGCTTATTTGTTATTATATAAATAAAATAGCGCGGTATTTTTATATGTTAATAGGTGTTATAGGTAGATCTAATAAGATTTCTGTTGTAAATCTTTCAGACCGTACTGGATCTGTAGTACCTGCTATAGGCTCTGATGTTACACTACCAGGCACCCCGACCGCTGTATTTATTCGAGAAAGCTCTAAAGGTACATTCACTTATGCTGTTACTGATAATAGCTTTTGCGCTATTAATTTAAACCTCCCCACAGGCCCTTCCGGTTCTTTGCCTGCAGCAAATATCTTAACTCTAGGAGAGGGACCTACTTTTGCTACTATAAAAAGTGATGGGAGCCTGGCTTATGTCCTAAACAACCAAAGAGATCTCTACCTCATCGACTTATCTACCCCCGACAAACCCAAAATAATCAGCACAAAAAAGACATCAGCGGATTATGGATACTGCGCTTTAACAAAGGATGAACAATCTATTCTTCTAACAAGAATTGAACCGCCTTCTACAGACCCAATCCACGCAACAGTTACCCAATTGCAAATAGCAGCAGATGGCTCTGTCATAATGTTTGGCAGTGTGGGTTCGAAAGTCTTTGAATACTACGTAGATGGTGAATGTATCACATCGTTTGTTACAGGTGAGACTAATAAAGTCGTCTATGCAGCTGGAGGCGAATGCCTTGCTATGTTTGATCGAACCAACGACTTTAAAACCATACCTATGCCTTTGATAACCAGTCCGATAGTCTCTCTTCTTCCGTTTGAGGCGGATTATTATAAAGCCTTTGTAGCGTATGGAAACACCTTAAGCTATGTCTCCTACAATAAAATTATGAGCTCTCTTATATTGCGTACTTCGATAAACGCTCTAGCAATAGACAATAAGTCTTCCTACGGTTTTGCTGCCTATACAGATGCTGGAAATGCTTTAGCAGAGATAAACACTAAAACCTTAGTTGTTACAGAGGTCCAACCTCCTTCGCAAGGCCCTTATACAGAGGTCCGACTTCCTTGGTCAGGCCCTTATCCATGCCTTGCGGTAAAGACAACCAGCATGGTTGGCCTTCCTGGATCCCCTCCTACAGGAAATCCTAAACCTCCGAAAAAGCCAAAGCCACCTAAAAAAAAGCCGAGAAACTGTTGTAAGAAAAGGGATTGCTGCTAGATTTCATCTGAGCTTGCTCCTATAAGTATAGCTTAAGCTCTGCTTGCTGATTGAAATCCTGCCTTGAAATATGCTAACCTATCTATCATGCGAGTCAAACTTTATCGGGAGCATAAATACGTCAGCTTCGCCTTGAGCGAACTTGAAAGGCTCATTGCTAAAACAGATTTTACCGATGAGGGAGCTCTTACACACATCCAAACCCAGTGGCAATCTCTTAAAGAGATGCTAGAGGGCCATGCTTATCACGAAGAGCAAAACTTCCATGCTCTTTTAGAAAAGAAAGGCTCTACCATCCATCATGACGCTCATAATGACCATGAAGAGCAGGAAGAGGCTATAGAAAATCTTGATCGCCTTCTAAATGCTATTAAAGCAAATTCCGATCCTATAGAAGCTGGCTACCAATTCTATCTCGCCTACCGTAAATTTGTCGGTGATAACTTATTACATCTCCACGAAGAAGAGACTAAGCTGCTGCCAGAACTCCAACGGCTCTCTACAGATGAAGAGCTGCGCGCTCTTGAACATGCGACTTATGAAATGATGACATCTGAAGATATGATAGAAATGCTAAAGGTTCTTTTTCCTCACATGAACTTTTCAGATAAGTGCGCTTTTCTAACGGATATCCAATTAGCTGAGCCGAAAAAATTCTTAGAAGTCTGGCGAAAGGCTGACCTTTTTCTCAATCCAGAAGAGCTAAAGAAAATCAAAAATGCCCACCTTCTAATCAGTTAAGAAGTCATGCCCATGGTTCATATCCAAGCTACAATCTTCCTTGATAAACGGTATTGGGTAGGTACTTTTGAAAGGACAGACAAAGAAGGGTACGCGGTTGCAAGACATATTTTCGGAGGTGAGCCAACCGATTCAGAAGTTTATGAATTTGTGCTAACCCATTACCAAGAGCTAAAGTTCGGAGAGCCAAAAGAATTTACCCTTGAAATCAAGCACATGAATCCAAAAAGGCTACAAAGAGAAGTGCGTCGCGAGATGGAAAGAATCAAAGAGACAACCAAGCCCTCTACTTTTGCACAAGATTACATAAGAGAAGAGATAGAAAAGAAAAAATTACAAAGTAAAAAAGAGAGCAGTGAGGATAAGCAGGCTCGAAAAGAGGAGCAGTTTGCTCTCCGACAACAGAAGAAAAAGGAAAAACAGAGAGGCCACTAGCCCACAAAATGATCTATTTCTTTATCGTTATGCAATCCATTCTCTTCTTGTTCATGGCTCTCCACGATTGGATCGATATTCCCCCCTTCACTAACCTTCCTGCCCTAAAAAAAGCTCATTCCTTAAAATTCCGATTGCTTGGATCCCTCGTCAACGCCACTCTTGTGCTAATCCCCCTGATTGTAACTTTTTTCTATCTTGCTTTACCTTTTCCTTTATGGGCTTGCCTTCTTTTTGTAGCCATTTATGGCCTTATTACTTTTGGGACAATTACAGCGTGGTGGATTCCCTATTTTGGAGGGGGCTACTGGATTCATGGCAATAAAGCTGGCTTTGAAGAGTATCGAGATACGCACTCTTTTCTACCCAGAAGAGGCGATAACGTCACTCCCAACACGCTTCACGTCATTTTACATATTCAGGTTTGGATATGCTTCGGTCTATCGCTTTATTGGCTCTGCAGTCGCTTCTAGTAGAGATCTTTGAAATACTTTATCCGAAGAACGCGAGAAAACTCAGTCCTTCAGGCAAGTAGAAATTGCAACAAATAAGAAGCACCTCTATCTAAGAGGTGGGATTTCATGAGTTAATCATCTTCTATTTCGACAGACACCAAACTTATAGGTAAGACCTACTTCAAGAGAGTGGTTATAGAAATGACAGCCCCCCTGATGAAATGTGTAGTCAAGGCTAATCGCGGTATTAGAGAAGATCGGACGAGCAAGTCCTACCATCACTTGCCAAGAGAGATGGGTCCACTTTTGTCTAAAAAGAATCTGAGAGTTTGAAGACTTCATCTTCTGAAAATCACAGCCAATACCAGCTCCTACATATGGCTCAATATTAAAAAAGGAACAGTTACAGGAAGGTAAAGGCAAATTCCATAATAGATTCGCCATCCAGGAAGAGGTTTGGAAGTATCCGTTGTTAGAAGAGCCTTGCCCAAAGAAGTAGATAGTGCTTATAGAGTTTCTCCGATAGGCGTATTCCGCTTCTAGAGAGAGGCCCATCGTCCAAAACCACCCTACAGCGCCTCCAACAATATAGCCCGTCTGGTAGGTAGAGCTGTTCCCATCGACCACAATCTTTTGCACAAAATTTGGCCCTGCTAAAACCTCAGCGTAGAAATTCATCCTATCACAAGAGCTCTGGCAACACTCCTCAGCCTCTACTTGTGTAAAAAATAAGAGTACGCTTACAACTTGGAGTATATTTTTCTTTATTCTCAGTTCCTACCCTTATTTAAGAACACGTTTTAAAATTTCGCTAGCTCGGAGCCCTATCATCATAGCGGGGGCTGTCGTATTAATGTCTGGAATCACAGGACAAATCGAGTTATCCGCTACAAAAACGTTTTTTGTCCCATAGACACGGGTGTCACCATCGACAACCCCACCAGCGCTAAGCGCCGCCATCTTACAATGCGACACAAAGTGGTGGATATCGAGTGATAGGTTGCTATTATTTTTCACATACTCTTCCACTACCGCATCGTCATAGCCAGAAAGGATAACTAAGTTAATCGGATCACTTAGAATCGGTTTAAAGTACGGCGATGGAAGTGGATACAAAAGACTTAGCTGGTCTAAAAGATCTCGAATATAGACGGAGACAGCACTCTTCATATTCGCAAGGTCTATAGGATCTTGGTAAAAACCATCGTTTGCTAGAGCTATTTGAAAGCTGTTATCACTTTGGATGGCAACGCTCCCCTCACTTACAGGATTCAAAAGATCGAAGCCAATCGCTAATAAAGGAGGTATACTACCAACTGGAGGTGAGTATTCGAACAAAATCTGCAGCATTCTAGGGTCGCTTGCACTACCGCCTACGACAGGCAAATAGACATTATTGATAGTAAAAGCATAGGGAGCTCCAGGGGGCGTCCCACTAAGAGATGGATCTACTAGCATGCTAATAAAGATGAGGGGGTGGTTTTGGAGATGCTTTCCGACGTTTTCATTAATGAAAACCGGCTTGATCCCTGCATTTTTTAAGACATCTGAGGGCCCAATGCCTGAGAGTTGTAAGAGCTTACTGCTGTTGATACCACTTGCTAGGACAACAGCTTTCCGTGCCTTTGCGACATAGAGTTGTCCATCTTTTATGTATTGTACTTTTTTAGCAGTGCCATCTTTGTCGAATAGTATTTTGACAGCTACCGAGCCAAATAGCATGTAGAGTTTATGGCCATTCACCCCCTGACCTTCAGGAGTCATAACCGTACTATTTAAATAGGCCGTTGCGCTACTGACCCTTTTGGTGCCTGTCGGATCAATAAACCACTGTGCACGAGGATCTATGCCGTTCTCAACACTTGGATCATTATAGTCTGTGACTACTGGCAAAAAAGGAAAGGCCGCTTGCGCTGCAGGCAATAGGACATTTAGTGTTACCTCTGAGATGGTAGGCGTCTGTAGTACATTGACAGCACCATCATCTCCCCTCTCATCTGGCGTAATCGTGAGCCCTTGGTAGTTTTCAAGAGCATGGAAGGTTTTTTGAATCTCCTCTAAACTCCAGTTCGCGCTTCCTGAAATCCCCTCCCAGCGAGAGTAGACAGCAGCTGTCCCTCGCCCGTAGTACAGGCCATTAATCGATGAACCCCCACCGAGTATCATGCCTGTTGTCCAATCGCTTGTCCGTCCGTTCAAACCTGGCATCTGCAACGACTGAGTCCATCCCGGCCAGAAATACTTAGCTCTTCCCGTACTCGGGAGCAAAAACGCTGGAAGCCCTACCTGTTCTATCGCTGGATCGGTTGTTAAATTATAACCTCCCTCTATACCTAATACAGAAAAAAGACCATTCTCTGATAACTCACTCATCAAGATACAGCCAGCTGCACCGCCCCCTATGACTATGATATCTGCTTCTAGCTCACTTCCCGACATCTTGCACTGGTAGGGCTTACTTTGAGAACTAGAGCCCCCAAAAAGAGTGTTTGTCGTAAGTATTGCTAAAGTTAGAGTGATAAAACTTCTATGCATAAATGGTTTTTCCAGGGTTCTTTTGTTACTATAGTAGATCTCTAAACAAGTTTTAAGTAAAATATTGGCGGTGGAATTAAGGTTAGGCTAAGTGATAAAGCATTCAATAACGTCAAGGTCATCTAAGAATTTCTCATAAGCCCATTGGTTATAATGATTCAAGAAGTACCGAATAGCTCCTATGTGATT